>JAFLDH010000084.1 GCA_017302505.1 Burkholderiales bacterium
GTGTTCGACAGCCGCGCCGACGGCGCCGTGGCGCAGGTGCTGCGGCGCAGCGCCGACGAGCTGTCGCGTCAGCTGGGGGCTACGCCGGCCTGAGCGGCCGCCGGCAGCGCGTCGATGCGCCACTGCACCATCTTGCGCAGATTGCCCATCGACACGAGGTGGGCGTAGACGAGACCCATCACGCCGCTCTTGTGCAAGGCCAGCAGGTCGGCATCCGACAGCTTGGCCAGCTGCTTCTCGTCGACGGTGAAGAAGCCGTCGACCTTGAGCTTCTCGCCGCCGGGCAGGTCGGCGTCGAAGCGCATCTCGCGCAGCAGGTCCTTGTCCAGCAGCAAGCGGCCCAGCTCGCGGGTGCGCTGCACCTCCAGCTCGATCTGCTGCAGCTGCTGGGTCATGGTCTTCAGGTGTTCGGTGGGCTCGCCGGCCTCGTCGAACAGCGGCACGCCCTCGGTCTGCGACAGGCCCTTCCAGCCGATGTCGATGGACAGCACGCCGCGCTGGTCGGGCCCGACGCGGCCCAGCGCAAAGGGATAGGCGCGCAGCAGCGCCGGCACGTAGTGGGCCCGCCACTCGCTGCCGCGCAGGAACAGGTTCTCCTTCGGTGCCAGGCCGAAGGCGGCGATCGGCGCCACCTGCGGCTTGCCCTGCGGGTCGGTCCCGGCGCGCACGAACAGGATCGGGTATTCGCGGCAGACGTCGCCGAACTCGGCGCCGGCGACGAACAGCGCGTTCAGTTCGGCCGCCACCGACCAGTCCATCTTCGGCTGGTGGATGCGCAGCTGGCGGTGCAGCTGGCGGTCCACCGCCACCATCTGGCGGTGCAGGTTGCCGATGATCATGCCTTGCTCTCCCCCGGTTCCTCGGTGCGCTGCACCAGCAGCTTGTCCACGCGCTTGCCGTCCAGGTCCACCACCTCGAAACGCCAGCCGTCCCATTCGACGCTGTCGCCGGTGGCCGGCAGCCGGCCCAGCAGCAGCATCACCATGCCGGCCAGCGTGTTGTATCGGCCGCGTTCCTCTTCGGGCACTTCCTTGATGTCCAGCCGGTCCTTCAGCTCGGGGATCGGGATCAGCCCGTCCATCAGCCAGCTGCCGTCGGCGCGCTGGGTGGCCCAGGCTTCCTCGCCCGGATCGGCGCCGACGAACTCGCCGGTGATCGCCTCCAGCAGATCGCGCTCGGTGATCACGCCCTGCACCGCGCCGTACTCGTCCACCACGAACACCATGTCGGCGCTGGTCTGGCGGAAGTGCTCCAGAAGCTCCATGCCGGACAGCGTCTCCGGCACGAAGACCGGCGGCTTCAGGTGCGCGTTCAGGTCAGGCTGCTGGCCCTGCGCCAGCGTGGGCAGCAGCGTGTGCGCGGCCACCACGCCGATCACGTCGTCCAGGCTGCCGCGGCACACCGGGTAGCGCGAGCGGCCGCTTTGCACCATGCGCTCGAGCATCTGCTCGAAGGGCGCGCCGGCGTCCAGCCAGACGATGTCGGCCCGCGGGATCATCATCGAGCCGATCTGCCGGTCGTCCAGGCGGAACACGTTGCGCACCAGCTGGTGTTCCTGCGCCTCGATCACGCCGGCATCCACGCCCTCTTCCAGGCTGGCGGCGATCTCCTCTTCGGTGACGCTGCGCGTGGGCCCGCCGCGAATGCCCAGCACGCGCAGCACCGCCTCGGTGCTGGCGCCCAGCAGCCAGACGAAAGGCCGGGTGGCGGTGGACAGCCAGTTCATCGGCTGCGCCACCAGCCGGGCCACTGTCTCGGGGAACATCTGGCCCACCCGCTTGGGCACCAGCTCGCCGAAGATGATCGTCAGGAAGGTGATGGTGGCCACCACCAGGCCGGTGGCGCTGAGCGCGGCCGCCTGGGGCGACAGTGGCAGCACCTGCTGCAGCCAGCGTGCAAAGGGCTCGGCAAAGGCGGCCTCGCCGACGATGCCGTTGAGCACGCCGATCGAGGTGATGCCGATCTGCACCGTCGACAGCCACTTGGTGGGGTGCTCGTGCAGGTCCATCGCGGCCCGCGCCCCGGGTTCCTCGCCTTCCACCATGACCTGCAGCCGCGCCTTGCGGCTGGCAGTGAGCGCCATCTCGGACATGGCGAACACGCCATTCAGCAGAATCAGGAAAAACAGCAGAACGAAGTCCATGCAGGGCCGCCCGCGCGGGGCAGCAGGCCGGGAAAAGGGCCGCAGCGTAGCAGAATCACCTCATGGATTACCTGATAGGCGACCTGCAGGGTTGCTGCGACGCCTTCGAGCGGCTGCTGGCCGAGATCGGCTTCTCGCCCTCGCGCGACCGGCTGGTGGTGCTGGGCGACCTGGTCAACCGCGGGCCCGATTCGCTAGGCACGCTGAAGCGGCTGCGCGACCTGGGCGACGCCGCCAGCTGCCTGCTGGGCAACCACGACCTGCACCTGCTGGCCGTGGCCCACGGCGTGCGCAAGCGGCGCAAGGACGACACGCTGGACGACATCCTCGATTCAAAGAAGCGCGACGCCTGGCTCGACTGGTTGCGCCAGCAGCGCATGGCGCTGATGCGCGACGGCTGGCTGCTGGTGCACGCCGGCGTGGTGCCGCAGTGGGACGCCGCGACCACGCTGGCATTGGCGGCCGAGATCGAGGCGCTGTTGCGCGGCCCGGCCTTGGGCGAGATGCTGCAGCAGATGTACGGCAACGAGCCGGCGCAGTGGAGCGACAGCCTGCAAGGCCCGGAACGCTGGCGCTTCGTGATCAACGTGCTCACGCGCATCCGCTTCTGCACGCCCGAGGGCCGGCTGGAACTGAAGGCCAAGGAAGGCGCCGACGCTGCGCCGCCGGGCTACCTGCCGTGGTTCGGTGTGCCGGGCCGGCGCACGGCGGGCACGCCGATCGCCTTCGGCCACTGGTCGACGCTGGGCCGCATCGACCGGCCCGACCTGCTGGCGCTGGACACCGGCTGCGTGTGGGGTGGGCAGCTCAGCGCCGTGCGTGTCGACGGCGGCCGGCGCGAGTGGATCCAGGTGCGCTGCGCACAGGCACAGGCGCCGGGCTGAAGACGAAGTCGCGCACAATGCAGCCCGCGTTGGAAGCGTGGCAGAGTGGTCGATTGCACCGGTCTTGTTCAACGCCGCAGGCGTTGCGCCGCAGTTCATATCGCGCGGCGATGTGAATGCAGGCAAAGCATCTCGGTGCACAAGGCCCAAGGCGGCCAGTTCAAGCGCGTCGTCGTGGTCATTTCGGAGTCGCGCATCTTGGACCATGCCCTCGTCTACACGGCACTCACCCGAGGCATTCGGCAGGTCGTCTTCATCGGCGACAGGACGGCGTTTGAGCGCGCAGTGCGTGAGGCACCGCTGGCTCAGCAGCGCCGGACTGCTTTCGTCGTATAGCCGAGCCGCCGCATCCTTCTACAAGCGTGGGTCGATGGGCTCGCTCTCCAGGGCAAGCACGCCGAAAGCGCACTCGTGCACGCTTCTCAAGGGTTCCTTCCGGACGAATCGCGAAAGCGACTCGACGCCAAGCGCGAACTCCTTTAGGGCCAAGCTGCGTTTTCCCGTCACGCCTCTCTCCCTCAAGCGCTCGAGGTTGGCCGGCCTCAGGTATTCCGGACCATAGATGATGCGCAGATATTCGGGGCCGCGGCACTTGATTGCTGGCTGCAGCAGCCCCTTCCTGCCGCGGGCGATGTAGTCCAGCGGCTTCACGACCATCCCCTCGCCACCCTCGCCGGTGAGAGCCTTCCACCAGTCGATGGCATTGGCGCAGTCCGCCGCGTCTTCGAGGTTCACGACTCGATACGGGGTCGCCACTATGAGCGAAGGCTGTGCGGCGGCCAACTTGCCCAACATCGTCATGTGCCAGTCGTGGTTTCGGTCAACGAATATCTGGCCTTCTGCCGCGAGCAAATGGAACGGCGCGAGCCGAATGTTTGTCAAGCCGGAGACGTCCCAGCAGTATCGGCCGTACGCGTCGCGATACTGCTTCACGGACTGCAGTCGCTCCGCGGTGGGCCCCTGCAGGGCCTCAAACGTCCGCCCTTGCTTCTCCGCCTGGCGGAGCAAGTCCTGCAGCTTCGCGAGCATTTCGGTCCCGGAAACTGCCACCGGCGCATACCGCGTCTTGATGAGCTCGATAGCCTTGGCCGACCAAGGCATCAATTCGCAGTCCAGACAGAGCCAGTCGGTCGACAACTCCCCCCACAGACCAGCCTGCTCGACGGCGTCTGCCACCTGGGAGAGCAGTGCTTGTTCAACGGCCTTGTCCGAGAAGAAGCTTCGCCCCGTCCGCGTGTAGACGATGCCGATGCCTTCGTCCGCGACTCCGAAGCGACGAAGAGCAACATCTGCGCTCTTGCAGACGATAACCACGGCGCGCGAGCCCATGTGCTTCTCTTCGCAGACCACGCGCGCCACACCGTTCTTCCGATAGTAGGCCAGCGCCTCAATGGGGTGCTCGAGCAGGTTGGGCTCCGAGGATGTCTCGCTGGGTGACATGGTCGGAGGCAGGTAGATGAGCCACCTCGGATTGGCGGCGAACCGGCTCATCACTTCCAGGGCCGCGGCCGCGTTCTCTTCGCGAATCTGGACGGTGCCAAACACTTCCGTCTTGATGTATCGCTTGCCGGACACGTCAGCGAAGTCCAGCATGTCGTCGGCCGCCAACTGCGCAGACAACTGCGGAGCGGTAGCGACCAACGGCTTTACGGGTGGGTAGTATTCGCGCGCCGCCGGGACGGAGACCAGTTCCTTCTCGGGATAGCGCAAGGCCGTCAGCCTTCCGCCAAACACGCAGCCCGTATCGAGACAGATGGTGTTGTTGAGCCATTCGGCCTCGGGCACGGGCGTGTGGCCGTAAACGACCATGGCCTTTCCGCGATACGACTGGGCCCAGTTGTACCGGACCGGCAGGCCGAATTCGTCGGTCTCGCCCGTTGTCTCGCCATACATGGCAAAGGAGCGAACTCGTGCCGATGAACGCCCCTGCAACTCCTCGCTGAGTCCGGCGTGGGCAACGACCAGCTTCCCCTCGTCCATGACGTAGTGGCTGATGAGCCCATCCAGGAACTTCGCGATATTGCGCTTGGCATCGCTCCCTGCACCCTCCAACTGCTCCAGCGAGCGCTCGAGCCCGTGCGTGACCTTCACGTCCTTGCCCATGAGTGCCCGCGCCAACTTGACATCGTGGTTCCCCGCGACGCAACAGCCCGCACCGGAAGCGACGACTGCTTGAACGAAGCGCACAACGCCTGGCGAATCTGGCCCCCGGTCAACCAGGTCACCGACGAAGACGAGCTTGCGCCCTTCCGGATGCCGGACCTGCCAGCCATCTTCGCTTTGTGCAACTTCGTATCCGAGCTTCTGAGTTAGCTCAAGAACTTCGTCCAGGCAACCATGAACGTCGCCGACGATGTCGAACGGCCCCTTCTCGGAGCGGAGGTTCGTCCAAAGGCGAGTCCTGCCGACAGAGGCCTCATCCACCTGCTCGGCTTGCTTGAAGACATGGACGAAGCGGCACCCCTCTCGCTCCAGCCCTCGTAAGGAGCGTCCCAGGTCATTCCGCTGGTTGCGAATGACATGGTCGCCGAAACGCCGGTCGGTGCGCTGAGCGTGACGCTCCACCATGACCTTTTCCGGCAGGTCGAACACGATGGCGACGCAGAAGACGTTGTGCTCCTTGGCGAGCTCAATCCATCCCTTTCGCGACGCGGGCTGGACGTTCGTGGCGTCAACGACGGTGAGCCGTCCGAGCTTCAAGCGCTTGGACACCATCAGCCGCATCAGCTCGAAGGCATCGTTGGTGACCGACTGGTCGTTCTCATCGTCGGCAAGGGCCGCACGGCAGAAGTCGGAAGAGACGACCTCCGTCGGGAGAAAGTGCTTGCGGGCGAATGTCGACTTGCCCGAGCCCGTGGCTCCCACGAGCATGACGAGGCAGAGTTCTGGAATGTCGACGTGCAAGTTGCGGCCTGGCTTATTGTTGGTTGGTGAAGACGGCCATTTGGGTCGGCGCCCCGAGAGTCGCGTCCGCATCGCCGATGCCTTCGAAGCGAACGGCGTAGCCGAAGCGATGGGCCTGCTGCTGTGCCCAATCTTCGAACTGGGCTCGCGTCCATTCGAACCGGTGGTCCGGATGCCGGAACCGGCCGGCGGGTAACGAGGGGAATTTGACGTTGTATTCGCTGTTCGGCGTCGTGACGACCACCGCCTTCGGCCGGGCGAACTCGAAGACCACCCGAGTGAACATGCCAAGCCGCAATTCGTCCAGATGCTCGATGACCTCGACGACGGCGGCCACGTCGTAGCCGCTGAAGCGGGCATCGCGATACACGAGCGAGCCGTGCAGCAAGGTCAACTTTTCCTGCAGCATCTTAGGCATCCGCTCGAGGTTGAGACGCTCCCGCGCCACCTGAAGGTTTCGGTGGGAAACATCCATGCCGGTGACGCGTGAGATGCCCTTCATCGGAAGCAGTTGCTTCAGCAGTCGCCCCTCCCCGCAACCAAGGTCGATGACGCTGCTCGCAAGCAGCCCATCCACCACCGCTGCAACGGTTTCCATGCGCCGCTCATTGAGCGATATGCCTCGCTCGAGCCGCTGCTCTTGTTCGTCGCCGCGAACCGCTTCGGTGCCGTCTGCTGCTTCGGCATCCTCGACGGCGCTTCCGTCCGATTCGACCAGGCGGTCAATCGCCAGGTCGGCCAGGCTGCGCCGGTGCTTGAGGTAGCGACGAACGATGAGGTCTCGCTGCGGATGCGAGCCGAGCCACGGCTCGCCCTTGGCTAGCAGCTTCTCGACTTCGTCCTCGCCTACCCAGTAGTGCTTGGTGTTGTCGAGTACCGGAATGAGCACGTAGAGGTGGGTCAACGCCAGATGCAGCGCCGAGGTCGTCGTCAGAGTCACGCTGAAGTACGGACTGGCACCCCAACTCGGGAATCGCTCATCGAGGCCGAGCTGACGAGCCTCAACTACATAGCCGAGAGGCTCGAAGAGCGTGCGGAGCAGGCCTTCGCCACCGCGGCACGGCAAAGCAGGAAACGAAAACTCGAGGGGGAGCGGTACGTCTACCAGTTCTGGTCGGTCGGACGACCTGCCGCCCATCGCGCTGCCGAACGTGTCAGCCATCGCGGCGCTCAGCAACGAGGACGCCGCATAGGGCCGGTCGTTCACGTACTGGTCCATCAGCCCGGCTGTCGCAGAGAACCCCTTGCGGTCTCGGACGAGGCCGACCGGGTCGACCTCTACAAAGAGCGCGGCCGTGCAGCGGTCCAGACTGGCCTCGGGGTAGAAGACGTGCGCCACCCCGTACGACTGGCGCCGCGAGTGCAGGCGCGCAGGGTTCTTGTGCAACAAGTAGCCCAGGTCGGTCGCCGGGCGATGGGTTGTTGTAATCGTGAGCAGCATCGTTGCCTTCCTCTCTGTCAGGCATTATCGACGCGACCCTTTGGTCAACGGACCTCGCCCCAAGCTCACCGACGCTGTGTCGCGGCCACGGTTCCTTGGTGGCGCGGTGGCGCAACTACACTAGAGGCCACACATCTGGGGAAGGCTGGCCGAGTGGTGTAAGGCACCGGTCTTGTTCAACGCCGCAGGCGTTGCGCCGTAGTTCATATCGCGCAGCGATGTGAACGCAGGCAAAACCGGCGACGCTGCACAATGCAGCCCGCGTTGGAAGCGTGGCAGAGTGGTCGATTGCACCGGTCTTGAAAACCGGCAGCCCGCAAGGGCTCGTGAGTTCGAATCTCACCGCTTCCGCCAGTTCGCAGGTCAAGACCCGCCGGGCCGCTACAACTGAAACGCCCTGCAGCTGTAGCTCCAGCGCTGGACAGTCACGTAGTTGAGATCCGTGACGCGCGTGTCGAAGCTGACCGCATCGCTTTCGCCCACGTTGAGCAAGATCGACACCGAGCTGGACTCGTTGACCGATGTCGTGCCCCCAATGAACCGGTTGTACTGCAGGGTCACGTCGCAGATGGTGCGCACGTTGCCCAGGTTCTGGAGGAAGACCTTGTAGTAGCGCCCGTCGAACAGGCCGTGCCTGACGGCCTGCACGCGCACGATCGGCGCCGGACTGGGTTCCGAGGGTGCCGGTGGCGTGACGGCCGTCATCGGCGGCGTCGGGGTCGGCGTGGGCGTCGGCACGGAGATCGGCGGCACGTAGGGTTCCAGCGTCGGCGGGGGCTCGGACGCCACGGTGGTGGCTGCCGCAGGCAGCGGCGCCGACAGGGAAGCAGTCGACTCGCCGGGCCTGCAGTTCCAGGTCCAGCTGCTGCCGTTGACGACGATGTCGATGGGCGTCCCGTCCAGGCATTCGAGTACGGCGATCGAGCGGCCCGTCGTCGACGTGCCGGCCACCACGGCGCCCTGGAGCACGCCGCGGTAGCTGAGTGCGCCTTCCCTGTCGATCTGGATTTCGGCCAGTCGCGTCGACCGGTTGTGCACCAGCACGCGCTCCTCGTCGAGCACCTCGAAGCTGTCGTTGCTGGCGTCCTTGACGACAGAGCCGTTGGCGTTGCCCTCCCATTGCGCATAGGCCTCTGCTGCGGCGTCTGCGCCATCACCCCCGCCGCCGCAAGCAGCCAGCAGCGCGGCCGCCATGCAGGCGACCCAATTCGGCACGTGCGATTTCGTCTTCATCCCTGTCCTCCTGCGATCTCCTCACACGCATCCAGTCTGATTCGTCGCCTTCGCATGCGCATCCGCCGCGTTGATGAAGTCCGCCTGCCGGAGGTCAGCGGCCAATTGGCGCCGGGCCGCACACAGCCCGACGGCGCAGCAGCGCAACAGCGTTCGGGATCGTCCCGGGCCCATGACGCGCCGGTGGCCACTAAAGTGCAGCGATCCTCATCCTGCGGCGCCGCGTGTGCCGCCCCGCCCATGGACGCTGCCGCACCGCTGCTCACCATCGACGCTTTCCTGCGCCACTGGGCGGCCGACCGGCCTCAGCGCATGGCCATGGTCGGCGAACGCCGCATGGACTTCGCTGCGCTGGACGCCGCCACGCAGCGCTTGGCCACGGCGCTGCAGACCGCCGGGCTCCAGCGCGGCGACCGCATCGCCTGGCTGGGCAAGAACGCGGTGCTGTACTTCACACTGCTGTTCGGCGCCGCGCGCATCGGCGTGGTGATGGCGCCGGTGGGCTGGCGGCTGGCCGCGCCCGAACGCCGCTTCATCGTCGACGACACCGGCTCGAAGCTGCTGTTCGCCGGCGACGGCTTTGCCGACGATGCGCGCGCGCTGGCCGCCACGCTGCCCGCCGTGCAGCGCGTGTTCTCGGCCGACGAGGCCTGGGCCTGGATCGACGGCACCGCACCGGCCGCCTTCACGCCCAGCGGGCCGGAAGACGCGATCCTGCAGCTCTACACCTCGGGCACCACCGGCAACCCCAAGGGCGTGGAGCTGTGCAACCGCAACCTGTTCGGCCTGCGCCAGGCGGGCATCGATGCCGGCCTGCCCTGGTCGGCCTGGGACGATGACGAGGTGGTGATGGTGGCGATGCCCTGCGCGCACATCGGCGGCACGGGCCTGGGCTTCATGGCGCTGGCCGGCGGCGTGTGCGGCTGCGTGATGGCCGAGTTCACGCCCGACGGCGTGTTCGACGCGATCCGCGACGAGGGCGTGACGCGCTTCTTCGCGGTGCCGGCGGCGCTGCAGATGCTGGTGAACCACCCGCGCTGCGCACAGACCGACTTCGGCCGCCTGAAGTACATCTTCTACGGCGCTGCGCCGATCCCGCTGGCGCTGCTGCGCCAGTGCGTGCAGGCCTTCGGCTGCCAGTTCGTGCAGGCCTACGGCATGACCGAGACCACCGGCACCGTGGTGGCGCTGCCGCCCGAGGACCATGACCCCAACGGCAGCCCGCGCATGCGCGCGGCCGGCAAGCCGCTGCCCGGGGTGGAGGTGAAGGTGGTCGGCCCCGACGGCCAGCCGCTGCCCACCGGCCAGGTGGGCGAGATCGTCACCCGCTCGTCGAACAACATGCTGGGCTACTGGAAGCAGCCCGAGGCCACTGCGCGCACGCTCACGCGAGAAGGCTGGGTGCACACCGGCGATGCCGGCTACCTGGATGCCGACGGCTACGTCTACATCCACGACCGGGTCAAGGACATGATCATCAGCGGCGGCGAGAACGTCTACCCCGCCGAGGTGGAGAACGCCATCTACGGCCACCCCGACGTGGCCGAGGTAGCGGTGATCGGCGTGCCCGACGACACCTGGGGCGAGGCGGTCAAGGCGGTGGTGGTGCCGCGGCCGGGCCGGCAGATCGAGCCGGCCAGCATCATCGCCTGGGCGCGCGAGCGCATCGCCGGCTTCAAGGTGCCGAAGAGCGTGGACGTGCTGCCCGAGCTGCCGCGCAACCCCACCGGCAAGATCCTGCGCCGCGCGCTGCGTGCGCCCTACTGGGAAGGGCGCGACCGGCAGGTCAACTGAAGACTGAAGGCGCGCGCCCGGACTCAGCGGCGCCAGCCGTCGGTCAGCGTGCGCAGGAAGGCCATCACGTCGTCGATCTCGGCATCGCTGAGGGCGGGTGCATCACCCGCATTGCGGTCGTAGGGCGCTTCGGTGCGATTGACGTTGGCCTTGAAGGCCTGCGGCAAGTCGTCGAACAGGTCGATGCTGCCGTCGGCCTTGCGCGGATAGAACTTCTCCGGAGAGGTGTCGCGCTGCACATAGAAGCTCAAGGCATCCTGCAGCGTCTTGAAGCGACCGTTGTGAAACAGCGCCTGGCGCAAGGCCACGTTGCGCAGCGAAGGCACCTTGAAGGCGCCGCACAAGTCGGTGCGCGCGGCCAGTGCGCCATCGGGCCGTGCACACAGACCCAGGTCGAAGAAGGCCGGGTCGGCGTTGGCGGCGATCTCCGGGTTGCGCGGCACGCCCAGGTTGTCGTAGCTGAAGTCGGTGAACAGCGGGTGCGAGCCATCGGCCGCGCGCTCCGACGGGTGGCAGGCGGCACAGTTGCCCTTGGCCGGGTCGTTGAACAGCGCCAGCCCGCGGGCCTCCTGCGCACCCAGCGCCACCTCGCCGCGCAGGTAGGCGTCGTACTTGCTGCTGAACGGCCGGAATTCCTCGTCTTCCAGCTGGTAGGCCTGCAAGGCCTCGGTAAGGGCTGCAAAGGCGTCGTCGATGCGCGAGAAGATGTCCTCGCCGAAGACGGCCCTGAACTGGGCTGCATAGCCGGCCTGCTCCAGCCGTGACACCACCGCCGCCTTGCTGGGCATGGCCATCTCCACCGGGTTGAGAAAGGGGCCCCCGGCTTGTTCGGCCAGCGAGGCCGCCCGCCCGTCCCAGAAGAAGCCGCCGGTCGGCGTGTCCTCCTCGTCGAAGTGGAAGGCCGTGTTGGTGGCCAGGTAGCGGATCGATGGCGCGACCCGCGTGCCCTGCAGGTTCAGCCCGGCCCCGCCCAACTGCGCCGCCAGTGGGTTGTCCTGCGCATGGCCGGCCGCGGCGACATGGCAGCTCGCGCAGGACTGCCGGCCCGACAGCGACAACGTGGCGTCGTGGAAGATGCGGTCACCCAGCTGGGCCTTCTGCGATCGACTGTCCGCGTTGTCGCTGCTACAGCCCACCAGCAACGCCACCATCAGCGTGGTGGCCCGCAGCGCACCCCCCACCCATCGGCCCCTGGTCTGCATACCCCGCCCTCCGCAAGTTGGTCATGGCGGTGTATTCTCAGTTAATACGAGCTATTCGTATTTGCGTTCAATCAACCTGATTTGAAGTGATGCCGTCGGCGCGGGCGGCGGCCGGGCTTGCTCAGAACTGCTCGGGCACGTAGCGGAACGGGTATTCAGCCGCCTGGTAGCGGCCGATGCGCCGCTTGGGCAGCTTGATCTTCGGCATGCCCAGGTCCTGGTAGGGCACGTGCGCCAGCAGGTGGCTGATGAGGTTCAGCCGCACGCGCTTCTTGTCCTCGGAGCGGGCCACGTACCACGGCGCCCACGACACGTCGGTGGCGGCGAACATCTCGTCGCGGGCCCGCGTGTAGTCGTCCCAGCGGTCGTAGGACTTCAGGTCCATCGGCGACAGCTTCCAGATCTTGCGGCCGTCGTCGATGCGCGCGGCGAGCCGGCGGGTCTGCTCCTCGGGGCTCACCTCCAGCCAGTACTTCAGCAGCACGATGCCCGAGGCGACCATCGCCTTTTCCACCAGCGGCACGGCCTTCAGGAAGGATTGCGCCTGCTCCTCGCTGCAGAAGCCCATCACCCGCTCGACGCCGGCGCGGTTGTACCAGCTGCGGTCGAAGACGACGATCTCGCCGGCCGCCGGCAGGTGCGGCAGGTAGCGCTGGATGTACATCTGCGTCTTCTCGCGCTCGGTGGGCGCGGGCAGCGCCACCACGCGGAAGATGCGCGGGCTCACGCGCTCGGTCAGCGCCTTGATGGTGCCGCCCTTGCCGGCGCCGTCGCGGCCCTCGAACACGATGCAGACCTTCAGCCCCTGGTCGACCACCCAGCGCTGCAGCTTCACCAGTTCCACGTGCAGGCGGCGCAGCTCGCGCTCGTATTCCTTGCGCGACAGCGGGCCTGCGGGCTCCGCCGTGGCAGCCGGCGCGGCCGGCTTGCCCTTGTCTTGCTTGCGGGCCATGGTTGCACTCCAGGTTCAGCGCGGCAGCAGCCGCTGGGTATGGCGGGCGTTGGCCTCCACCTGCGCGGGGGCAAACCACCACGGCAGCAGCCGGCCCTCGCTCCAGGCGGGCAGCTGGTCCTTCTGGTGCGGGTGGAACTGCCGGTCGACCACGCCGCCGGCCACCACCGCCTCCACCTTCTCGTCGTCGCCCAGGTCGGCCACCAGCCGCATCGAGGCGAAGAACTGCACCTCGAAGCCGCCCAGGAAGGGGCTCAGCGCGCGCAGCAGCGTCGCACCCGAGCCGCTCATCGGCGCTTCGGCATAGCCCAGGAAGTCGCGCCCGGCGCCGCTGCGCCGCAGCGGGCTGACGAAGACGATGCGGTGCTCGTCGCCCCACTTCCATTGCGCCGGGTCCAGGCCATGGCGCGCCTGCAGCTCGGGCCGCACCGTCGCGGCCACGCGGCGGATCAGGTCGGGCAGCGTTTCCTTCTGCGGCGTGCGGGTGTCGTCGAACCAGGGCGAATCCGGTGTCTTCAGCAGCTCGTCGAAACGCTCCTGCCAGGCGTACCACTGGCCCAGCCAGCTGCGCGCCAGCTTGTCGCCCATCTCGTCCACGTAGGTCTCGTAGGCCAGCCGTTCGTACAGCGTGTGATAGATCAGCGGCGCGGCCAGCGCCTTGTCGTCGCGGCCGTCCCAGGCCTGCAGGAGGCGCGCGAAATCGGCGTTCACCGGGTCGGCCTGCAGCGCCGCCACCAGCGCTGGCTTCAGCCGTGGCGCCTGCAGGTTCTGGTCGTCCATCATCAGCGCCGACTGGTCGGCGGTGCGCATGCCGCGGGCCTGGTCCAGCACCTCGATCATGCGGCGGATGCGGTAGCTGGAGGCGAAGTACGACGAGTAGTCGTAGGCATAGCCGTCGGGCCGGTTGTCGTGGTTGGCGGTGCCGACCCAGTCGCGCGCGGTGGGCATCGCCGGCATCTGGTCGGGCGGGATGAAGCCACGCCAGTCGTCCACCGCGCCCACCGGCTTGGGGTGGCTGCCCTGCTTGCTGGCGCGGATCGGCACGCGGCCGGTGGCGCGGTGGCCGATGCCGCCGGCCTTGTCGACGAACACGTAGTTGAAGTAGATGACGTCCATGGCCTGCGCGGCCTTGTCCACCTCGGCCACGTTGCGCGCGCTCAGCAGCTGGTCGATGCCGATGCCGCCGCCGGACAGCTCGGCCGAGGCCATGCGCAGGCTGAGCAACTGCTCGCCCTCGTAACCCATGATCGGCCCGCTGATGATCGGGCCGCGGCTCGTGGCGCGGATGCTCATCTTCTCTTCGCGGAAGCCGCCCGGCGCGTCCTTGTCCTTGATGCGGATGACTTCCTCGATCAGCTGGAAGGGCTTGGCCTGCTCGCCCTCCAGATAGTGGTCGGGCCGGCCCGGTGCCACCTTCTCGATGAACAGGTCCTGCGAGTCGCCGTAGGCATTGGTCACGCCGAAGGCCACATGCGCGTTGCGCCCCACCTGGATGCCCGGCACCACCGGCAGCGCCGCGCCCACCGCCTGGATCTCGGGCGTGAACAGGCCCACCGGATGCCAGATGCCCGGCAACATGCGCGCGTCCAGGTGCGGGTCGTTGACCAGTACCGCCGCGCCGCTGGCACTGCGGCTCTTGCCCACCGCCCAGTTGTTGCTGCCCACCGCCAATGGCGCAAGCGGCGCCAGCGGCGCATCGGGCGCATCCAGGCCGGCCAGCAGCGGCACATCGCCCAGCGGCCGTGCGCCGTCGCCCACGATCAGCGGCTGCTGCGTGCGCAGCGGGTTCACGTTCACAGGTGCCAGCTCGCGCAATGCCTTCTCGGCGCCGAACTTGTCGATCAGCTTCTGCATCGTCAGCTCGGCCTTGAAGTTGGCGGCCTGGCTCCAGTTGACGAAGTGCAGCACGGTGACCATGTCCTCCAGCGTCCAGGGTCGCGGCACGAAGCCGGCCAGCCGCAGCTCCAGCGGGTGGTCGCCGTCGTGGCTGCCGATGTAGGCGTTCATGCCTTCGGCGTACCACATCAGGAAGTCGCGCGCCTCGGGCGACAGCAGTCGGGCGTGGCGCTCGGCGTTGCGGCGCAGGCCCAGCAGTCGGATCTGCCGGTCGCTGGCCAGGCCGGCCGCGCCCACCACCTCGGCCAGCCTGCCGGTGGCGATGGCACGGTAGCCCTCTATCTGGAACAACCGGTCCTGCGCGGTGACGAAGCCCTGCGCGCGGATCAGGTCGGGCGTGTTGGCCGCGAAGATGTACGGGATGCCGTGAGCGTCGCGCAGCACGCGCACCGGTGCGCTCAGGCCTTGCAGCGCCAGTTCGCCGTCGACCTTGGGGCCGCGCAGGTTGCCGACGAAAGCGCTGGCCGGCAGCGTGGCCGCGGCCAGCGCCAGCGCACAGGCGGCCAGCAGGCCACGCCGGGTGCAGGGGTTGCGCATCGGTCTCCTCCGGTTTTTTTGCGGGCGCCGATTGTGGCAGCCTGCCGCGCCCCGTCAGCTGCGCAGCCTCAAGGTCTGCGAGGGCAGCTCGCCGAACTGCCGGCGGTAGGCCGCGGCAAACTCGCCCAGCTGCCAGAAGCCCCAGCGGGCCGCGGCCTGCTGCACGCTGGTGGCGCCGCCGCGCAGCTCACGCCGCACGCCGTTCAGACGCAGCGCGCGCAGGTACTTCAGCGGGCTGGTGCCCAGCACGTCCTGGAAGCAGTAGTTCAGCTTGCGTCGGCTGGTGCCCAGCTGGCGGCACACCTGCAGCATCGACAGCGGCTCGTCGGCCTGCGCCAGCATCAGCGCGCAGGCCCGCTGCACCAGCTGCTTGCGTGCCGCCACCGTGGGCAGTTCGCTGGCGTCCACGCGCTCGGGCAGCGCCTCGATCCATTCGATCAGCAGCGCATCGCGCAGCTGCAGCAGCGCGGTCTCGGTGGTGATCGGTGAATCGTCGGCGCACAGATCCAGCAGCGCCTGCCGCTGCAGCCGGCGCACCGCTGCAGCGGCAGCCGGCCGCGCCGGCAGCACCAGCTGCTCTTCGATCCAGGCCGAGGGTCGCTTGCCGTACAGCTGTGCCCACAGCGGGTGCAGCAGCGCAGCATCGACCACCACCGCGATCAGCGAGAACTGCTCGGGCGTCAGCAGGTCCAATTCGTCGCCGCGGCCGACCATCAGGTCGTCGGCGCCGACGCGCTGGCCGTTGAAGATGGCCGGCCCCGACATGGAAAGCGGCAGCGCCAGGCCATAGGCGCCCTGCCCCAGGTCACCACGCTGGTGCACTGCGCAGCGGCTGTCCTCGCGCACCAGGCGCAGCCCCGGCAACTGCACATGCTGCACCCAGCCCTCGAAGGGGCCGGCCGACAGCTGCTCGTAGTGCTGGCGCCAGCCCGGCTGGGCCTGCGCCTGGGCGTCGACATCGCCGGTGCGCGCGCTCCACTGCCAGGCGCCAGGGGCGGCCAGCGGCAGGCGTTGCGGCAGGGTAGGTTCGGGCGGCATGGCGACGGCAGCGGGCGCAAGCATTCTGCAGCGGCTGCGCTCAGCCGAGGGCAAACCCCGTCGCGCCGGTGCGCAAATCCGATAGGCCGCCGCGGCATCCCCGCCCTAGCATGCACTGCACCATGAGCACGCCCTACCCCGCGCTGGCCCTGCACATCGGCGGCCAGTGGTTGCACGAGGCCGGCGGCGGCCGCCGCCCGGTGCTGAACCCGGCCGATGGCCAGACGATCGGCGAACTGCCGCTGGCCGACGCCGCGCACGTGGCCGCGGCGGCCGAGG
>JAFLDH010000085.1 GCA_017302505.1 Burkholderiales bacterium
CTGCGGCAGCGGACGCTGGCGGCGCCAGCCCCCAGTCGGCGGCCGCCACCGCCTGCTCCAGCAGGCGCAGCAGCGCGGCATGCAGCTCGTCGGTCAGCTGCAGCGTGATCTGGCGGCGGCGGTCGTCCACCAGCCGGAAGCGCAACCCGCTTCCGGGCTGGGCCTGCAGCTCCACCTCGGTGGCCAGCATCGGCTCCTCGCCCAACGGGCGCTGCGCCGGCTCGGTGCTGAAGGGCTGGCTGAAGTCCGAATGCGGCAGCGGCTGCTGGCGCACCGCCTCGGCCAGCATGGCCTGCGCCTCGGGCAGCACCACCGCATGCGGCTGCACCTTGCCCAGCGCCTGGCGGGCCGCTACCTGCTGCAGGGCCGGCCACAGCCGCTGCACCATGCGCCGCGTCAGCCACAGCGCGTAGACCTCGCCCTGGCGGGTGCGCACCTGCATGCACAGCCGGTCGGCCATGGCGTCGTACTTGATCTGGATCTGATGGATCACGGCGGGACGATTGTAGGAAGGCCCTGCATCTTGAAAAAGCGCGCAGCTGCCCAAGATGCCCTTGCAGTCAAAGGAGTCTTTCCCATGCGTTTCGACAAACTGACCACGGCGTTCCAGCAGGCACTGGCCGAAGCCCAGAGCCTGGCGGTGGCGCGCGACAACCCCTACATCGAGCCGGCGCACCTGCTGATGGCCATGCTGGAGCAGGCTGACGGCCCGAAGGCGCTGCTGGACCGTGCGGGCGCCAACACCGCCGCGCTGAAGACAGCCATGGACAGCCTGATCGGCGGCCTTCCCAGCGTGCAGGGCGGCGGCCAAGTGCAGGTGGGCCGCGACCTGGGCCAGCTGCTGCAGGCGGCCGAGAAGGAAGCCGGCAAGCGCGGCGACCAGTTCATCGCCAGCGAGATGTTCCTGCTGGCCGCCGCCGACGCGAAGAGCGATTTCGGCGGCGTGGTGCGCGGCCACGGCCTGACACGCAAGGCGCTGGAAGCTGCCATCGAGGCGGTGCGGGGCGGCGCCAAGGTCGATTCGGCCGAAGCCGAAGGCCAACGCGAGGCGCTGAAGAAGTACACGCTGGACCTCACCGAGCGCGCCCGCCAGGGCAAGCTCGACCCGGTGATCGGCCGCGACGACGAGATCCGCCGCGCCATCCAGGTGCTGCAGCGGCGCAGCAAGAACAATCCGGTGCTGATCGGCGAGCCGGGCGTGGGCAAGACCGCCATCGTCGAAGGCCTGGCGCAGCGCATCGTCAACGGCGAGGTGCCCGACAGCCTGCGGGACAAGCGCGTGCTGGTGCTGGACATGGCCGGCCTGCTGGCCGGCGCCAAGTACCGCGGAGAGTTCGAGGAGCGGCTGAAGGGCGTGCTGAAGGAAGTGGCCGCCGACGAGGGCCGCATCATCCTGTTCATCGACGAACTGCACACCATGGTGGGCGCCGGCAAGGCCGAGGGCGCCATCGACGCCGGCAACATGCTGAAGCCGGCGCTGGCGCGCGGCGAGCTGCACTGCATCGGCGCCACCACGCTGGACGAATACCGCAAGTACGTCGAGAAGGACGCCGCCCTGGAGCGCCGCTTCCAGAAGGTGCTGGTCGACGAGCCCAGCGTCGAAGCGACGATCGCCATCCTGCGCGGCCTGCAGGAGAAGTACGAGGTGCACCATGGCGTGGAGATCACCGACCCGGCCATCGTGGCTGCAGCCGAGCTGAGCCACCGCTACATCACCGACCGCTTTTTGCCCGACAAGGCCATCGACCTGATCGACGAGGCCGCGGCCAAGATCAAGATCGAGATCGACTCCAAGCCGGAGGCGATGGACAAGCTCGACCGCCGGCTGATCCAGCTGAAGATCGAGCGCGAGGCCGTCAAGAAGGAGAAGGACGAAGCTTCCATCAAGCGCCTGGGCCTGATCGAGGAAGAGATCGCCAAGCTGGAACGCGAGTACGCCGACCTGGAAGAGATCTGGAAGGCCGAGAAGGCCACCGCCCAGGGCAGCGCGCAGGTCAAGGAAGAGATCGACCGCATCAAGTTCCAGATCGAGGAGCTGAAGCGCAAGGGCGACTTCAACAAGGTGGCCGAGCTGCAGTACGGCAAGCTGCCCGAGCTGGAGAAGAAGCTGCATGCCGCGCAGGCCAAGGAGGCCGGCAAGGCCAAGGGCGCCAAGGAAGGCAAGGGCGGCCCGCAACTGCTGCGCACGATGGTCGGCGCCGAGGAGATCGCCGAGGTGGTGTCACGCTCGACCGGCATCCCGGTCAGCAAGCTGATGCAGGGCGAGCGCGACAAGCTGCTGCAGATGGAAGCCAAGCTGCACGAGCGCGTGGTCGGCCAGGACGAGGCCATCGTCGCGGTGGCCGACGCCATCCGGCGCAGCCGGGCCGGCCTGAGTGACCCGAACCGGCCGCTGGGCAGCTTCCTGTTCCTGGGCCCGACGGGCGTCGGCAAGACCGAGCTGTGCAAGGCGTTGGCCGGCTTCCTGTTTGACAGCGAGGAGCACATGGTCCGCGTCGACATGAGCGAGTTCATGGAGAAGCACTCGGTCAGCCGGCTGATCGGCGCGCCCCCGGGCTACGTGGGCTACGACGAGGGCGGCTACCTGACGGAAGCCGTGCGGCGCAAGCCCTACAGCGTGCTGCTGCTCGACGAGGTCGAGAAGGCCCACCCGGACGTGTTCAACGTGCTGCTGCAGGTGCTGGACGACGGCCGTCTGACCGACGGCCAGGGACGCACCGTGGACTTCAAGAACACCGTCATCGTGATGACCAGCAACCTGGGCAGCCACCTGATCATGCAGATGGCCGGCCAGGACAGCGAGCTGATCCGCGAGGCGGTGATGGGCGAGGTCAAGCAGCACTTCCGGCCGGAGTTCCTGAACCGCATCGACGAGACCGTGGTGTTCCACGCGCTGGGCCGCGAGCACATCGAATCCATCGCGAAGATCCAGCTCAAGGTGCTGGAGGCGCGGCTGGAGAAGCTGGAGATGAAGCTCGACGTGTCGCCGGCGGCGCTGGAGGAGCTGGCCAAGGTCGGCTTCGACCCGGTGTTCGGCGCCCGGCCGCTGAAGCGGGCGATCCAGGCGCGCATCGAGAACCCGGTGGCCAAGCTGATCCTGCAGGGCAGGTTCGGCCCGAAGGACGTGATCCCGGTGGATGTCGAGAACGGCGAGTTCGTCTTCTCGCGCGTTGTCCACTGACGCCAGCCTCGGCCCTGGCGGCCGGGGTGGCGGTGCTCAGGTCTGGCCGAGCAGGGCCTGGTCGATCTGGTGCAGCTGCGCCCGCGCCAGGCCGATGTTGCCGTGTTGGCGGTCGATCACCAGGTGCAGCATCACCCGCGGGCGGCCGGGCATCGGCCGCAGCAGCAGGTAGTGCTGGTCCAGCGTCAGCGCGGCGTCCGGGCTGCCCGCGGGCAGGCCCAGCACCTGCGCGCTGTCGGTGATCACCGCATGCAGCATCGCGCCCTTTGCGGCCAGCCGGTCAGCCATGCGCTGGGTGCCGCTGTGGGCCAGTGACCGCTGCAGGTCAAGATCGAACACGCAGGCTTCGGTGACGCCCTTGATCGCGGCGCAGCGTCGCAGGTAGTCCACCCAGGGTGATGCGCT
Source organism: Burkholderiales bacterium (assembly GCA_017302505.1). Lineage (GTDB taxonomy): Bacteria > Pseudomonadota > Gammaproteobacteria > Burkholderiales > Burkholderiaceae_C > Rubrivivax. Next base: position 3,587 of record JAFLDH010000085.1, read on the forward strand.
TTGCGCCGGCGCTGGCGGCGGCGCTTGGGCGGCCTGTGCCGCCGTCACAGGCATCGGGTTCAGTTCCAGCGGCTGCGTGGGCGCATAGGACGGAGCCATCGGCGGCGGCGCATAGGCCGGCACGGCGGGCGGTGCGGTTGGCCGGGCCATCGGCGTGCTGGCTACACCACTGTTCAGCCGGTTCCAGGCACCGCTGATGAACGACCACGCATCAGCCGGTCGGCCGACTTGCGGCGTGGTGCGTACCGCCACGCCGCCCGGCGTGCCCATGCCTGCGGCCAGGGTCGGTAGCGTGGCTGCCGCGGCCAGCGGCACCAACAGCACCTCGCGGTTGGGCCACGGGCCCTGCACGATGGCCTCGCGCAGCGGCTGCAGGCTGCTGGCCAACGCGTGGGCTGGCAGATCACCGATCATCACCACGGCCAGCCGGCTGTGGGCCAGCAGCACCTGCGCCAGCTGGTGGCGGGTCTGGGTATCGGCATCGATCTGCGTGGTGTAGACCCGCAGGTGCTTGCCGTGGGGCGCCGGCAGCTCCACGAACTGCAGCGTGGCCAGCGCCACGCCGTAGCCCTGGCGGCGGATGACCAGCGTCTGCAGCTTGCGCGACGAAGCGGCCGCCACGGCGGCCAGCAGCCGCGCCGAGGTGGCGGTGCCGATGTCGTGCAGCGCGATGAAATCCGGCGCCAGCTGGCCGAACTGCTGCAGCATGGCCTCGGCCGGCTGGCAGACGACGAACAGCTCCAGCTGGTCTTCGGAGATGCGTCGGCCCACGTCGCTGGGCGCGTTGCCGAGGTAGTCGTCCTTGTCGCCCACCACCTGGGTGGCTGGGGACAGCAGCTCGGTGTCACGCTCGCCGTAGCCGGCGGCCGGGGTAGGGCGGTCTTGCACGGAGTAGCTCATGGCGTGGCGGTGGGCGGGCTTGCGGGGCAGTGTACGGGGGGGCCCGGGTCAGCGGGTGTGCGTTTGCGCACACCGACGGCTCCCATAACCGGGTAGGCCGCCGGTGGGGCCCGGTTCGTAGAATGGCCGACCCTGCCCACCACCGCCCCTGCCATGGCCCCAGCCTCTGTTCTGCCGGACCCGTCGACGGTCGTCGTCGTCGGCGCCGGCCTGGCCGGCCTGGCCGTGGCCCTGCGGGTGGCCGACCACCGGCCGGTGGTGGTGCTGGCCAAGCGCCAGCTGGACGAAGGCGCCACCGCCTGGGCGCAGGGCGGCATCGTCGGCGTGCTCGGCGACGACGACAGTGTCGATTCCCACGTGCGCGACACCCAGGATGCCGGCGCCGGCCTGGTGGACGAGCACACCGCCCGCTACATCGCCGAGCGCAGCGCGCAGGCGGTGGAATGGCTGGTGGCTCAGGGTGTGCCCTTCTCGGCCGACCCGAAGGGCCCGCTGGGCCTGCACCTGACGCGCGAGGGCGGCCATGCGGTGCGGCGCATCGCCCATGCGGCCGACGCCACCGGCAAGGCCATCCACGACGCGCTGCTGGCCAAGGCCCGGGCGCATCCGAACATCACGCTGCGTGAGCGCTGGATGGCGGTGGACCTGATCACCACCCGCCACCTGGACCGCCATGCCGACGAGGCGGCCGCGCGCTGCCACGGCGTCTATGCGCTGGACATGGACCGCCAGCGGGTGGAGACGCTGCGCGCGGCGGCGGTGGTGCTGGCCACCGGCGGCGTGGGCAAGGTCTACCGCTACACCAGCAACCCCGACACCGCCACCGGCGACGGCATCGCCATGGCCTGGCGGGCCGGCTGCCGGGTGGGCAACATGGAGTTCATCCAGTTCCACCCGACCTGCCTGTACCACCCGCAGGAGCGCAGCTTCCTGATCACCGAGGCGCTGCGCGGCGAAGGCGGCCAGCTGAAGCTGCCCGACGGCACCCGCTTCATGCGCGCCCACGACGAGCGGCTGGAACTGGCGCCGCGCGACATCGTTGCCCGCGCCATCGACTTCGAGATGAAGAAGCACGGCCTGGACCATGTGTGGCTGGACGCCACGCACCTGGGCGAGGCCTTCCTGAAGGAGCACTTCCCGACCATCCACGCGCGCTGCCTGCAACTGGGCATCGACATCGCGCGCCAGCCGATCCCGGTGGTGCCGGCGGCGCACTACACCTGCGGCGGCGTCGTCACCGACCTGGACGGCCGTGCCGATCTGCCGGGGCTGTACGCGGTGGGCGAGACCACCTACACCGGCCTGCACGGCGCCAACCGGCTGGCCAGCAACTCGCTGCTCGAATGCGTGGTGCTGGGCACCAGCTGCGCGCAGCGCATCCTGCACACGCCGGTGCCGGCCGCGGTGGCCGTGCCCGGCTGGGACGAAAGCCAGGTGGAGGATGCCGACGAGCAGGTGGTCATCGCGCACAACTGGGACGAGCTGCGGCTGATGATGTGGAACTACGTCGGCATCGTGCGCACCACGCGCCGGCTGGAACGGGCGCTGCATCGCATCAAGCTGCTGAAGAGCGAGATCGACGAGTACTACGCGCATTTCCGCGTGACGCGCGACCTGCTGGAGCTGCGCAACCTGGTCACCTGCGCCGAGCTGATCGTGCGCTCGGCGCTGATGCGCCATGAAAGCCGCGGCCTGCACTACAGCCGCGATTTCCCGCACACGCTGCCGGTCAGCTTCCCGACGGTGCTGACGCGGCGCGCGCGCAGCCGCCAGCCAGGGCCGAAGCGCTGAGGCGGCCTCAGCCGCGCACGCGCATCGAATAGTCGACCGCGCGCACGTCCTTGGTCAGCGCGCCGATCGAGATGCGGTCCACGCCGGTGGCGGCGATCTCGCGCAGGCGCTCCAAGGTCACGCCGCCGGACACCTCCAGCAGCGCACGGCCGGCGGTCAGCGCCACCGCCTCGCGCACCCGCGGCAGCGGGAAGTTGTCGAGCAGCACGCTGGTCGCACCGGCCTCCAGCGCCTGCTGCAGCTGTTCCAGCGTCTCCACCTCGATCTGGATCTCCACGCCGGCCTTCAGCGCCAGCGCCTGCGCCATCACCTGCGGCACGCCGCCGGCAGCGGCGATGTGGTTCTCCTTGATCAGGATGCCGTGCCACAGCGCCAGCCGCTGGTTCTGCCCGCCGCCGACACGCACCGCGTACTTCTGCGCCTGGCGCAGGCCAGGCAGCGTCTTGCGGGTGTCCAGGATCGCGCAGCCCTTCGGGTTGGGCGAGACACCGGCGATGGCCTGCACATGGCGCCGCGTCAGGCTGGCGGTGGCGCTCAGCAGCTGCAGGAAGTTCAGCGCCGGCCGCTCTGCGGTGAGCAGCGTGCGTGACTCGGCGCGGATGCGGCAGACCACGCTGTCGGCCGCCATGTCGGCGCCTTCGGCATAGGCCCAGTCGATACCGTCGCAGCTTCCGAGCGCGGCGAACACGCCGTCGAACCAGTCACGGCCGCAAAGCACCGCGTCTTCGCGTACCACGACATGAGCCTCGACTTCGCGCCCGGCCGGCACCAGCATCGCCGTCCAGTCGCCGGTGCCCAGGTCTTCGCGCAGCGCGTCGCGGATGTTGCGCTCGCGGGCCTGCTCCAGGCTTTCGTTGGAGTCGAACTTCATCAGGCCACCCCGATGTTCGGCACGAAGCCGCTGCGCGGCTGGGCCACGCTGGCCGGGTGCGCCTTGACAAAGTCGAGCATGCGCTCGATGCAGCCTAGCGCCTGGCTGCGCACCGGCTCGGGCACCTGGATTTCGTTGTGCCCCTGCTCCAGGCAATCGACCACGCCCTGCAGCGCATTCATCGCCATCCACGGGCAGTGCGCGCAGCTCTTGCAGGTGGCGCTGTTGCCGGCGGTGGGCGCCTCGATCAGCGTCTTGCCCGGCGCCAGCTGGCGCATGCGGTGCATCAGGCCGTTGTCGGTGGCGACGATGTATTCCTTGGCCGCACCGTCGATCACCGCCTTCAGCAACTGCGAGGTCGAGCCCACCACATGCGCCTGGCGCACCACGCCTTCGGGCGATTCGGGGTGCACCAGCACCATCGCATCGGGATGGTCCTTGCGCAGCAGCTCCAGCTCCAGCGCCTTGAACTCGTCGTGCACGATGCACTCGCCGTTCCACAGCAGCATATCGGCGCTGGTCTGCTGCTGGATGTAGCGGCCCAGGTGGCGGTCGGGCGCCCACAGGATCTTCTGCCCCTGCTCCTTCAGGTTCTGCACGATGGCCAGCGCGCAGGAACTGGTCACCATCCAGTCGGCGCGCGCCTTCACCGCCGCGCTGGTGTTGGCATAGACCACCACCTGGCGGTCGGGGTGGGCGTCGCAGAAGGCGCCGAACTCGTCGGCTGGACAGCCCAGGTCCAGCGAGCAGGTCGCGTCCAGGTCGGGCATCAGCACGCGCTTGTCGGGCGACAGGATCTTGGCGCTTTCGCCCATGAAGCGCACGCCGGCCACTACCAGCGTCTTGGCCGCATGGTCGCGGCCGAAGCGCGCCATCTCCAGCGAATCGGCGACGATGCCGCCGGTGGCCAGCGCCAGGTCCTGCAGGTCGCCGTCGACGTAGTAGTGCGCCACCAGCACCGCATCGTGGGCCTTCAGCAGCGCGGTGGCGCGGGCGATGGCCTCGCTGCGCTGGGCCGCATTCAGGCGCGGCGGCACCTTGGCCCACGCATGGGCCGTGCAGGACGCGCCGCTGGCGTCCTGGCGGGTGAAGTCGTACAGCACGTCGCTCATGGCTTTTCCTTCAGGGCCGACATCGTACGCCGCGTTGCCATCCACTACGATGTGGCGATGAACAGCCTGACGATGCCGGTACCGCACTGGCGCAAGGATGCCTCGGTCATCGGTCTGGTAGGCCTGGCGCACTGCATCAGCCATTTCAGCCAGCTGCTGCTGCCGCCGCTGTTCCCGTGGCTGAAGGATGCGTTCCAGGTCACCTACACCCAACTGGGCTTTCTGCTGACGATCTTCTTTGTCGTCTCCTGCGTGGTGCAGACGCTGTCGGGCTTTCTGGTCGACCGCTATGGCCCGCGGCCGATCCTCTTTGCCGGCCTGGGCCTGCTGGGCGTGGCGGCGCTGGGCTATGCGTCCAGCCAGAGCTATGGGATGCTGGCCGGCTGGTCGGTGGTGGCCGGCATCGGCAACGGTGTGTTTCACCCGGTGGACTACACGATGATCAACCGCCGCGTCGCCAAGCAGCGGCTGGGCCATGCCTACAGCGTGCATGGCATCACCGGCAGCCTGGGCTGGGCGCTGGCCCCGGCGTTGCTGGTGCCGTTGACGCTGGCCTGGTCATGGCGGGTGGCGCTGGTGGTGGCCGCGGCGCTGGCCTTCACCGTGCTGGCCATCGTCTGGCTGTGGCGCGACGAGCTGCGTGTCGACAAGCTGCCGGAGCCGGCCGCCGGCGGCGCCGTCCAGGAGCACTCGCTGGCCTTCCTGCGGCTGCCGGCGGTGTGGGTGTGCTTTGCCTTCTTCTTCTTCTACGCGGGCGCGCTGTCGGTGGTGCAGACCTTCGCGCCGCAGGCCGCGCGCGAGCTGCACGCGGTGCCACCTTCGCTCGTGGCCATCTGCCTGACGGTCTACATGCTGTGCAGTGCCGGTGGCACGGTGGTCGGCGGATTCCTTGCGTCCGACCCGCAGCGTGCCGAGCGCATCGTCGGCCTGGCCTTCGGTGCGGCGGCAGCCGTGGCGCTGGCGGTCGGCTTCGGCCACCTGCCGGCACTGGCGGTGCCGGTGCTCTTCGGCGCCATGGGTTTCGTGTCCGGCATGGCCGGGCCCTCGCGCGACCTGCTGGTCAAGGCCTCGGCGCCTGACAATGCCACCGGCCGCGTCTACGGCGTGGTCTATTCGGGTCTGGACATCGGCCAGGCGCTGGTGCCGCTGATCGTCGGTGCGCTGATGGACCATGGTGCGTACCGCAGTGTGTGGCTGGCGCTGGCACTGCTGCAGGGGGTGCTGGTCGTCAGCGCCTTCAACGTGCGGCGGGCGCGGCGCACGGCGCTGCAGCCGGCCTGAGCGTTCATACGCAGCGGCAGTGCCGCTCGATGCAGATGTCCAGCGTCTCGCCGCCGTCGCGCTGCCACCAGTTGCCTTGCGAGAAGATTTCCACCTCGCTGTAGCCGGCAAAGCCCTGCATCTCCACCGCGGCGCGGATGCGGCGGATGTCGATGACGCCGTCGCCCATCATGCCGCGGTCTTCCAGCAGGTGGGTGGTGGGCGTGAGCCAGTCGCACACGTGGAAGGCCAGCAGCCGTTCCTTGCCGGCACGTTCAATCTGCGCGTGCAGCTTCGGGTCCCACCAGACGTGGTACAGGTCCACCGCCACGCCCAACGCGCCGCTGCGCGCGGGATCCAGGGTGTCGCATACGTCCAGTGCCTGCTCCAGCGTGTTGATGCAGGCGCGGTCGGCCGCGTACATCGGGTGCAGCGGCTCGATGGCCAGCGGCATGCGCCGTTCGCGCGCATCGTCCAGCAGCGCGGCGATGCCTTCGCTGACCTGCGCGCGGGCGCCGGCGATGTCGCGGTGTGCGGCCTTGCCGGCCAGCGCGCCGGGCAGGCCGCCGACCACCAGCACCAGGCAGGGCGCGTTCAGCGTGCAGGCTTCGTCCAGCGCGCGCTTGTTGTCGTCGCGCACGGCCTGTCGCGACGCGGCATCGGTGTAGGTGAACATGCCGCCGCGGCAGTAGCCGGACAGTTCCAGGCCATGGCTCTTCAACCGTTGGGCCGTGGCCTGCAGCCCCGCCGCGGCCACCTGGTCGCGCCACGGCGACACCGCGCGGATGCCGCGTGTGGCGCAGGCATCGAGGATGTCCAGCAGCGGCCAGTCCTCGCCACGCTGCTTGCGCACCGTGGCGGTGTTGATCGACAGCCAGCGATGGTCTTGGCTGAAGTCGCGCATCGGCTCAGGATTCGACGCCGTGCAGGGCCAGCAGCGTCTTCATGCGCGCAATGGCCAGATCGGGCTTCTCGATCAACCCGGCTGCATCGGCCAGCCGGAACAGCTCGGCAAAGTGCGGCAGCGAGCGCGTGCTCTGCTGACCGCCGACCATGATGAAGTGGTCCTGGTGGCCGTTGATCCAGGCCATGAACACCACGCCGGTCTTGTAGAAGCGTGTCGGCGCACGGAAGATGTGGCGCGACAGCGGCACCGTCGGCGCCAGGATGGCGTGGAAGCGCGCCTCGTCCCCGGAAGCCAGTGCGGCCAGCGCGGCACTGGCCGCTGGCGCGATGGCGTCGAAGATGCCCAGCAGCGCATCGCTGTGCTGATGCGTGGGCGCGGCGCCCACACCGTCGCCGGCGATCAGCTCGGCATAGTTGAAGTCGTCGCCGGTGTACATGCGCACGTCGGCCGGCAGGCGGCGGCGCATTTCGATTTCCTTGTCCTTGTCGAGCAGCGAGATCTTGATGCCGTCGACCTTGGACGCATGCGCTTCGATGATGCCCAGCGCGGTGTTCATTGCCGCGCCCACGTCGGCGCTGCCCCAGTAGCCGGCCAGCGCCGGATCGAACATGTCACCCAGCCAGTGCAGCAGCACCGGCTGCTTCGCCTGGCTCAGCACGCGGTCGTAGACCCGTTCGTAGTCGGCCGGGCTCTTGGCCACGCGCGCCAGCGCGCGGCTGGCCATGATGATCAGTTTGCCGCCCAGCCTCTCGATCGCCGCCATCTGTTCTTCGTAGGCGCGGATCACGTCGTCCACCGACTTCGCGTCTTCGACCGCCAGGTGGTCGGTGCCGCAGCCGCTGGCCAGGAAGGCGCCGGGCACGTCCCTGGCCGCGTCAATGCTGCGCGTGATCAGCTCCAGCGAGGTCGGCCAGTCCAGCCCCATGCCGCGCTGCGCGGTGTCCATCGCCTCGGCCACGCCCAGGCCCATGCGCCACAGCCGCTGGCGGTAGGCGATGGTGGCGTCCCAGTCGATCGCGCACTGCAGCCACGGGTCGATGGCGGCACGCGCATCGGCCACCACGTGCGCGGCCGAGTAGGCGATGCGCGTGAACTGGGTGCCCGGCCGTGCCGGCGCGAAGCCGGCCGGGCCACGCAGCGTGTAGGGCTGCAGCGAGCCGTCGGCGGCGGGCAGGGTGATCTTCATGCTCACAGTTCCAGCGCCGGCACGTCGATCCAGCGCCGCTCCTGCCAGCTCTGCAGCGCGGCCTCGACCAGCTGCACGCCCTTGGCGCCTTCGGGCAGCGTCCACTGGTAGGGCGCGTTCTCGGCCACATGGCGGATGAAGGCTTCCCACTGGATCTTGAAGCCGTTGTCGTAGACCTGCGCGTCGGGCACTTCCTGCCACTGGTCGAAGAAGTTCATCGTCTGCTTGACGTCCGGGTTCCACACCGGCCGTGGCGTGGTCACGCGGCTCTGCGCGCGGCATTCCTGCAGGCCGGCCACGGCCGAGCCGTGCGTGCCGTCGACATGGAAGGTCACCAGGTCGTCACGGCGCACGCGGGTGGCCCAGCTCATCGTCAGTTGGGCCACGACCGGCTCACCGTTGTGGCCCTTCAGCTGGGCGGTCGCATAGGCGGCGTCGTCGGCGCTGGCGTCATAGGGTTGGCCGGCTTCGTCCCAGCGGCGGTCGATGTGCGTCGCGCCCAGGCAGGTGATGGACTGCACCTGGCCGAACAGGTTGTCCAGCACATAGCGCCAGTGGCACATCATGTCCAGGATCATGCCGCCGCCGTCCTGCTTGCGGTAGTTCCAGCTGGGCCGCTGGATCGGCTGCAGGTCGCCTTCGAACACCCAGTAGCCGAAGTCGATGCGCACCGCCAGCATGCGGCCGAAGAAGCCGGCGCGGCGCAGCAGGTCCAGCTTGCGCAGCCCCGGCAGGAACAGCTTGTCCTGCACCGCGCCATGCTTCAGGCCCGAGGCCTGCGCCAGCTTGCAGACCTCGATGGCCTCGGCCAGGTTGGTGGCGATCGGCTTCTCGCAGTACACGTGCTTGCCGGCGCGCAGCGCCCGGGCCAGCAGCGTGGGCCGCATCTGCGTGGTGCCGGCGTCGAAGAACACCGTGTCCTCGCGGCTGTCCAGCGCGGCGTCCAGGTTGGTGCCGTAGCGGGCGATGCCGTGCGCCTTGGCCAGCGCCTCGATCTTCTCGGCATTGCGGCCGATCAGCACCGGGTCGGGCATCACCTTGTCGCCATTGGCAAGCGCCACGCCGCCCTGGTTGCGGATGGCGACGATCGAGCGGATCAGGTGCTGGTTCATGCCCATGCGCCCCGTGACGCCGTTCATCACGATGCCCAAGCGTTGTGTAGCCATGAAGGGTCCTCAGGAAATGCGCAGCTTCAGACTCTCGTCGTAGGGCAGCGCAGGATGTTCGAAGAAGGTGTCGCGGTTGACGTAGTGCAGCGCGCAGGCGCGGCGCCAGCGGGTGGAGGTGTTGGGCCCCGACTGGTGGAAAGTATTGCCGTGGTGGAAGGACACGCCGCCGCGCAGCACCGGCGCTGGTGACATCGGCTGGCGGGCCAGTATCTCGGCCGGCAGCTGCAGGTTGTAGGGCTCGTCCGCCGGTGCCTCGTGCGGGTACACCGGCCCCTGGTTCGTGCCGTCGCCGAAGTACAGGCAGCCGTTCTCCAGCGTGGCGTCGTCCAGCGCCACCCAGGCGGTGATCACGCCTTCGATGTCGTTGGGGCCGAAGTAGAAGTTGTCCTGGTGCGCCGGCTTCGGGCCGCCACCTTCGGGCGGCTTGAAGAAGATCTGGCTGAAGTACACCGAAACGCCAGGGCCGATGAAGGCTTCGACCAGTTGCACCAGCGCGGGGTCGCGGGCCAGTTCGCGCACCAGCGGCCGGTGGTGGTGCGGGTTGTCCAGCTTGCGCAGCACCGAGCGCGCCTTCACGCCGCCATCCACGTACCAGGCTCGCTGCGCGGGCGGCAGGTCGGCCAGGAACTGCTCGCCCCAGGCTTCGATGTCGGCAACGATGGCAGCGGTGCGGTCCGCGCCGAACACGCCCGGCACCGTCAGGTGCCCCACGTGGCGGTAGCGCACAACATCGGCTTCGCTGAGCTTCATCGACAGGCCAAACTAATAACCAGATGGTGAATTAATGTACGACGCAGACGCGATGCCGTCAAGCTCGCACCAAAGAGGCTTCCCCTGTCTTGACGCTCTGGAAGGGGCTGGCTAGCATGTTTCATCACCAGACAGTTAACACACGATGGAGATCCGCATGCCCAGAATCCAGACCACCGTCGTCGGTTCCTATCCAGTGCCCGACTGGCTGGTGGCCAGCCCCTCCGAACAGGCGCTGATCGATGCGACGCGCGTGGTCATCGACACGCAGGAGCAGTGCGGCGTGGACGTGGTCTGCGACGGCGAGCTGTACCGCTTCGACATCAACCACCCCGAGACCAACGGGATGATCGAGTACTTCGTGCGGCCGATGGACGGTATCACGCAGCGCTTCAGCTTCGACGACCTGATCGCCTACCGTTCGAAGAGTGGCATGAAGTTCCGCACCCGGCCGCCGGGCACGGTGGTGGGCCCTATCGGCAATGGGAGCCTCGATCTTCCGCTGGCTTGCGCGCGCGCCAAGGCGCTGGCCACCAAGACCTTCAAGTTCACCGTCACCGGCCCGCACATGCTGGCCAAGACGCTGATCGACAAGCACTACGGCGACGTGGCGCAGGTGGCGCATGCCATCGGCGATGCGCTGGCGCAGCAGGTCAAGCACCTGAACGCCGACATCGTGCAGATCGACGAGGCCAACCTGCCCGGCCACCCGGAAGAATGGGAATGGGCGGCAGCCGCCATCAACCGCATGCTGGATGCCGTGCCGGGCAAGGCGGCGGTGCACCTGTGCTTCGGCAACTATGGCGGCCAGACGGTGCAGAAGGGCACCTGGGACCAGCTGATGAACTACCTGAACGCGCTGCATGCCGACCACATCGTCATGGAATGCGCGCACCGCCCGCCCGAGGAACTGGCCGCCTTCAAGGACCTGCGGCCCGAGATCGGCTTCGGCCTGGGCGTGGTGGACATCAAGGCCACCGACGTGGAAAGCGCCGACCAGGTGGCGCGCGCCATCGAGCGCGCCGAAAAGCTGCTGGGGGCCGGGCGGGTGCGCTACATCCACCCGGACTGCGGCTTCTGGATGCTGAAGCGCTCGATCGCCGATGCCAAGATGCGCGCGCTGGCGCTGGGCCGCGACCGCTTCGAGGGCATTGCGTCGTGAACCCGCTACCGCAGCGCTTCGAGAGCGTCGAGGCGCTGGAAGACTGCATGACCGAGCCCACGCCGGGGCTGGTGGCCGACCTGGGCGCGGTGGATGGCGACATCATGGTCATTGGCGTGGGCGGCAAGATGGGCCCGACGCTGGCGCGCATGGCCAAGCGCGCGGCGCCGGGCAAGCGGGTGATCGGCGTGGCCCGCTTCAGCAACCCCGAGGCGCGCGCCTCGCTCGAAGCGCATGGCGTCGAATGCATCGCCTGCGATCTGCTCGACCGCAACGCGGTGCTCAGGCTGCCCAACGTGGCCGACGGCGTGCGCAACGTGGTGTTCATGGCCGGCCACAAGTTCGGCGCGGCCGACAACGCGTCGCTGACCTGGATGATGAACGTCGGCGTGCCGGCCATCGTGGCCGACATCTTCCGCGAGACGCGCATCGTCTCGTTTTCCACCGCCTGCGTGTACCCTTTCGTGCCGGTGGACGGGCCCGGCGCCGACGAGGGCACGCCGGCCACACCGCCGGCGGGCGACTATGCCAATTCCTGCGTCGGCCGCGAGCGCATGTTCGAGTACGGCTCGCGCGCCTGGGGCACGCCGGGGCGCATGGTGCGGTTGTCCTATGCGATCGACATGCGCTACGGCGTGCTGCACGACGTGGCCCGGGCGGTGTTCGAGGGCCGGCCGCTGGACCTGACGATGGGCCACGCCGACGTCATCTGGCAGGGCGACGCCAACGAGCAGGCGCTGCGCCTTTTGGCGCACTGCACCGCGCCGGCCACGCCGATCAACGTCACCGGGCCGGAGCACACCTCGGTGCGCTGGCTGGCGGCCGAGTTCGGCCGGCGCTTCGGCAAGACGCCGCAGCTCAGCTGGCAGGAGGCGCCCACCGCCTGGCTGATCGATACCCGCCAGGCGCAGGCGCTGTTCGGCCGGCCGCGCGTGCCGCTGGCGACGATGATCGACTGGGTGGCCGACTGGGTGGCGCGCGGCGGGCCCAGCCTGGGCAAGCCGACGCATTTCTCCACCCGGGATGGCAAGTACTGAGGCGTCGCCGTGGCCGCGGCCGCTGCGCGCCGAGGATGTGCCTGCCGCACTGCAGCTATCCGCGGCCGCGCAGTGGAACCAGCACGCCGACGACTGGCGGTACATGCTGCGCCAGGGGCAGGGCTGGGGCCTTGATGCGGTGGATGACGCCGGCCAGATGCGCCTGGCGGCCTCGGTGATCGTGCTGCCCTACGGTCAGGACTTCGCCTGGGTCAGCATGGTGCTGGTGCTGCCCGAGTTCCGGCGCCGTGGCTATGCGCAGCAGTTGCTGCGGCATGCGCTGGCCCATCTGCAGGCACAGGGCCGCCATGCGGTGCTGGACGCCACGCCGGCCGGCCATTCGGTGTACGTGCAGGAAGGCTTCGTCGACACCTGGGGCTTCGCACGGTACCGGCGCGAAGCCGGGTCGCTGCCGCCCGTCTCGCCCGGGCCCGGGCTGCGGCCGCTGCAGGAGGCCGACTGGCCGGGCATCGATGCGCTGGATGTGCCGGCCTTCGGCGCCAGCCGGCTGCCGCTGCTGCGCAGCCTGG
>JAFLDH010000086.1 GCA_017302505.1 Burkholderiales bacterium
CGGCGGCCTGGGTGGCCGAGCGGGGCGGCCGGGTTAGCGGCTACGTGCTCGGCCGCCAAGGCCGCGAGGCGGTGCAGATCGGCCCACTGCTGGCCGGCGATGCGCCCACGGCGCAGGCGCTGCTGCAGGCGTCGGTGGCCGCCGTGGCCGATCAGCCGGTGTACGTGGACCTGGTGGACCGGCAGAAGATGCTGCACGCCCTGTTGCCGTCACTGGGCTTTGCCCAGCAGCGGCCCTTTACGCGCATGGTGCACGGGGCATCGGCTGCGCCTGGCGATCCGACTACGATCGTGCTCGCTGCCGGGCCCGAGCTGGGCTGAGCCCGGCGGCGCCGCCTTACTTCGTCATCTTCACCGAACGGTCGAGGAACTCGTTGGTGTAGGTGCTCTTCACGTCGAAGGGCTTGTCGATGCCGATGTACTCCCGCACCAGCTCGTAGTCGGCGGCCATGCGCGCATCGTCATGGATGCCCAGCGCCACCTCGCGCGAGAACTTGTCGCTCATCAGCACCTCGACCAGCGCCCAGTTCTCCATCTCGTTGTCGAACTTCAGCGCGCCGTTGGCCTCCACCAATGCCTGCACGCAGGGCTTCGGGTCCTTCACGCAGGCGGCAAAGGCGCGCTGCGTGACCTTGACGAACTTGTCCACCAGCGGCTTGTTCTCGGCCAGGAACTTGGCGTTGACGATGATCGAGTTGCCGTAAGGGTTCAGGCCCGCGTCGCGCCAAGCCAGGAAGCCCATGTCGTCGCCCAGTTCGCGCTGGAAGATGTGGTGGATGTTGTAGAAGGAGGTGGTCACGTCGATCGACTTGGCCTTCAGCGCGGCCAGCTTGCCGTTGGCGTCGATGTTCACCCAGGTGACCGACTTTGGGTCGATGCCATTGGCCTTGGCCAGCGCCGGCCACATCACGCGCGCGCCGTCGGCCGCGGGGTTGCCGATCTTCTTGCCCGGGAAGTCCTTCACCCCCTTGATGCCCGAGCTCTTCAGCCAGTACATGCCCTGCGGCGAGTTGGCGTAGACATTGAACACCGCCACCGTGTCGGCCCCCTTGCCCTTGGCCACCAGCACGCCACCCATGTCGGCCAGGCCGATCGGCGTGGCACCGGCACCCACGCGCTGCGTGGACAGCGCCGAACCCTTGCCCGGCTCGATGTTCAGGTCGATGCCGGCCTGGGCATACCAGCCCATCTTCTTGGCGTAGTAGTACGGTGCGTGGTCACCGCCCGGCACCCAGTTGAGCACGAAGTCCACCTTCTGCTGGGCGTGCGCCGACAGCGACACGAGACTGGCTGCCGCGAACACGGCGCCGATGACGAAGTGCTTGACCATTGCAGACTCTCCTGTTGCCAGTGGGGCTGGCGTTGCAGTAAATTCACCAACTAGTGATTTCGCGAATCAGAGTATAGAGAACCGCATCCGTATTCACGCAGTGCCCGGCGCGGGTGCAGCTACTGAGTTTCCCTATGCCCATGCACTGGTCCGAATTGCCCCCCGACGTGCTGTCGCTGCTGCGGCGCGGTACCGTCATCCCCGCCCATCCGCTGGCGCTGGACGCATCGCGCCGGCTGGACCCGGTGCGCCAACGCGCGCTGACGCGCTACTACCTCGATGCCGGCGCAGGCGGGCTGGCGGTGGGCGTGCATTCCACGCAGTTCGCCATCCGAGAGGCAGGCCTGTATGCGCCGGTGCTGGAGCTGGCGATGCGCAGCGCGCGCGAGTGGACGGACGCGCCGCTGGTGATGATCGGCGGCCTGGCCGGGCCCACCGCGCAGGCCTGTGCCGAGGCCGACATCGCGCGCGGCCTTGGCTACCACGCCGGCATGCTGTCGCTGGCGGCGATGAAGGGAGCGTCGGTGGACGAACTGGTCGCGCACTGCGCGGCCGTGGCCGAGCGCATCCCGCTGGTCGGCTTCTATCTGCAGACCGCCGTGGGCGGCATTGCGCTGCCGGCAGACTTCTGGCGGCGCTTCGCGGCCATCGACAACGTCATCGCCATCAAGATGGCGCCCTTCGACCGCTACCGCACGCTGGACGTGATCCGCGGCGTGGCCGCGGCCCGCGCCGAGGACCGGGTGACGCTGTACACCGGCAACGACGACCATATCGTGCTGGACCTGCTGCAGCCCTTCGTGGTGCGGCGCGGCGACGAGCAGGTCACGCTGCGCATCCGCGGCGGGCTGCTCGGCCACTGGAGCGTGTGGACGAAGCGCGCGGTCGAGCAACTGCAGCGCATCCATGCGGCCGTCGAAGCGGGCCGGGTCGACGCCGAGCTGCTGGCGCTGGATTCGCGCGTCACCGATTGCAACAGCGCCTTCTTCGACGTGGCCCATGGCTTCGCCGGCTGCATCCCCGGCTGCCACGAGGTGCTGCGCCGCCAGGGGCTGCTGCAGGGCATCTGGTGCCTGGACCCGGAGGAGACGCTGTCGCCGGGGCAGGCGGCCGAGATCGACCGGGTGTGCCGTGAACATGCCGACCTGTCCGACGATGCCTTCGTCTCACAGAACCTTGCGCGTTGGCTGAACTGAAGGCGCGATGGACACTTCCGAAAGCAAACTGAAGCAGTACGCCCTGGGCGTGCTGGCCCACCTGCTGCTGCTGCTGGCCTGGTACCTGTTCGTGCGCTTGGGCGATGTGCCCAAGTTCGTGATGCCGTCGCCGGGCGATACGCTGAACGCGCTGTTCCAGCCCAACTACGACTGGTGGTCGAACACGCTGGTCACCGGCACCGAGATCTTCGGCGGCTATGCGCTGGCGCTGGCGGTGGGCGTGCTGCTGGCGCTGCTGTTCACCTGGTCGAAGACGCTGGAAGCGCTGGTGCTGCCGCTGCTGGTGACGCTGAACATGATCCCCAAGGTGGCGCTGGGTCCGCTGATCATCGTCTGGTTCAAGTACGGCGTGTTCCCCAACGCGATGATGGCCTTCTCGATCGCGGTGTTCCCGATCCTGCTGACCACCGCGCGCGGCCTGCGCGAGGTGGAGCCCGACCTGCTGGACCTGGTGCGCTCGCTGCGCGGCTCGCGCTGGCAGCTGTTCACCAAGATCCAGTTGCCCGGCGCGCTGCCCTATGTGTTCGCCGGCATGAAGGTGGCGGCCATCCTGGCCGTGGCCGGCGCCATCGTCGGCGAGTTCCTCGGCTCCGACCGCGGGCTGGGCTACCTGATGCTGCAGGTGCAGGTGACGCTGGACACGCCGGCGATGTTCATGGCGGTGATCCTGATCACGCTGCTGGGCATGCTGCTGTATGGCCTGGTGCTGCTGTTGGAGCGGCTGATGGTGGCCAAGGATGCCCGGGTCGCCTGACCCGAACCATGGGAAAACCCCCAAACCGCCCGCGACGGTGCGCGCATACATTCAACTAAGTCATTACTTAGTTGAAGTGAGCGCACGGCAGGCTCTACCAATGCGCGCATGAAATGACGGTCGAACCCTTCATCCATCTGTCCGGCGTCACCAAGACCTACAAGGCGGGGCGCAAGCAGCATCTGGCCATCTCCGACGCCAGCTTCGACGTCATGCCTGGCGAGCTGGTGGCGCTGGTCGGCCCGTCGGGCTGCGGCAAGAGCACGCTGCTGAAGATCCTGGCCGGGCTGCACGGCTACGACGGCGGCACGGTGCGCATCGGCTCGGCGTCCCATGCCTTCGACCCCTCCCGCGACATCGGCATGGTGTTCCAGGCGCCGTTGCTGCTGAAATGGCGTCGCATCCTGGACAACGTGCTGTTGCCGGCTGAAATCCTGGGTCTGCCGATGGGCGAGGCGCGCGATCGCGCGCGCGGCCTGATGGCGATGGTCGGGCTTGCGGGCTACGAAGAGAAGTACCCCTATGAACTCTCCGGTGGCATGCAGCAGCGTGCCGCGATTGCGCGCTCTCTGGTTCACGACCCCAAGCTGGTGCTGATGGACGAGCCCTTCGGCGCGCTGGACGCGCTGACGCGCGAGAAGATGAATCTGGAGCTGCTGCGCATCTGGAAGGAATCTGGAAAGACCATCGTCTTCGTCACGCACGGCATCTCGGAAGCGGTGTTCCTGGGTACGCGTGTGGTGGTGATGACCGCCGGCCCAGCGCGCATGGCCGACAACTTCCGGATCGACCTGCCTCACCCTCGCACGCTGGACATGAAGACGCAGGAAGGCTTCGGGGTCTACACGCGGCGCATCTACAAGCTGCTGGGGATGGAATGAGCTTGGCGCCCCTTTTCGCCGTCGATGCGGTCGATCTGTTCGAGCGCCCCGTCAAGCTGCGCATGCCCTTCCGCTTCGGCGTGGTCACGCTCACTGCGGCGCCGCAAGCCTTCGTGCGTGTACGCATCCGGCTGGAGGACGGCCGCCAGGCCGAGGGCATGGCGGCCGAGCTGATGGCGCCGAAGTGGTTCGACAAGAATCCCGCACTCAGCAATGACGACAACTTCGAGCAGCTGCGCAACGCGCTGCGCATCGCCCGCGAGCTGTACACCGACGGCGGCGTCGACAGTGCTTTCGGCCACTTCGCTCGCCACTACAGGGCGCAGATCGGCCGTGGCGCGCATCAGGGCTTGAACAGCCTGGTGGCCAACTACGGGCCGGCGCTGATCGACCGCGCCGTGCTCGATGCGCTGTGCCGTGCGCTGCATCGGCCGTTCCATGAAGTGATCCGCAGCAACCTGGCCGGCATCCAGGTCACGCCGCTGACGCCCGACCTGGCTGGCTTCGAGCTCGACTCCTTCCTGGCCGGGCTGCGGCCGGCCGAGAAGATCGATGCGCGCCACACCGTGGGCCTGGTCGACCCGATCACCGCCAATGACCCGCACGACGCGGTCGGCGACGGCCTGCCCGAGACGCTGGAAGAGGTGGTCTCCACCTACGGCCACCGCTGGTTCAAGCTCAAGGTGGCCGGCAATGTCGACGCCGACGTGGCCCGGCTGCTGCGCATCGCCTCGGTGCTGGACCGCATCGACGGCACCTACCACAGCACGCTGGACGGCAACGAGCAGTACGACAGCATCGAAGGCGTGCAGCAGCTGTGGCAGCGCATGCGCGCCGAAGCCGGCCTGCAGCGGCTGTGCGACAGCGTGATCTTCATCGAGCAGCCGATCAAGCGCACCGCCGCGCTGGCGCAGGACGTCAGCGCGCTATCGGCACAGAAGCCGGTGATCCTGGACGAGTCCGACGATACGCTCGACGCCTTCGTGCAGGGCAAGGAGCGCGGCTACCTGGGTGTGTCGTCCAAGACCTGCAAGGGCCTTTACAAGTCGATCCTGAACCGCGCGCGCTGCGCCCGGTGGAATGCCCTGGCCGGCGACGAGCGCTTCATCATGAGCGCCGAGGACCTGACCATCCAGGCCGGCTTGGCGCTGCAGCAGGATCTGGCGCTGGTGTCGCTGCTGGGCATCACGCACGTGGAGCGCAATGGCCACCACTACGTCAACGGCATGGCGGCGCTGGGGGCAGGGGAGCAGCAGGCCTTCCTGGACGCGCACCCCGATCTGTACGAGCGCAGCCACGGCGCCGTGCGCCTGCGCCTGCAGGGCGGCGAGCTGCACATCGGCTCGCTGCACCGCGGCGCCGGCTTCGCCAGTTGCGCTGCGCCCGACTGGAACTCGCTGCAACCGATCGCCGACCCATGAGCCTTGCCACCACCGCCCCTGCAGACGACGGCCCCGGCTGGGCCGACCGTGCCCGCGCCACTGTCGTCTACTACCTGCCCAGCCTGCTGGTGATCCTGGGTTTGCTGGTGCTGTGGCAGGTGGGGGTGATGGTGCTGGGCGTCAAGGAATACATCCTGCCGTCGCCGCTGGCCGCGCTCAAGGCGCTGGGCAACAGCAACTACCAGTGGGGCGCCAACTTCCTGGCCACGCTGTACGCCGTGCTCGGTGCCTTCGTGCTATCGGCGGTGCTGGGCGTGCTGCTGGCCGTGGTCATTGTCTGGAACGACTTGCTGCTGCGCACCGTGATGCCGGTGCTAATTCTGTTCAACACGCTGCCGAAGATCGCGCTGGCGCCGCTGTTCGTCATCTGGCTGGGCTACGGCATCTGGCCCAACATCGTCATCGGCACCACCATCGCGTTCTTTCCGATGGTGGTCAACACCGCCGTCGGCCTGGCCGGGGCCGAGCCCGAGATGCTGGACCTGGTGCGCACGCTCAAGGCCAGCCGCTGGCAGGTGCTGAAGAAGATCCGCTTCCCGAATGCCGTGCCCTACATCTTCGTCGGGCTGAAGCTCAACGCGACGATGAGCGTGATCGGCGCGATCGTGGGCGAGTTCGTCGCCTCCGAGCGCGGACTGGGTTCGCTGATCATCACCAGCGGCGTGACCATGGAGACGGCGCCGATCTTCGCGTCGCTGCTGTTGATCTCGGCAATGGGTCTGGTGCTGTACGGCGTGGTCGTCGCCGTGGAGCGAGTGGTGGCGCCCTGGGCGCACCGTGAGGACACGACCGATTGATCACCCCAACAGGAGACGAGCGTGAACCCACGAAACCTGAAGAACCGCCTGCGCCTGCTGGCGGGCGCATTCGCCATCGCGCTGAGCCTGCCCGCCGCGGCGCAGGACAAGATGCAGCTGCAGCTGAACTGGTTCCATCTGGCTGACCATTCGCCGATCTACCTGGCGATGAAAAAGGGCTACTACAAGGAAGAGAACATCGACCTGACCGTGCTGCGCGGCAGCGGCTCGGCCGACGCGGCGAAGAAGATCGATCTGGGCCAGGCCGACGTGGGTATTGCCGATGCGCCCACGGTGCTGACGGCCATCAGCAAGGGTGCCAACCTGAAGATGGTGGCCGTGGTGTACGACAAGGCCGGCAACAACGTCTTCTTCCGCAAGAGCGCCAACATCAAGACGCCGAAGGACCTGGTGGGCAAGAAGATCGCCGTGCCGCCGGCCGATTCGCATCGCGTGCTGTGGCCGGCCTTTGCCGCCATCAACGGCATCGACCCGGCGTCGGTGACGCTGGTGAACATCAAGCCCGAAGGCAAGCAGGCCATCGTGGCCGCCAACGAGGTGGATGGTTCCTTCGACCTGTACACCAGCTACGCCATCTGGGAGAAGGTGCTGGGCAAGGGCGAGGTGGGCCACCTGCTGTGGGCCGACTTCGGCCTGCCGATCTACGGCCACACCTACTTCGTCAACAACGAGCTGCTGCAGAAGAACCCCAAGTTGGTGGAGCGCTTCCTGCGCGCCACGCACAAGGGCTGGCGCGACGCCAAGGCCAACCCCAAGGCGTCGATCGACGCGATGGTGGAAATGGTGCCGGGCCTGGACGGCCCCACGCTACTGGCGACGATGCCGCAGATCCTGGACTTGTGCGTCACCGAGCGCTCGGCCAAGTACGGCCTGGGCTGGATCGAGCCCGAGCTGATGCAGAAGACGATGGACATCACCTTTGCCAACAACAAGCCGGAGAAGGCGCTGGCGGTGAACGACGTCTTCACCAACCAGTACAGCAGCAAGATCAAGCCCTGAGCCGGCACCAGGGCGGGGGCCGGCGCGCTGCCAGAATGCGGCGCTTTGGCAGCGACCGTCGAGCCCCACCTTGAACAGCACCCGCCCCGCGCCCAAGACGGCGAACAAGAAGTCGCGCAGCGCACGCCCGCGCGATGCCGCGGCCACCAAGGCCACCATCCTGGACTGCGCGGTACGCGAGTTTGCCGAGCGCGGCTACGACGGCGCACGCATCGAGCGCATCGTCGATGCGGCCGGCGTGAACGTCAGCCTGGCATACCAGTACTTCGGCAGCAAGGAGCAGATGTTCATCGCCGTGATGGAGCACATCTACGGCGTGATGCGCACCCACCACGGCGACATCGAGGTGCGTGGCCTGGACCCGGCGGCGGCGATGGAGCGGCTGGTGCGCAACACCTTCCGCATCTTCGTCAAGCACCCCGAGATCATCGGCCTGCTGAACAGCGAGAACGTGCACCGCGGCAAGCACATCGCCAAGTCGCCGTACATCCAGAAGCTGTACAACCCGCTGCTCGACACCATCGCCGAGGTGCTGCAAAGCGGCATCGACAAGGGCGTGTTCCGCAGCGACTGCGAGGCGCAGGACCTGTTCATCTCACTCAACGGCATGGGCTACTTCCTGCTGTCGAACCAGTACACGCTGTCGGTCATCCTGGGCCGCAACCTGTCGACGCCGAAGGCGCTGAAGCGGCACGAGGACCACATTGTGGCGGTGGTGTTGGGGTATTTGCGGCGGGATGCCGGCTGACGCGGACTCGCCATCGACGCTGGTCGGTGTTGTGGTGTGCGCCTTGGACGGCGTTAGGGTGTATTCTTAACGAATCGCGATCGATCGATTCGAGGGTATGACGATGTCCGCCACTGCCACGCTTTCCAGCAAGTTCCAGATTTCCATCCCGAAGGCCGTGCGCGAGGAGCAGTGCTGGCAGGCTGGGCAGGAGTTCGTGTTCATCCCCAAAGGCAAGGGCGTGCTGGTCATGCCGGTGCCTGAGTTTCAGCAACTGGCCGGCATCGCCAAGGGCGCGCGCAAGGACGGCTATCGCGACCGCAAAGATCGCTACTGATGGCAGCGCCGCGCGTGGTCGACACGTCAGCCTGGATCGAATGGCTCACCGCCAGTGCGCCGGGCCAGAAGCTGGGCAAGCAGTTCCCGGACAAGGCGCAGTGCATCGTGCCCACCATCGTGCAGCTTGAGCTGTCGAAGTGGCTGATGCGCGAGGTGGGCGAGGAAGTGGCAGACCAGGTGATCGCCTTCACGCAGAAGTGCGTCGTCATCCCACTGGACACTCCCATCGCCTTGCTTGCTGCTGATCTGCATCGGCAACACAAGCTCGCCACCGCCGATGCGATCGTCTACGCGACGGCACGGCACCAGGGGGCGGACCTACTGACCTGCGACGCGCATTTCGATGGCCTGCCGGACGTGATGCTGTACCCGAAGGCGGCGTGAGGATTGCTGGCACCCTGGGCTGCGGAAATCCCTTTTTGCCAGCATCGCCGAGCTGCTGCGCAGCGGCACCGTCAATGGCGCGTGCGCTGAAGAGCTGCACGCGCATAGGCATCGGTGCTGGCGGCGCCGAGTGGGCGCTCGCAACTCCGCACTAGCAACTCTCCTTCCAGAGTGGTCACACGTCGGCAGTCGACGTTGATGGTGTTTCCCCTCGACGACCGCCCGACCACCGCCCTGGGAAAACCCCAGAAGCGCCCGCAGGAGCCTCTGGCTAGCATTCAACTAAGTCATTACTTAGATGAGATACAAGCCGATGAGCACCTCCGCCGCGCTGCCCGACCGCATCGAGAACGAAGAGCATCTCGAAGACCTGATGTCCGAGCCGACGCCGGAGCTGGTGGAGGACCTGAAGCAGGTCGACGGCGACATCATGGTGCTGGGCGTCGGCGGCAAGGTGGGGCCGACGCTGGCCCGCATGGCCAAGCGCGCGGCGCCGGGCAAGCGGGTCATCGGCGTGGCGCGCTTTTCCGAAGCCGGCCTGGCCGAGCAGCTGGAGTCCTGGGGCATCGAGACGATCCGCTGCGACCTGCTGGATCCGGACGCCGTGGCCAAGCTGCCCAAGCTGCGCAACATCGTCTACATGGCCGGCAAGAAGTTCGGCACCAACGACGATCCCTCGTTCGCCTGGGCGATGAACACCTACGTGCCGGCGATCGTGGCGCGCGAGTTCCGCGAATCGCGGCTGGTGGTGTTCTCCACGCTGTGCGTCTACCCGTTCGCGCCGGTGGTGCAGCACGGCTGGGACGAAAGCGTGGAGCCCGGCCCGCTGGGCGACTATGCCAATTCCTGCGTCGGCCGCGAGCGCGCCTTCGCCTACGGCTCGCGCCAGTGGGGCACGCCGGGCCGGCTGATGCGGCTCAACTACTCCATCGACATGCGCTACGGCGTGCTGATCGACATCGCCAACTGGGTGATGCAGGAGCAGCCGATCCCCATCGCCACCGGCCATGCCAGCGTCATCTGGCAGGGCGACTGCAATGTGCAGATGCTGCGCACCTTCAGGCACTGCACCACGCCCACGTCGCCGCTGAACATCGGTGGGCCGGAACTTGCCAGCGTGCGCCTGCTGGCGCACGAATTCGGCAAGCGCTTCGGCAAGGCGCCGCGCTTCGATGGCGTGGAGCAGCCTGACGCCTGGGTCAACAACACGCTGCAGGCGCAGCGTCTCTTCGGCTACCCGCGCGTGCCGCTGGGCCGGCTGATTGACTGGGTGGCCGACTGGGTGCAGCGCGGCATGCCGCAGATCAACAAGCCCACCCGCTACGAAGTGCGTGCCGGCCGGTTCTGAAGCGGGGGTCGCCATGAGCAGCGCCGATCTGTCGCAGGCCAAGGGGCTGATGGTGTTCCTGGCGAACTTCGAGCCGGAGCACCAACAGGCCTACCGCCAGTGGCACAACGCCGAGCACATCCCGGAGCGGGTAGGCATCCCCGGCTTCCTGCTCGGCCGGCGCTATCTGGCAACCGAGGATGCCACGCGCTTCCTGATGTGCTACGACACGCTGGGCCAGCAGGTGCTGGTCAGCGATGCCTACCTGCATGCGCTGAACCACCCCACGCCGTGGACGCGGCAGGCGCTGACCTGGTTCCGCAACCCGGACCGCAACGTCTACACGCTGTTGTCGGCCAGCGCGGCGCCGGCGCCCGCACCGGTGCTGGCCATGGCGCGCTTCGACAGTGGTGCGCTGCCCGGCGGTGAGACGCCGGCCGGTGTGTCGCGGCTGGCGCTGTATGCGCTGGACGGCGCTGGCTCGGCGGTGCGCACGCAGGAAGCCGGCATTCACGGCGCGCGCAGTGCCACCGACGGCGGGCTGCTCTGGCTGGAATGCAGCGACGTGCAGTTGCTGCGCGAACCCGATCGCCGCCAGGCGCTGCAGGACTGGGCCGCGGAGCAGCCGCTGCGGGGGCTGCAGCCGCTGCGGTTCTTTTGCATCGACTTTGCCTACGCCGCGCCGTCCAGCAGTCCGCGCACGTAGCCGATGCTCCAGGCCGCGCAGCCCGGCCCATCGGGCACGTAGTCGAAGGGCTCCATCGCCAGCCAGCCGCCGTAGCCCTGGCGCCGCAGCGCCGTCAGGATCGGCGCGAAGCGGTCCTCACCCTGGCCCGGGCCGCGGCGGTTGCGGTCGTTCAATTGCACGTGTACCAGGTCGCCGCTCGGCCAGACGCGGTCGATCAACGCGGGCAATGGCTCGGCTTCGGTGGCATCGGCCGAGCTGGTGTCGAGCATCGTCTTCAGGCCTGGCAGGCCTGCGGTGTGGACGATGGCCAGCGCCTGGTCCACGGTGTTCAGCACCGAGGTCTGCTCGCGCGACAGCGGTTCGATGCAGTAGTGCAGCCCGTGCCGGCCCGCCAGTTCGCCGGCCTTGACCCAGGCCTCGGTTGCACGGGCCAGCGCGTCGGCAGGGCTCTGGCCGGGCTGCGGGTTGCGCTGCGCCGGTGAGCCGTGCACCAGGTAGCTGCCGCCCAGCTGTGCGCACAGCTCGATTAGGCGTGCGATCACGGCATCGGTGCGCTGGCGGACCGCCGCATCAGGGTGGCTAATCGACAGGCCCTTGGGCGCCACCAGCAGCCAATGCAGTCCGCTGATGGACAGGCCGTGGTCGCCGGCCACTTGGGCCCAGTGCGCGGCCTGCGCGTCGGTGATCGCCATCGGGTCATCGGCCAGCGTGAAGGGGGCGACTTCCAGCGCGCGGTAGCCGAGCCGGGCCGCATAGGCGCATTGCTGCTCGAAGCCCCAGGGGACAAGCACCTCGTTGCACAACGCCAGGCGTTCGATCATGCGGTCGCCTCCCTGCGGCTGAAGCAGCGGCGAACGGCCGGGAACTGCATCAGCAGCATCACCAGCACCAGCGCAGCCAGTGCGGCGCTGATCGGCCGCGTGAAGAAGGGCAGCAGACTACCGTCGGACAGCACCAGCCCACGGCGCAGCGATTTATCAACGATGTCGCCGAGCACCAGTCCCAGCACGAAGGGTGCGACCGGAAAGCCGCGCCTGCGCAGCCAGAAGCAGGCCACGCCCACGCCCAGCATCACCCAAACGTCGAACAGGCGTTGCGTGATCGAGTACGAACCCAGCACGCACAGCACGAAGACGATGGGCATGATGATCTCGCGCGGCACGCGCAGCACCCAGAGGATGGGGCGCACCATGATCAGTCCGAACACCAGGATCGACAACGTGGCCAGCAGCGTGATGCCAACCACGTCGTAGACGAACTGCGGCTGGTTGACCATCAGCATCGGACCCGGCTGCGCGCCATGGATGATCATCGCTGCCATCAGCACCGCGGCCGGCGCCGAACCGGGGATGCCGAGCGCCAGCGCCGGGATCAGCGCACCGGGGATGGCGGCGTTGTCGCCGGTCTCGGCGGCAATCAGGCCGTCGACCGACCCCTTGCCGAACTTGTCGCGCTCCTTGCTGGCGCGCTTGGCCGCGGCATAGGAAGACCAGGCCGCCATGTCCTCGCCCACGCCGGGCAGGATGCCGACGAACACGCCGATCAAGCCCGAACGGATGATCGTGCGCCAGTAGCGCAGCAGGTCCATGATCTTCGGCAACACCGAATCGACCGAGTTGACGGCGGCCTTCAGCTTCGGCTGGCTCATCACCGTCAGGATCTCGGCGAAGCCGAAGGCACCCACCAGTGCGGGGATCAGCCCGATACCGCCGCTGATTTCGTTCTGGTCGAAGGTGAAGCGCGGGTGCGCATGGATCGGGTCCAGGCCGATGCTGGCGACGAAGATGCCCAGCAACCCCATCAGCCAGCCCTTGATCGGGTTCGATCCGGTCAGGCTGCCGGACATCATCACGCCCACCATGCCCAGCCAGAAGAACTCGAAGGCGCCGAACTTCAGTGCCGTTTCGGCCAGCAGCGGCGTGAACATCGCCAGGCAGAGCACGCCGAACAACGAACCGGCGACCGACCCGGTGGTGGCGATGCCCATCGCGCGGCCGGCCTGGCCCTGGCGCGCCAGCATGTTGCCGTCCAGGCAGGCGGCAGCATTGGCCGCGGTGCCGGGGATGTTGAGCAGGATGGCGGTGCGGCTGCCGCCGTAGATGGCGCCGACGTACACGCACACCAGCACCAGGATGGCGTCGCCCGGCGGCATCTTCAGCGTCAGCGTGGTGAACAGTGCCACGCCCAGCGTGGCCGACAGCCCGGGCAGCAGGCCGATGACGATGCCGGCCAGCGTGGCGCCCAGCGCATAGGCAATCTGCCAGGGCCCGGCCAGCGCGGCCAGGGCGGCGCCCAGGTGACTCAGGCCGTCCATCATGAACTCACGGAAGACGTACCAGGAAGACCGATTCGAACAGCCATGAGATGAAGGCCGAGGCGCCTACGGCCACGGCCAGGGTCTGGGCCAGGCCGCGGGCCACGCGCGCCTCGGCGCGCCATTCGGCCCAGCTGAACAGCGTGGTGAAGACGAAGATGAAAACCGCACCTTCGACGACGAAGGGCAGGCCATGGCCCAGCGTGAAACCGGCGAAAAGCACGCACAGCAGCAGCGCCAGGCCGGCACGGCGCAGCGCGCCAGGCACGGGCAGCTCGTCGTTCGCGCCTTGTGCCGGGGCTCGCAGCGCCTGCGCGCCCAGCACCAGTGACAGCACGATCATCAGCGCGCCGACCACGCCCGGCGTCAAGCCCGGCAACGACCAGGCCTCGATGCCACGGTCGCTCAGCCGGTCCATGCGCAGCGATGCGATCAGGATCGCCGCGCCGGCGGCGGCGAACACGCCCGCACTCAGCAGCTCATCGCGGCGCGCCATCAGGTGATCAGCGTTTGATGCCCAGCGATTCCGGGGAGACCTTTGCCAGGCCGGCGTCCTGCAGCAGGTAGGCATCGGTCACCACCGTCGGCCACACCGCGTCGTAGGCCGCCTTGCCGTACAGCGGCGTGAACAGCGCGCCCTTTTCGGCGGCGTACTTCTTCAGCTTGTCGGAGGTGGCGATCTTTTCGGCCCACAGCTTGTCCACCGTGGCCACCACCTCGGGCGGCACGCCCTTGGGGATGAAGATGCCGAACCCGGTGGTCACCTTGGGGAAGTCCTTGACGAAGTCGGTGATCGGCGGGATGGTGCCGAAGCCCTCGATGGTCAGCGGCTGGTCGGCCACCACCGCCAGCGGGCGCAGCCGCTTGGCCTTGATCATCTCGGCCTGCTCGGGGGCCAACTGCGTGGTGACCTCGGTTTCGCCGGCCACGGTGGCCACCACCGCCGGGTTGCCGCCGTCGTAGGTGACGTGCCGGTACTTGGCGCCGGTGGCCTTGGCGATAGCCTCCATCGCGAAGTGCCCCGAGCTGCTGTTGCCCGCGGTGGCGACGGACACCTGCTTGGTCTTCATCGCCTCCAGCAGCTGCGGGAAGGTCTGGTACGGCGAATTCGGGTTGACGCTGACTATCGACACGTTGGTGACGGCCAGGTACAGGTTGAAGTCGTCGACCTTGCTGTTGATCATGCCCAGCACCGGGTAGGTGCCCAGCTGCTTGGCCGCGCCCGCGGTCCAGGTGTAGCCGTCCTTGGGCGCATCCATCGCCGCCTTGGTGCCGATGGAGCCGGCGCCCCCGGGCTGGTTCACGACGACGATCTTCTGTCCGAGGCTGGCTTCCAGCTCCGATGCCGCAAGGCGCGTTACCTGGTCCGTGGCGCCCCCGGCGGCCCACGGCACGATGATGGTGACCGGCTTGGTCGGCTTCCATTGCGCCTGTGCCACGGCAGGGGCCAGAACGGCGGCGGCCAGCAACATCGACAAGGTGGCGTGCTTCATCTCGGTCTCCGGTTGTTAACTGACTGGTGAACTCTAAGGGCCGCCACCGCGCCAGACCACGGTACAGACCCGGAGCGCGTCAGTCCCGCACCAGGTAACCCAGCACCAGGTCGTTCATGTGCGACAGCCGCTCCAGCTTGGCCTTAGGGCCCAGCAGCGGCCGGTTGAAGATGGTCGACAGCGTGTGGTTGTTGCCCAGGTAGAAGTAGGACAAGCCGGCGATCGAGATGTAAAGCTGCACCGGGTCCACCCCGGCGCGGAAGATGCCGCCCTTGTGGCCACGCTCCAGCACGTCGGCCAGGGTCTGCACCAGCGGCGAGTGCATCGCCGAGATCTTGGTCGACTGCTTCAGGTGGCGCGCGCGGTGCAGGTTCTCGCTGTTCAGCAGCGTCAGGAACTCCGGATGCTCGATGTAGTAGTTCCAGGTGAAGGCGATCAGCCGGCGGATCGCTTCCACCGGCTCCACCTGCGTCAGGTTGAGCTGCTGCTCCTCGCCGCGGATGCCTTCGTAGGCCCGCTCCAGCACCGCCAGGAACAGGCTCTCCTTGCTCTCGAAGTAGTAGTAGATCAGCCGTTTGTTGACGCCGGCCCGCTCGGCGATGCGGTCCATGCGCGCACCGCCCAGGCCGAACTCGGCAAACTCGGCCAGCGCCGCGTCCAGGATGGCCTTCTGCGAACGGTCGGCGTCGCGCGGGCGGGTTTCAGTGCTGCTGGCTTTGGCCATGATGGATCATTCACTGTCTGTTTAATTGGACGGTAGCGCAGAAACCCTTCCTGCCCGCTTCGCATAATCGCCGGACTGACGAGGAGACATCCATGAACACCCGCCCCGCCGGCCACGCGCTGGTCGAAGCCCTGGTCGCCCAGGGCGTGCACACCGCCTTTGGCGTGCCCGGCGAAAGTTACCTGGCCGTGCTCGATGGCTTCCACCAGCACCGCGACCACATCCGCTTCATCGCGTGCCGGCAGGAAGGGGGCGCCGCCTTCATGGCCGAAGCGCAGGGCAAGCTGACAGGCCGGCCCGGCATTTGCTTCGTCACCCGCGGGCCTGGGGCTACCAACGCCAGCATCGGGCTGCACACCGCGTTCCAGGATTCGACGCCGATGATCCTGTTCGTCGGCCAGGTGGCCAGCGATCAGCGCGACCGCGAGGCCTTCCAGGAGGTCGACTACCGACAGTTCTTCGGCCCCGGCACGCTGGGCATGGCCAAGTGGGTGGCCGAGGTGCAGAGCGCCGACCGCCTGCCCGAGTACGTGGCCCGCGCCTTCCACACCGCCATGCAGGGCCGCCCCGGCCCGGTGGTGCTGGCCTTGCCAGAGGACATGCTGACCGAGGCGACCGCGGCCCCGGTGCTGCCGCGCGCGGTGCCCGCGCTGGCCTGGCCGGCGCCCGGGGCGCTG
>JAFLDH010000087.1 GCA_017302505.1 Burkholderiales bacterium
CGGAGCCACTGGCAGGCGGCCCGCCGGCGCTGCAGCTGGCGCCCGAGCAGCTGCGCGCCGATCTGCACCGCCATGCCGAGATCGCGCCCTACGATGCGATGCAGGCGATAGCCCGGGCCGAGGCGCGCGAAGCCGACGCCGAGCAGCGCGGCGACTGGGGTTGGGAAGTGGCGTACAGCCGTCGCCCGCAGTACGGCGACATGATGTCCTTTCAGCTGGTCTTCGACCTTCCCTGGGACCGCGAACGCCGCCAGCAGCCGCAGCTGATCGCCAAGCAGCGCGAGGCGGCACGCATCGAGGCCGAGCGCGCCGACACGATGCGACGCCACGCCGAGGAGATCGACGCCCAGCTCGCGGAGCTGAAGGCCCTGGACGCGCAGCACGCACGCCTGGAACGCCAGGCGCTGGCGTTGAACAGCGAACGCGTGATGCTGGCGCTGGCCAGCTACCAGGCCGGCCGCGGCGACCTAGGCGCGGTGCTGATGGCGCGGCGCGAGGCGGTGGAGACGCGGCTGCGGCTGATCGACCTGGACGCGCAACGCGCCGCGCTGCGCGTGCGCCTGAACAACCTGATCGCGGAGTGACGAGCCATGGCGACGACATTCGCACGCATCGCGGGCGCGGCTGCACTGCTCGGCCTGGGTGCCCTGGCCGGCTGGGGCTACGGCCAATGGCAGGCCAGACAGGCCCCGACCGTCGACGGCACGGCGGCGCCGCAGGCTACCGCCTCGGCCGGCGAGCGCAAGGTGCTGTACTGGTACGACCCGATGGTGCCGACGCAGCGCTTCGACAAACCCGGCAAGTCGCCGTTCATGGACATGCAGCTGGTACCGCGTTATGCCGATGAGGGCGAAGCGCAGGCCAGCGCGCCAGGCGCCTTGACGGTTTCGACGCAGGCGAAGCAGGCGCTCGGGCTGCGCCTGGTCCGCGTCGAGAAGCGCGCGCTCGGCGCAGCGGTCGAGGCGGTGGGCACGGTGCAGCTGAACGAGCGTGACATCGCCATCGTGCAGGCGCGCACCGCCGGCTTCGTCGAGCGTGTGTTCGACCGTGCGCCAGGAGACGTGATCACCGCCGGCGCGCCGCTGGCCGAACTGCTCAACCCCGAGTGGCTCGGCGCGCAGCAGGAGTTTCTGGCGGTCAAGGCAGCCGGCGATGCCGCGCTGGCGCAGGCCGCGAAGCAGCGTCTGGTGCTGCTGGGCATGCCGGCCGCGCTGGTCGAGCGCGTGGACGCAACGGGTCAGCCGCTGGCGCTGCAGACCATCACCGCCCCGATCGGCGGTGTCATCAGCGAGCTGATGGTGCGCCAGGGCATGGCGGTCGCGCCGGGAATGACGCTGGCACGCATCAATGGCCTGGGCACGGTGTGGCTGGAGGTGGCGCTGCCCGAGGCGATGGCCGCAGCGATCCGGCCCGGCCAACCGGTGCAGGCGCGTTTCTTGGCGCTGCCCGGCGAAATCGTCTACGGCAAGGTGGCTGCGGTGCTGGCCGAAGCCAACCGCGAGGCGCGCACGTTGCGCTTGCGCGTCGAGTTGCCGAACCCGGGACAGAAGCTAAAGGCCGGGTTGTTCGCACAGGTCAGCCTGCGCGGCGCGGCGCACGAGGCGTTGGTGGTGCCGGCCGAAGCCGTGATCCGCACCGGCAGGCGCGCGCTGGTCTACGTGTCGGAGCAGCCCGGCCGCTACCGGCCGGTGCCAGTGGAGATCGGCGAGCAGGTCGATGAATGGATCGTCGTGCGCAGCGGCCTCGCTGCCGGGCAGCAGGTGGTGGCGTCGGGCCAGTTCCTGATCGACTCCGAAGCCAGCTTGCAAGGCGTGATGGCCCGTGCCACGGCCCCGGCGGCGACCGCCTACCACACGACCGGCGTGATCACGCAGATCGAAGCCGGCAGCATCACGCTCGACCACGCGCCGGTGCCGGAGCTGAAGTGGCCGGCGATGAGCATGCCCTTCCTGCTGGCCGATCCGGCGCTGGCGCGCGGGTTGAAGCCGGGGCAGACCGTGAGCTTCAGCTTCGACAAGCAGGGCGACAACTACCGCGTCACCGCCATTGCGCCGCAGGTCGAGCCTGCCGACCCGCACGCCGGCCACGCACCGGCCGCTGCCGCGTCGGGAGCGTCGCGATGATCGCCGCGCTGATCCGCTGGTCGGTGGCCAACCGCTTCCTCGTGCTGCTGGCCACAGCCTTCCTCACCGTCGCCGGCCTGTGGGGGCTGCGCACGACGCCGGTCGATGCGCTGCCCGACCTGAGCGACGTGCAGGTCATCATTCGCACCAGCTGGCCCGGGCAGGCGCCGCAGATCGTCGAGAACCAGGTCACCTACCCGCTGGCGACGACAATGATGTCAGTGCCCGGCGCGAAGACGGTGCGCGGCTTCTCGTTCTTCGGCGACAGCTTCGTCTACGTGCTGTTCGACGACGGCACCGACTTGTACTGGGCGCGCTCGCGCGTGCTCGAATACCTGAACCAGGTGCAGGGTCGGCTGCCAGCCGGGGCGAAGACCGCGCTCGGCCCGGACGCCACCGGCGTCGGCTGGATCTTCCAGTACGCCTTGGTGGACAAGTCTGGGCGCAACGACCTGTCGCAACTGCGCGCGCTGCAGGACTGGTTCCTGAAGTACGAGCTGAAGAGCCTGCCCGACGTGGCCGAAGTCGCCAGCGTCGGCGGCATGGTGCGCCAGTACCAGGTGCTGCTCGACCCGAACAAGCTGGTCGCCTACGGCATCACCCACGAGCAGGTGCGCAACGCGCTGCTCGCCGGCAACCAGGAGACCGGCGGCTCGGTGCTCGAGATGGCCGAGGTCGAGTACATGGTCCGCGCCAGCGGCTACCTGAAGACGCTGGACGACTTCCGCACCATCGCGCTGGCCGCTCGCAGCGGCATCCCGGTGCGCCTGGGCGACGTGGCGACGCTGCAGGTGGGCCCGGAGATGCGCCGCGGCATTGCCGAACTCGACGGCGAAGGCGAGGTCGCGGGCGGCGTGGTCGTGCTGCGCTCGGGCAAGAACGCGCAGGCGACCATCGCGGCGGTGAAGACGCGGCTGGCCGAGCTGCAGAAGAGCCTGCCGCAGGGCGTGGAGATCGTCACCACCTACGACCGCAGCGCGCTGATCGAGCGCGCGATCCACAACCTGTCGACCAAGCTGGTCGAGGAGTTCGTCGTCGTCGCGCTGGTGTGTGCGATCTTCCTCTGGCATCTGCGCTCGTCGGCTGTAGCCATCATTGCACTGCCGCTCGGTGTGCTGATCGCCTTCCTGGTTATGCGATGGCAGGGCATCAACGCCAACATCATGTCGCTCGGCGGCATCGCCATCGCCATTGGCGCGATGATCGATGCCGCGGTGGTAATGATCGAGAACGCGCACAAGAAGATCGAGGCCTGGCAGCACGCTCATCCCAAGCGCCAGCTCGACGGCGACGAGCGCTGGCAGGTGATCACCGAGGCCGCGGTCGAGGTCGGCCCCGCGCTCTTCTTCTCGCTGCTGATCATCACGCTGTCGTTCATCCCGGTGTTCACGCTGCAGGCGCAGGAAGGGCGGCTGTTCGGCCCACTGGCCTTTACCAAGACCTATGCGATGGCGGCGGCAGCCGGGTTGTCGGTGACGCTGATCCCGGTGCTGATGGGCTACTGGATCCGCGGCCGCATTCCCGACGAGCGGAGCAACCCAATCACGCGCGCGCTGATCGCCGTCTACAGGCCGGCGCTGGACTGGGTGCTGCGCTGGCCGAAGGCGACGCTACTGATCGCGCTGCTGGCGCTGGCCACCACCGCCTGGCCCCTGCAGCGTCTGGGCGGCGAATTCCTGCCGAGGCTCCACGAAGGCGACCTGCTGTACATGCCGTCGGCGCTGCCGGGACTGTCTGCACAGAAGGCGGCTGATTTGCTGCAGCTGACCAACCGGATGATCAAGACCGTGCCCGAGGTCGAACGCGTGTTCGGCAAGGCTGGCCGGGCCGAGACCGCCACCGACCCGGCGCCGCTGGAGATGTTCGAGACGACGATCCAATTGAAGCCGCGCGAGCAGTGGCGCGCCGGCCTGACCCCGGAGAAGCTGATCGAGGAACTCGATCGCGCGGTGCAGGTTCCGGGGCTGTCGAACATCTGGGTGCCGCCGATCCGCAACCGCATCGACATGCTCGCCACCGGCATCAAGAGCCCGATCGGCGTCAAGGTGACCGGCGCCGACCTCGACGCGATCGACCGCGTCGCGCTGCGCGTCGAGCAGGTAGCCAAGGCCGTGCCCGGCGTGTCGTCTGCGCTGGCCGAGCGGCTGACCGGCGGGCGTTATGTCGACGTGCAAATCGACCGCGCGGCGGCAGCACGTTACGGTCTGAACATCGCCGACGTACAGGCGGTGGTCGCCGGCGCGATCGGCGGCGAGAACGTGACCGAGACGATCGAGGGCCGCGCGCGCTTCCCAGTGAACCTGCGCTATCCGCGCGAGGTCCGCGACACCCCGCAGCGGCTGGCGACGTTGCCGATCCTGACCCCAATGGGCCAGCAGATCACGCTCGGCGCGGTCGCCAAGGTCGGCATCAGCGACGGCCCGCCGATGCTGAAGAGCGAGAACGCGCGCCCCTCGGGCTGGGTCTACATCGACGTGCGCGGCCGCGACCTCGCGGCTGTGGCCGACGACCTGCGCGGCGCGGTGACGCAGCAGGTGAAGCTCGAACCGGGCATGAGCATTGCGTACTCGGGCCAGTTCGAATACTTGGAGCGCGCCAACGCGCGGCTGAAGGTGGTGGTGCCGGCGACGCTGCTGATCATCTTCGTGCTGCTGTATCTGACCTTCGACCGCCTCGACGAGGCGGCGCTGATCATGGCCACGCTGCCCTTCGCGCTGATAGGCGGAGTCTGGCTGCTGTACCTGATGAACTACCAGATGTCGGTCGCCACCGGCGTCGGCTTCATCGCTCTGGCCGGCGTCGCCGCGGAGTTTGGTGTGGTCATGCTGCTGTACTTGAAGCACGCGCTGCAGGACCGTCTGCGAGCCGGTGCGAGCGCTACACGCGAGGTTGTCGACGACGCGATCCGCGAAGGCGCGGTGCAGCGCGTGCGACCCAAGGCAATGACCGTGGCTGTGATCCTGGCCGGCCTGGTGCCGATCGTCTGGAGCAGTGGCACCGGCTCCGAAGTGATGAGCCGCATCGCCGCGCCGATGCTAGGCGGCATGATCACGGCGCCGCTGCTGTCGCTCTTCGTCGTGCCGGCCGTGTACGCGCTGCTGCGTCGACGGGCCTCCTCGTCGCGATAGGCGATCTGTCTCGCAGCAATACAAACTGGCGGCTACCCGATACCTGTCGCTCGTCTGGGTCAGCTTCTGGCCGAGTGGAGCCGACCGGTTTTCGCCGACGAACGGCCGGTGTATGCCAGGTTGCCGACCTTCGGGTTCGGACGGCAGTGCCCTCAGACCGCGGTGACGTTGAACCGATCGCAGAGGTCATCCACCTGCCGCGCCTTCAGCTTCTCGGCGCGCAGCTTGCGGAGCCCGCTGCGCTCGAAGATGGCGTAGGCAAACCCCTTGTTCATTTGCCGCGACACGTACCGAATTCCATCCCAGCGTGGACTCGCATCGTGGATCGCCCGTGCCCAGGCCTGGCTCGCCGTGTAGTCGGCGGTTGCACTGATGTCGTTGTTGAGTCCCAAGGCCTTGAGCGCCGCCCCGGACAGGTCAGCCAGTACCAGCGTCTTACGCCGTTCACAGGCAAACCGCACGACCGAGCGCTCGGTAACTTCTGCAGACGGCACCTCGTATCTGCCGGCGACGAATCGCCCGCACTCATGGATGACGCTTTCCGCGAAGGCTACCTCGATGGTGCTGGCGGTGTAGCAGGTGCCGAACGCGTCGGCACCGCCAGGATGTGGATCATCAAAGCGGTAGACCCCAGCAGACCAATACGGCTCAGTGGCCGGATGCCGGCTCAAGCGCACCAGCGACGCGACTTCGATCCTGGTCGGTCGAAGCAGATCCTCGAAGGAACCGCTGTCAGGCAGCCGCAGGTACACGCGAGGCGCCTCGTTCGCGCGCCCATGCCGCCGCCAGGCGCTCGACCTTGGCCAAGGCAGTCCCCGCCTCCAACGCGTCGGCAACACTTTTCCCAGCGAGAGCGCCGTGCTCGCGCAGCCAGAACATCAGTTTCTCGCTGGCGCCCAGGTCACCGAGTGCGCGACAGACGGCTGCCACGGCCTCGCGGTCCATGCCCAGGAATGCCTGCGGGTAGTACAGCCGGTTGCCGACCTTCACTGCAAAGACCTCGCCACGGTCCGCCGCCGGCGCCAAGGCTTGGCGGGTGAGCCCCCACGCTTGCGCGAGTCGCTCGCCGGGAACGACGAGGCTATCCTTGACCCACTGGACACGCGCTGCCTCGCCGCGCGCGGTGGCGCCCGCCAGGCCGCCGGTGGCCTGAGCATGCAGGTTGTCCGCGGCGGAGGAGTCGGCGTGCGCCACCCGGGCTCGAACGCCTCGTGTCCTTGGTAGTTGCAGCCCTTGCTTGCTGACCGCAGAGCGAAGGGTGCCGAGGTCTTCGCTGAGGCGCCCAACGGTGGCCTCGAGCTGCGCGATGCGGCGCAGCAGGACGGGAGTGCTGAGATCGGTGTTCATACGGGCATTCTAAGCAAATCCGGACAACCAAGCAAATGCGGCAAATGGAGTCAGGCGGCACCGCCAACAGGTGACGGCCGCGGCGGTTCCCCGCTCGTACTTACCAAGGGAAAGCCAGGCCCGAAATCGGCGGTGCCTGCCTTGAATAAGTTGGCTCTTGTCGGTGCTATGCCGATAAGTAATATTAGCGGCATAGCAGTGCCAGTTGCGTAAACTGATCTGCGTGGAAACCGGCCTGTCAGTACCCGCAACGCTGCTGTCGCTGCCTGACGCGGCTTCGCTTGCTGCACTTCGGGCCTGGCATGAGGGTCTGTCGTCGAGGGATGCGGTGACGCGGTACCTCGGAGGAGCTCGGCCGGTCGGCCAATCGTCGCGCGGCGTCATCGGGGCCATCCGTCGTGAAATCGCGACCTTCACCAGGTCGCGCCACCGGGACGACTTGGCCAAGCTCTTCACCGGACCTGCCCGCAAAGGCCCCGCGGCCGCCCGCGCCATGGCTGCCGCCATCGAGCAGCTCCGAAGCGCAGCCGTCCCGGTTCCCCTGATCGGCGACGGCGTCGACCTTTGGCTCGCGCCCCGCGTCGCCGCAGTGCTGCGCCAGGCCGGCATCAAGACCTTGGCCGACCTCACGCTGCGAGTACCGCGGCGCAGACGTTGGTGGGTCGACATCGGCGGTCTTGGTGCGGCCGGGGCACGCCGAATCGAAGGCTTCTTCGCCGCACATCCCGACCTGACTGATCGTGCTCGAGCCTTGGTGGTCTCCAATGCGCCGGAGCATGTGGTTCCCTGGGAGAAGATCGTCGTGCCGCAGCGGGTTGACGGCACGATGGGCCTGTATCGCGCGCCGCGCGCGTCATGCATTCTGCGGGCGAACAACGACTTCGAGGCGGTCCAGGCTTGGCTGTCGCTGCACGAAGCGCCTGCCACGCAGCGGGCCTACCGCAAGGAAGCGGAACGGCTGATCCTGTGGGCCATCGTCGAGCGCGGCGTCGCGCTGTCCTCGCTGGCCACCGAGGACGCTGTGGCGTATCGAGCCTTCTTGCGGCAACCGACACCGCGGGCGCGTTGGGTGGGGCCAGCGTCACCCCGCACCTCCGCCGAGTGGAGGCCGTTCGCAGGCGGCCTGTCCACGCGCTCCAGGGCGTATACGCTGTCCGTACTGAGCTCGATGTTCCGTTGGCTGATCGAGCAGCGGTACGTGCTGGCCAATCCCTTCGCCGGCATCAAGGTCCGCGGTGCCAGGCATGCGACCCTTGACACGACGAGATCGTTTTCAGAAGGGGAATGGACGCTGGTGAGGACAGTTGCAGAAGGGCTGGAATGGTCGTACGGCTGGCAGCCGGGCGCTGCCCAACGGCTTCGCTTTCTGATCGACTTCAGCTACGGCACCGGGCTGCGTGCCAGCGAACTCGCGCACGCGACGCTGGGATCTATCGAGCTCGATGCGCATGGCGATCATTGGCTGCATGTGCTTGGCAAGGGCAGCAAGGCCGGCAAAGTGGTGCTGCCGGGACTGGCGCGTGCGGTTCTGGACCGGCACCTGGCCCAGCGAGGCCTTCCAGTGACGCCGGCGAAGTGGAACCCCGCCACGCCGTTGCTCGGCAGCCTCGACGGCGAAGCCGGCATCACATCCAAGCGGCTCTGGGCGATCGTGAAGAGATTTTTTGGGACGGCGGCCGGCGTCCTGGCGGACACGAGCCCCGCGTTGGCCGAGAAGCTGCAGCTGGCATCACCGCACTGGATGCGGCACACGCACGCGACCCATGCGCTTCAGCGCGGTGCCGATCTGCCGACCGTCCGCGACAACCTGCGGCACGCGTCTTTGTCGACCACGTCGATGTACCTGCACTCGGACGATCTTCGTAGGGCGAAGCAGATCGGCGGGGCGTTTGAGGCACCGTCGGCTTGACGCTTCCGGCTGGTCGAAGCGTGTCAATTTGCACCAAAAGCACAGGGCACCTCGAAGAGGCGGTTTTGCAAGTGCTTGTCACGCTTGACGTTTTTTGGGCCGAGCGTGTCAATTTGCAGGAAAAATACGATGACCCCAACTCCAGCTTCTCCTGCGAGGATTGCGGAAGCGGGCCTGATGAGATGAAGGCGGATCCGGGTCTTACCAACGCCCCGCCGCCACTTCCCTCCGCAGGCCGCTGCGGTAGCTCGGTCGGTGCGGAGCCGACATGGGCCGGCTCGGGCAAGCCCTCGGGTTGCAGCGGATCGGGCGGCGGTGGGTTTTGCGGCGGTGCAAGTACCGTGAAGCTCCTGAGCTGAATGTCGCCGCTCGGGCTGAACTTGCAGGCCAAGACTTGGAGACTCGCGGCAGAGGTGCCGTTCTCATGCGCCTGCAAGCGCTCAAGCAGCAACTGGCCGACATCTGCCGCCAGTGCGTAGCCGTCCTTGGTCTGTGGCAGTTCAGCCCATTCGGCGACCTGCACCGAGACGGAGGTCTGTTCAGCGGCCAGATTGCCTTGACGGAAGGCCTCTTCACGTAGTTCTTTATTCATGGTTCTCGATGAGCTGGGCGAGGACAGGACAAATGGCAAGCGCAAGGCTCGCGAAGCGCGTCAGCAACGCGGCATGCGCGTGCATGACATCGCCCTGCTTGGTGAGTTGCACGGGCATCACACGCACGCGCGGGCGCGCGCGCTCGACGTTGGGCGAAGGGTCCAGGCGCACGCGGTCAAGGCCGTCCAGGCTTTGAGCCAGTGGCGCCGGGCAGCGCTCCACGGAGATCGCCACGTGTACGGCCAGCGCCGCGGGCAGCAGGTCGCGCAAGGAGGTGACCAGCTCGCGCGTCACAGGCGGAGCGCTGGCGCTGTCCTGCAGCAGTCCGGTCAGTTCCTTCCACAGCGGTGAGGCCGTGGCCAGTGCCGCCACCAGGCCTTGGCCGAGCGGTGAGTTAATCTGATTCGCCAGGAAGGTCCTGGCGTTCGTCGGCCTCGGTGATGTGTTTTCCTCGGGCTCAACGGATGACGGCATTGGTGCGCCGCAAGCCGATTGATCCAGCCAGCGCGCGGTTTCAATGTCCAGCTTCGTGTCCTTGGCAGCCTGGACGGTGCTGAAGCCCAGATGCCGCCTGACCAGGTAGTCCAGCAGGAGAGAGAAAGCAGGCAAATCGGCGGGCCGGGTCGCTTCGGGTCCACCTGCACCCGTTGGCGTGGCCGCGTCTGGCTTGGTCGACTTCGGCGGCCTGGGCTTGGGGCCCGGCTTTCGTGGCGGGTAGTGATGGCTGACCGGCCACTCCCAGTCGTCTGAAGGCGTGCCCTCAGGCACGTCGCACCTTGCGCGGCGCCGGCGCGCGATAGCTTTGTCACGCTGCGGGTCACTGCTCAGGTGCGGCATCTTGCGGATCAACTCCGGCTTCAGCTCGATGTCTGCAAGCAAGGCGCGCATGCTTGCCGCGAACAGCAAAGGCCAGCAGGTGAAATACCTGCGCGCGAAAGTCTTGTGAGAGGCGTGAGCGATCGAGCAAAGCACGTGGGCCAGGTGGTCCGGGCCGTCGCCCTCAAGCGCACGCACGATTGCCAGCGCATCGGCCAGCTTGAACGGCCCATCAGCGAGCGCCTCGATGCGGGCCTCCCAGTCGGGCACCAGCAAGTGCATAGCGGCGCTGCCACGGGCGCCGTGCGCGACAACCAGTTCGGAACCGATCTTGTCCCGGGACACGTCCACGATCAGATCGACCAACGTCTGCGCATAGGTCAGGGAGTCGTCGCTCGCACTCTCGCCGAACAGGTAGGCGGGCGTCGGGCAAAGACCTCGCACCAGCGCGCGCAGCTCGCACAGCTGGGCGCCGATCGGCGGACTCAGCCGCGAGCGTCCGACCGCGAGCCGCGTCTTCTGGTTGTGGTGCCCACTCGGGAAGCGCTGGAACCAGGTGCCGTCCTTTGAGAGGTCCTCGGGTCGGACGCCGCAGGCTTCGGCGCGTCGAGGGCCTGCATCGAGCAGGAGCGCGAGGAGTGCTCGCGCCTGGATCGGCGCCAGCGGCTCGCCGCGCAGCAAGTCCGCAACGCCCTCCTCGATTGCCGGCAGCAGGCGCCGC
Source organism: Burkholderiales bacterium (assembly GCA_017302505.1). Classification (GTDB taxonomy): domain Bacteria; phylum Pseudomonadota; class Gammaproteobacteria; order Burkholderiales; family Burkholderiaceae_C; genus Rubrivivax. The sequence goes on from JAFLDH010000087.1 coordinate 10,638, forward strand.
GGCCACAGAGCCGAGGCCGCCGACGGGATGTACTTCGCGGGCTTGGCAGGCGCCCCGGACTCGTCCAACGCCGCTGCTGCCGCTTCGTAGGCCGGCTGCGACGCCAGCACGGTAAGAATGCGACGCCAGGCTTTGCGCCGCGCGGCGTGCGTGGTATCGGACTCCCCGGACAGGCGCTTGAGGATGCGGCGCGTGATCTTGCGCCAGGTCCGCCCAAGGATCTGTGTCGGCTCAGCGTTGGCGGGCCAGTGCCGCTCCAACTGCGCTCTGACGGCCGAGATGTAGTCATAGTAGGTGCCCGGCGCGTTGGCATCCGTGTCGCGCGCACGAGTCAATGCAACCTCCAGATCGAGGTAGGTCAGAAGCATCTGCGCGGCCGGCGGGATCAGGGTCCGAGGAGCCGTCTTGAGCAGGGTGCCTGCAAGCTCGGTCGCCCCACGCACCCAACGCTCTTGGCGTTGCTCGGCCGTCTCGCCGGAGCCATCGACAGCCGCTTCGTCAACGCTGACGGACACGCCGCAGGCCAGTGCTTCTTTCACTTTACGGGCTCGCTGCTGGCGCCCGCCTAGACGTTCATCGCTCTTGGCGACGTCGCCAACGGCCGTCTGGATCCACAGCAAGGACTTGCTGGCCATGGCCTCCGGGCTCGCCGCGCCCAACCTCGAGCGGAAAGCAAGCAGCTTCAGTGGCTTGTGAGGCACCTCGCGCCGCTGAAGGAGGTCCAGCGAATGGCGGTCGAGCGTCGCCGCCATGAAGTCCGGCCGGTAGGCCAGCGACAGGAGGGCCGCGACATGGACCCTGACCCAGTGCGACATCAGCCAGCAAAGCGCCGTGATGGTAGCGCCCGCCTTGCCGGGCCACAGGACAGGACGCAAGGGGTGGTCCTCATTCATGGCCACGAGCCAGGCGCGCAGTTCGGCCTCGGCCTCGGGGAGCGAGGGCCATCTTTCGACTTCATCGGCAGCGAGGCGAACCGGTGCCAGCAGCGGCATTTCGATCGGCTGGCCGCTGTCGCGCAGCCAGTCGATCCACACCGATCCCCTCTTCCGCCACTGTTCGCGCAAGCTGCGCCAGGCTTCGCGCACATCCGCCGAATGGCACAGGCCCTGCGCGACGATCAGTGCCAGCAGCGCACGTGCCGCGCTCGACAGTCCACAGTCCTGTCCGACACAAGGCCGCAGCCTGTCGATCACGGTCAAAAATGCCGGCGTGCGCGCCTCCGTGTAGTGCTGCGGCATGTCGGTGGGCCGCGTCTGAAGGTCACGGCGGCGGTCGACGCTGCGCAGATCGACGGGCACGACAACCGGCTCCGGCGTGCCGGTGACGCCCTCACCAAACGGCGGCAACGCCAATCGCGCCAGGGTGTCGGAGACCAGCAGGCGAGCACTCCGCAGCGACTTCATCACGGGCGCACTCAGGCAATGCGAGCCCAGGTGCCGCAAGCCGCGGCCATGTCCGGTCAGAGCTTGCTCTTCTAGCCAGCGTGCGCGCTCGGCCGTCTGGCCGACCCAGTACCTGCGGCCCATGTTCAGCGGTCCGCGCCAACGCTGCCCCAGCTGGGACATCAGCTCGTCGTTGAGTACACCAACGACCAACCGCAAGCCGTGCGCTGCCGGAATCGCCCGCAGGCGACAGAACAGCGGCGTGTCGGGGGTCACCTTCACCAGGCTGCCCGGCAGGTCACTGTCGTTGAGGCCGAGGTGACGCAGCCGGTCACGTGCTTTCTGGCGCAGCAGCCGCGCGACGCGAATCAGGTCATTGAGTTCCGCGGTCTTGGCCTGCAGACGATCACTGTTGATTTCCGTGTCCTTGTCGGAGTCGAAGTTCCATTGCTCCGACGCCGCCACATCGCACCATCGAGGGTGCTGGCGCACCTGGTCGCGCGCCGCCTCCAACAGCTCGTATGCCTTGCGACAGGCAGCCATGCCTCTGGTGAGCAAGGTGGCGACCTCCGCAATGTCGGCGTTGTCCAGCGCGTTGAGGACCAATTGCACCAGGTCCCGCAGCATCAGCCACTCCCCCCGGAAGTCGTCGTCGCCGGGTACGTCCCGTGGACTCAACAGCGGGCTTTGCGGGATGGGCGAAGGCCGTTCGCGACCGAGCAGGACAAACGCCGCGCTGGCCAGCTGGTGGTGGCGATGAGGCGCTGGCGCGTAGTAATTGCCGACCGAGTCGGAGGCGGCCGCTGGTGCCCTGGCCATCATCGCGATCTCGCTGTCGGTAGCTCCTGCCTTCTGGTAGGCCAGGCATGTCGAGTGCACGGCGCGTCCTGGCGTGGCCGGGTGGGCCTGGTCCGTCAGGGACTTGACCCAGGCGGCGGTAGCCTGCACGAGCTCGGCCCGCCCGCGGTGGACCATCAAGCCACGCAGGCGCGTGGCGTCGGGCTTCTGCTGGAGCAGCTGCTCTATGCGGTCGCACGCCTCCGGGTAGACGTAGACCGCTTCCCACTCGCGGCGGCTGGCATCGGTGGACAGGCCACGCCGGGCACGGCGATCCTGCACGACGCAGCGCAGCTCGACGCAGTACCAGGTGTCGTCGTCGAGTTCCGGTGTGAGAGCGAGTTCGAGCGCACAGTCGTGATCGGCATTGAGGATCTCGGCCATGGACTGGAGCAGCGCCGAGTCGCTCAACGGACCCGTCGCATCGCCACGCAGCACCTTGCGGCAGGCCGAGCCGATCTTGGACAACTCGCTGACATCGATGCGGTCGTGCGCGAGCTCGAGGTTGAAGGTCTCGGCCATGCCCGCATGGCTGGCTGCGGCATGCAGTGCTTTCCAGCTCGGGCCGGCACTGACCTCGGCCTCATCACGGGTCGCAGCAGGGTTGGTCGGCGGCGCAGGCGGAGCAGCCTTCCGATGCGGACGATTCACGTCGGCCTCAGCCTCCGTCGACGGAGGCATCAGGAACGGTGCGGCGTTGGACTGCACCGCGTGCAACGCACGTGCCAGCGTCGCCGATTCATGCCCGCGATGCGTTGGAACAAATTTTTCCAGATCCGCCAAGTCAAAGGGCTGCAGCGCTGCCAGGTCGCGCCAGGGCTTGAGCTTGGCATGGTCGATTGATGGCAGGCACGCGCCAGCCATGGAGGACACCCGCTGCACCTGATCGCGCCGGATATGCCGCTGACCGCGAATGGCATCGCGCAGCAGAAGACCGAAAGCAATGGCCGCACCTTGCTGGTCGCCGTCGTCGCGGCGCAACCGGTTGTTCAAGCGCTCCAGGATGCGCATCGTCGAGAGGGAGGGCAGCTCGCCGGACGCGCCCAGCAAGGGATAGGCGATGGAGGCGCGTGCGGTGGCCGCCATGGCTGCACACAGCTTCGCGGCTTCACGCCATCGCTTCGAGCCCATTGCGACGCCAAGCATGTCGAGGGCGATGGCGCTGACCTCGAGCCCGGCGCTTGCACCTTGGCCGTCGACCTCCAGGTCCAGGGCGACGACGAGTCGGTGTGCCCAGTTGCGCTGCGCTTCGATCGGGACGAGCTCGATCAACCACGCCGGCAGCGGGTCGCGCAGCGACAGACGGCGGCGCTTGTCCCCACGTTCACCCGCGCCCATGTGTGCCCCCCGTACGCACGAGGTGGCGAGCAGTCGCTGGCCACAGCCTGGGCAGGCTCGCTGGGGATAGGTGGGGCGCACTGAGTGCGCCATGCCTCAGAACGCGAGGGCTGCTGTCGTCGCAGCCGGGCGCCGCTTGGGCGCCGTGGGGCAGTGTCATGATCGCTCCGGCCGAACCAAAACCGCTGGAGCCCCATAGAGGTTCCAGCTTCGACTCGGGCTAGGAGACGACCCAACATCGCCAGCAAGCCCGAACGACACCCGCTCGGCGGGCCGAAGCCCACCTAGCGGGTGGTTGGTCTCCCAGACACCATGTCAAGGTGTCCTGGACCGGAGGCGGGGGGCCTTACGGCCGCAATGCCTCCTTGGTAGGCCGGTCCGAGAGCGCACCCTCGGGCGGTTTGCAATCAGTTCGAAAGATCCTGGCGAACCTGGACCCCTTCGACAGCTTCTGGCGCGCCGTGAGGCACCAGTCGCCTGCCGCCTTGACTTGGCGAGCACCTGTTGCTGTTAAGAGAGGCCAAGGCCATCCCTATATAGACATGACCCGCAAGACCTTAGTCGTTTGGATCACGGCTCACGATCAGCCGGACACGACGCACCGCTTGGTACAGCACGGGTGAGCCGGCTGCGCAACTCACCTGTATATATTAGCAGTTAGGTCAGGAGCCAAGGCCGCGCGCATCCATTGCCCGACAAAACTGTTGCGCTCTTGCAGCAAGCCTGTGCTGGGTTCGACTGCGCCGCGGGGGAACGTGTCGTTCCTTTTGACGTTTCTCTGGATGTCATCACCCCCATAGTTCTTGCCCGGCGGATTGCACCATGGGTGCCGGCGTAGGCCTCGCCTGCGAGCGAACGATCGACTTCAAGCTCGACGGGAAGCAACGGGTCCAACTTGCGCCCGCCACAGTCGGCCGCGGAGCTGATCGCGACGCTGGAGCGCTCGGGGGCCTGCCGGCCAGCGCGGCGCACCTGCGCCAGGCGCAGGCGCTGATCTGAAGCAACAGCGGGTGGGCGTCCTCCCGCCCTTCCCCGCCGCTCCTGGCCACCAAATACCTTGATAAGTATTATTATCAAGGTAGTTGATTTTGGTCTTCGAATCCCCCCGATCTGCGGCATACTGAGCCACATCCCTTGCGCGACAAGGACTTGCACGCACCCGAACGCCCTGCCCTGTCCACCCCGAGCCGCCTTCCAATCGGACCTAAGACCATGCCCTCCCCGGCTTCTCCGGCCTACGCGCCCGCCTCGTCCCGCCGCCTGAGCCAGGCCCACCTGGCCTACGTGCGCTGCTGGGCCGAAGGCCTGGACCTGGTCGATGCCTGGAACCGCTACCTCTACGTGGACGGCGCCGGCGACGGCCGGCGCGCCCGCGGCGAACTGCAACGTCTGCTGGACCAGCTGCGCAGCCTGGCGCGTGCCCACGCCCGCCCCGACATCGCCATCCTGCTGCGCCGCGACCCGCAAGCCATCGTCCAGCCGCTCTCCGCGGGCAAGGGCCCTGCCCCGCCGTCGCTGGAGGAGTTCGCGGCCGAGCAGCCCGAGGATTTCTACACCGAAGCCGAGCTGATCGCGCTGTACGAGGAACAGTTCGGCAGCGCAAGCTCCCGCAGCGCGGCACGCCGCCGCCAGCGGCTGCGCGAGCGGCTGGTGCTGGCCATCCAGTGGCTGACCCAGGTCGGCGCGCGCGCGCCGCAGCGCATCC
>JAFLDH010000088.1 GCA_017302505.1 Burkholderiales bacterium
GTCGGATCACCTGCACGCGCCTTTCATGCCGCGCTTCGCGCGACAGCGATCTCATGTCGGTTGCTTGCATCACACCAACATGATGGCGCATCACGGAACTTCAAGTTTGTTGATGCCGAGTCAATAAGTTCCGGACACTATGCGTTTGCCGCACAGCTGAGACGGTATGACCTGCGCTCCATAAGTCGAGCCAGCGGCGCGGTCCGCGCAGGTTGGCAGAGTAGGCGCCGAAGCGCTCGCGCGCCTGCTCGGCGCTCAGCGGCTTGGCCAGTTCCTCAGGATCCAGGTCGTTGGCCAGCAGCGACGGTCGCAGGAAATTGGCCTCCAGGCCGCTGATGCCGCGGGTGAGCGCAATGTCGTCGATGCGGCTCGACACCAGCATGGCTTGGTACTCGGCACTGGCCAGGCTCTCGGTTGTCGCGATGAAGCGGGTGCCCATCAGCGCGAAGTCGCAACCCAGGACTTGCGCGGCCAGCAGCGCGGCACCGTCGGAGATGCCACCCGCCAGCCCGAGCGGGCCATCGTACATCTCGCGCACGGCGCGCACGAACGCCAGACCGTTGACCCAGCCGGTGTTGCCGCCGGCACCGGCGCTCAGCAGCACCAGGCCATCGACACCGGCATCGAGCGCCTTCTGTACATGCTCCATCGAGGCGACATCGGCCAGCACCAGGCAGCCCACGTCGTGCAGCGGCCCGATGATCTTGCGCGGCGAGCCGACACTCGCCAGCACCATCTCGACCTTGTGCTTGACCAGCACCGACAGGTCGGCTTCGAGCATCTCCGGGCGCGAACGCATGATGAGATTCGCGCACACCGTGGCGGCCGGCCTTTCGCTGCGCGCGGCATCATCGGCGATGCGCGTCAACCACGCGTCGAGTTCCTCGGAGCTGCGCGCGTTCGGGGTCGGAAAGGCGCCGATCACGCCACTGCGGCAGGCCGCGGAGACTAGCTCCGGACCCGAGACATGCAGCATCGGCGCGGCCATCAGCGGCAGCCTGAGACGCGAAGCGATCGAAGCGGGCAGACTCATGAGGCAAAAGGCTCCGTTCGTGGGAGGACGCGGGCGCTATCCATGCCGGCGGTCGACCAGCCAGGGGGCGTCGTCGGGCAATGCCGCGTCCGCTCCCAGAAGCACCAAGCTGTCGAACCGCAGGCGTGTCAGTTGCTTGAAGCGGTCGCGCAAGTCGGCTTCCAGCTCCGGCGTGCCAGCCGATCCGAACATCACGTGGAGGTCGATCACGTCGCGATGGCCTTGCCGGCTGACCACGCCCTGGGCCCGATGCAACGCCGAAGATTGCAGCACCAGGTCCTCGATCTGCCGCGGGTAGACGAAGATTTCGCGCACCTTGACTGCCTGGCCGACACGGCCTTGCAGCATGCCGATGCGGGCGACGAAGCCGTCCTCGCTGATGGCCGATGCGGCGGCCACGTCGCCGGTGCCAAAGCGCACTAGAGGCCATCCGCGGGCCAGCGTGGTGACGACGATCTCGCCGGGCATGCCGAGCGGCAGCGGCTGGCCGTTGACGGGATCGCATATCTGCACGAGCCGATCTGGGTGAATCGTGTAGCCCTCGTGACCGGGTTCTTCAAAGCCGATCAGCCCGAAGTCCGCGGTCGCGTAGGCCGACAACGTGCGGATGCCCAGGCGCGCCTCCAGCCGGCGCCGCTTGCCCAGCCAGTCGCCCAGTTCGCCGCCCAGCAGCGCGGTGCGCACGCGCCAGGCGGCGGGCAAAACATGGCCCTTGCTCTCGAGCACGTGCACCAGGTTTTCGAAGTAGGCGGTGGACGCGCAGATGCAGCTCACCCCCAGGTCGATCACCATCTGCGCCTGGGCTTCGGCGCCGCCGGTGCCGGCCGGAATGACCGTCGCACCGCAGGCCGCGATGGCGTCGTCGAGCAGCAGGCCCGCCGGCACGAGGTGGTAGGACCAGGTGTTCAGCACCATGTCGCCGGGGCCGACGGCGCCGTCGCTGAAGACCCGGGCGAAGCCGTGGCCGTCGACGTCGCCGTGCAACTGCGGCTCATGGATGGGCCCCGGCGACACGAAGACGCGGCGGATCTCCGACGGGTCGGCCGCCAGCCAGCCGCCGAAAGGCGGCGCGGCGCGCTGCATGTCGACGAGCTTGTCCTTGGGCGTCACCGCAAGGCGCGCCAGGTCCGCGGCGCTGCGCACGTCGGCAGGAGTCATGCCGGCGCGGCCATACAGCGCCTGCAGCGCGGGCGCGCGCAGGCAGGCCGCTTCATGCAGCGCCCGCAGCCGGGCTAGGCGGTCGCGGGGGGTAGTTTCGTGCATTGGCATCGGCTCCTGCGGTTCAGCGCCCGGTGAACACCGGCTTGCGCTTGTCGTTGAAGGCCGCCAGGCCCTCGCGCTGGTCGTGGCTCAGCGAATGCACCTCGGAGGCAAGGATTTCAAGGCGCAGCGCGGTGTCCACTGGCTGCTGCAGCCCGTCGTCGATCAGCGCCTTCATGCGCCGCAGCCCGAGCGGGCTCTTGCTCGCGATCTTGTCGACCAGTGCCTGCACCTCCTGCAGCAGGCGCTCGTCGTCCACGACCTGGTTGACCAGGCCGGCACTCGCCATCGCGTCGGCCGACGCGAACTCGCCGGTGAACATCAGGTATTTGGCGCGCGCCGCGCCGATCACGCGCGGCAGGCGCACCGAGGCGCCCCCGCCGGGGAGCAGCCCGTAGTTGGCGTGCGCATCGCCGAGCTTTGCGCTGCGCGCCGCGATGACCAGGTCGCAGCACAGCACCAGTTCGAGCCCACCGGCCAGCGCGAGGCCGTTGAGCGCGGCGATCACCGGCTTGGGAAATGCGGCGATGCGGTTCATCGTCGCCAGCACGCGCTGCAGGAAGGCCGCGGCGGCCTCCGGACCCGTCACATCCGCGCGCACGAACTTCAGGTCGGCGCCGGCGCAGAACGCCCGGCCCGCGCCGGTCAGCACGATGGCCTTGACCTCGTCGCGCGCCTGCGCCTCGTCAAGCGCCGCCGACAGCCCGGCAAGCAGCTGCGGCGTCAGCGAGTTCATCGCCTCGGGCCGGTTCAGGCGAATCCACATGGCGCCCTGGCGGATCTCTTGGACGAGCGGGGGCTCGGACATCGTTTCACTCCTTGATGGTCATCGAATACGGATTCAGCCCGATTCTGCTGAGTCCCAAATTTGACTGGATAGGTGATTACCATTACTTGTACGTAATGTCTTTTACTTTATAGTAAATTCAATCGACAAGACAACTGTGGCAACACGGGTAGAGATAGATGACGAACGGATCGCACGGCGCACCTTTGGCCGGTATCAGGGTCGTGGAGTTCGAGGGCATCGGCCCCGGACCCTTGGCGGGACTGATGCTGTGGCAGCTCGGCGCCGAGGTGACGTTGGTTGCTCGGCCTGGCCGGGGCGTGCTGCCGCCGGAGATGGCGCCCGCCGAGGCGTCATTGCTCACGCGGCACAAGCAGCGCGTCGCGCTCGACCTGAAGCGAAAGTCCGACGTGGACCGGGCACTGGCATTGCTGGCCGAGGCCGACGTGCTGATCGAAGGCTATCGGCCCGGTGTGATGGAGCGGCTGGGCCTGGGGCCTGCGCCATGCGCGGCAGTGAACCCCCGACTGGTGTATGGGCGCATGACGGGTTGGGGGCAGACTGGGCCGCTCGCTCAAGCGGCTGGGCACGACATGAACTACGTGGCGCTGAGCGGCTTGATGTCGCTGGCCGCCCGCCCCGGAGCGCTTCCGATGCTGCCGCCGACAGTGCTCGGCGATGCCGCAGGTGGTCTGGGCTTGGTGGCTGGCCTGCTGGCTGGCCTGCTGCGCGCGCGCTGCAGCGGGCAGGGCTGCGTGGTGGATGGCGCGATCGTGGATGTGCTGGCGATGCTGGCTCCGTTGGTGCAGCTGGTGCATGCCGGCGGCGCGCTGGATCGGGTCAATCCGTCGGTGTTCTACGGCTCGCCGTTCTACGAGGTCTACGAATGTGCGGACGGGCGCCACATCACCCTCGGCGCGATCGAGCCGCAGTTTTATGCCGAACTGCTGCGACGCTTGGGGCTCGACGATGTCGATCCGAAGGCACAGATGGACAAGTCGGCGTGGCCGGCTTTGTGCGAGCGCCTGGGCGACCTGTTTCGATCGCGCGATCACCGGCATTGGCAGTCACTGCTGGAGGGCACCGATGCCTGCTTCGCGCCGGTGCTGACGCTGGAAGAGGCGGCTCGTCATCCGCATCAGGTGGCACGCGGCCTTTACACGGTGGACGCCGATGGAACCGTGGAAACCGCGCGCGGCCTACGGTTCATCCCGCTTTGCGCAGGCGCATCGGTGGAGCCGAAAGCTTGCCAGCCCCAGACCTGAGATTCACAGGAGCTCGAAGATGGAAGAGATCTATGTCGTCGGCGTGGGCATGACCCCGTTCGGCCGGTTGCTGGACAAGGACATCAAGACGCTGACCGGCGCAGCGGTGCAGGCGGCGCTGGACGACGCGGGCCTGCGCAAGGAGGATCTGCAGGGCGCGTTCTTCGGCAACGCCTCGCAGGGCCACATGGACGGCCAGCAGATGATCCGTGGGCAGATCGCGCTGCGCGAGGCGGGCATCGGCCGCATTCCGGTGGTCAACGTGGAAAACGCCTGCGCCAGCGGCTCCTCCGCGTTTGCGCTGGCGGTGATGCAGGTGCGCGGCGGCGCCGCCGATGTGGCGCTGGCGGTGGGGGCCGAGAAGATGTTCTCGACCGACAAGGCGCAGATGTTCTCGGTCTTCGACAGCGCCTGGGACGTGTCGCGCGCCGATGAGATCCGCGACCGTCTGCTGCAGATGGGGCATGGCGTCGAGGTGCCGGAAGGCTCGACGTCGCCGAAGCCCTACAGCGTGTTCATGGACGTGTATGCGGCCTTTGCGCGCTCGCACATGCGGCGCTGGGGCACCACGCAGCGGCAGATCGCGGCGGTGGCAGCGAAGAACCACGCGCATTCCGTGCACAACCCGCTGTCGCAGTACCGCACCGCCTACACCATCGACGAGGTGTTGGCGGCCGCGCCGATCACCTATCCGCTGACGCTGCCGATGTGCTCGCCGGTCTCCGACGGCGCGGCGGCGGCGATCGTCTGCAATGGCGCGGCGCTGGCGCGGCTGAACATCGACCGGCGGCGCGCCATCCGCGTGCTGGCCTCGGTGGTGCAGAGCGGCTCGGACCGCAGTGACGACGACTACGCGCTGCACTGCACCGCGCTCGCCTCCAAGCGCGCCTACGAGATCGCCGGTGTCGGACCCGACGATGTCTCGGTGGCGGAGGTGCACGACGCCACGGCGATGGGCGAGATCATCCAGACCGAGAACCTCGGCTTCTGCGCCTTCGGCGAAGGCGGCGTGATCGCCGAGCGCGGCGACACCCGCATCGGCGGCCGCATACCGGTCAACCCCTCCGGCGGGTTGGAGTCCAAGGGCCATCCGGTCGGCGCGACGGGGCTGGGCCAGATCCATGAACTGGTCGCACAGCTGCGTGGCGAGGCGGGAGCCCGACAGGTCGAAGGAGCGCGCATCGCACTGGCCGAGAACGGCGGCGGGCTGCAGGGCATCGAGGAAGCCGCGGCCGTGGTCACGATCCTGTCGCGCTGAGCCGGCAGCTGCGGTTCATCAATTTCACTGGACATTCGATATGCAACTGACAGACAAGGTGGCGCTGGTCACCGGCGCCGCATCCGGGCTGGGTCTGGCCACGAGCCAGGCGCTGCTGGCCGCCGGCGCCAGGGTTCTGGCCGTGGACGTCGACGAGGCCCGCCTGCAGCAGCAGTTCGGCGCGTTCGGCGATCGGGCGCGCCATCGCGCGGTCGACGTGTCCGACGATCTCGCGGTCCAGGCGGCGGTCGCCGAGGCCACCGCCACCTGGGGCGCGTTGCACATCGCCGTCAACTGCGCCGGCATCCTGGGACCGAGCAAGACGCTGTCCAAAGGCCAGACCTTTCCTCCCGAGCTGTGGAACCGCGTCATCGGCATCAACCTGACCGGCACCTTCAACGTCGTGCGCCACGCCGCCCTGGCGATGACGGTCAACGAGCCCAGCGCCGAGGGCGAGCGCGGTGTCATCGTCAACACCGCCTCCGGCGCCGCCTGGCAAGGCCAGATGGGGCAGGCGGCCTACAGCGCGAGCAAGGCCGGCGTCATTGGCCTGACGCTGCCCGCGGCACGCGACCTGGCCGCGCACGGCATCCGCGTGCTGGCCATCGCGCCCGGGCTGTTCGAGACCGGCATGTCCGCCGGTATGCCGACGAAGGTGTCGCAGCACCTGATCGACCAGACCATCCTGTTCCCGGCGCGCATGGGGCGGCCGGAGGAGTTCGCCGGGCTGGTCAGGCACATCGTGGAAAACGCTTACCTGAACGCGACGACGATCAGCATCGACGCGGGCACGCGCGTGGGCACGCGCTGAAGACCCACCCAGGCAGACCCGAGATGCAAACCGGCAAGCAAAGCGAGCAGCAGCGATGAGCGCGCAGGCCCCAGCTGCGGCTTCCCGCCCCCCGATGCAGGCGTTGAACGTGCGCCTGCAGTTCGGCGGCGTCGTGGCGTTGAACAACGTCTCGCTGGAAATCCGCGACGACGAGCTGCTGGCCATCATCGGCCCGAACGGCGCCGGCAAGTCGTCGCTGATGAACTGCCTAAGCGGCTTCTACCGGCCCTCGGCGGGGCAGGTGCTGCTCGGCGGCAGCGACATCCGCGCTCTGCCGGTGCACCGCATCGCGCAGATGGGCCTAGCCCGCACCTTCCAGGGCACGCACATCTTCTCGGGCATGACCGTCGTCGAGAACCTGATGGTAGGACGCCACATCCACATGCGTTCGTCACTGGCGCAGGCCTTCGTCTATTTCGGTGCGGCGCGGCGCGAGGAGATCGAACACCGCGAGAAGGTCGAGGAGATCATCGAACTGCTGGAGATCGAGTCGATACGCCACCAGCCCGTGGGCAGCCTGGGCTACGGCCTGCGCAAACGCGTCGACCTCGGGCGCGCGCTGGCGCAGGACCCGAAGATCCTGTTGATGGACGAGCCGATGGCCGGCATGAACTCCGAGGAGAAGGAGGACATGGCGCGCTTCATCCTCGACGTGCGCGAGGCGGCGCGCATTCCGGTGGTGCTGGTCGAACACGACATGGGCGTGGTCATGGACCTGGCTGACCGCATCGCCGTGCTCGACTTCGGCGCCAAGATCGCCGAAGGCACGCCGCAGCAGATGCAGCGCGACCCGGCGGTGCTGAAGGCCTACCTGGGGGAGGGCGATCGATGAAGCTGACGACCCTGCCGCAAATCCTGCAGGAGCGGGCCGAGCAGACGCCGCAGCGCCTGTCGCAGCGGCACAAACATCGGGGCATCTGGCGCGAGTACAGCTTTGCGCAGGTGCGCGACCAGGTCAGGTCTCTGGCGTTGGGGCTGCACCGGCTGGGGGTCGAGCGCGGGCAGACGGTGGCGGTCATCGGCGAGAACGAGCCCGAGCATTTTTGGGCCGAACTGGCGGCGCAGGCCCTGGGCTGCAAGGTCGTGTCGATGTATCCCGACCTGACGGCCGACGAGACGCAGTACCTGCTCGAGGACAGCGAGGCCGTCTGCCTGTTCGCCCAGGACCAGGAGCAGGTCGACAAGGGGCTAGCCGTGCTGCCGCGCCTGCCGCTGCTGCAGCACATCGTCTACTGGGACGCCACCGGCATGTGGTCGTACAAGCAGCCGTCGTTGTGCACCTTCGAGGCCGTGCAGGCACAGGGTACGGAACTGCATCACAACGAGCCCGGGCGCTTCGGGCAGCTGCTGGATGCCGGCTCGCCGGACGACATCGCCGTGCTGTCCTACACCTCGGGCACCACCGGCAAGCCCAAGGGCGTGATCCTCACGCACAAGTACCTGCTGGACAACGCCCATCGGCTGATCAGCTCGACCGGGGCGGCACCGGGCATGGAATACCTCAGCTACATCTCGCCGGCCTGGGCCACCGAGCAGATGTTCGGTATCACTATGGGGCTGTGCCTGCCGCTGGTGGTGAACTTCCCCGAAGGGCCGGAGCAGGTGCTGTCGAGCATCCGCGAGCTGGCGGTCGAGGCCATGACCTTCGCGCCGCGCCAGTGGGAAAGCATGGCCTCCTCGGTGCAGGCGCACATGCTGGATGCGGGGCCACTGCGCCGCCGCATCTATGAATGGGGCCTGCGCATCGGCCACTCGGTCAACGTCGGCCGTCTCGACGGCAAGCCGGTGCCGCTGCGGCATCGGCTGCTGTTTCCGCTGGCCGAAGCCGTCGTGCTGCGCCCGCTGCGCGACCAGCTGGGCTTGACGCGGGTGCGCATCGCCGCCTGCGGCGGCGCCACCATGGCGCCCGACGTGTTCCGCATGTTCCACGCGATCGGCGTGCCGCTGCGCAACATCTACGGTTCGACCGAAACCGGACTGCTGACCTGCCACCAGGGCGAGCGTTTCGACCTGGAAACCGTCGGCCACTGGATGGAATCGCTGCCGGCGCTGAATGCGCCGCTGCAGTGGCGTGTCAGCGAGGTCGGCGAACTGCAGGTGCGCGGCGGCAGCCCGTTCCTCGGCTACTACCGCCGCGAAGGTTCGGTCGAAAGCAAGCTGCAGGATGGCTGGTTCCAGACCGGGGACGCAGTCACCAAGACCGAACGCGGCGAGCTCGTGTTTCTGGAGCGCCTGTCGGACCTGAAGCGCCTGCGTTCGGGCGAGAGTTTCCCGCCGCAGTTCGTCGAGACGCGGCTGCGCTTCAGCCCCTTCATCAAGGACATCATGACGGTGGGCGACGAGACGCTCGACTTCGTCGCCGCGCTGATCAACATCGACTTCGACGTGGTGTCGCGCTGGGCCGAGGACAAGCGCGTCGGCTTTTCCACCTTCACCGATCTGTCGCAGAAGCCCGAGGTCGCCGAGCTGCTGCGTGCCGAGATACAACGGGTCAACGGCTTCCTGCCGGCGCACGCGCGGGTCGTCCGCTTCGCCAACTTCCCGAAGGAACTCGATCCGGACGAGGGCGAGCTGACGCGCTCGCGCAAGCTGCGGCGCGAGTTCCTGCAGGAGCGCTACCGCGCGCTCATCGTCGGCCTGTACGACGGCTCGAACGAGGTGCAGATCGACATCCCGGTGACCTACCAGGACGGCCGCAAGAGCCAGTTTCGGGCCCAGGTGCGGCTGCATGACGTGTTCGGCAAGGCCGATGCGGGCCGCGGTGCAGTCGAGGAGATGCGTGCATGAACAAGCCAAGCGGTTGCGAGTCGTGTGTCGGCGGGCGCGCCCCGCGGAGGAGCGTGCGGTGAGCGAGTTCCTGAACTATCTGATCAACGGCACGCTCAGCGGCCTGCTCTACGCGCTCATCGCGATGGGCTTCGTCGTCATCTACCGTGCCTCGAAGGTCTTCAACTTCGCGCAGGGCGAGCTGGTGGTGTTCGGCGGCTACATGGTCTGGTGGACGCTGATCCAGCTGGGGCTGCCGCTGTGGATCGGCATCCCGCTGGCCTTCTTCGCATCGGCGGTGTTCGGGCTGCTGATCGAGCGCATCTTCTTCTCGCGCCTGGTCGGCGAATCGGTGTTCTCGATGGTCATGGTGACGATCGGCCTGCTGATCCTGATCCGCGGCCTGGTGCTGCTGCTGTTCGGCCCGCAGTCGCGCCCCTTCCCCATCATCTTCCCGCTGCAGCCGATCATCGTCGGCGACGTGATCATCTCGCGCGCCATGCTTTATGGCGGCGCGCTGACCATCCTGATCGGCGTGTTCCTGTCCTGGTTCTTCAACCGCACGCGCGTTGGCCTGCGCATGACCGCGGTGGCCGAGGACCATCAGGTGGCCATGTCGCTGGGCATCTCGGTGCAGCGCTCGATCGCGTTCGCCTGGCTGCTCGGCGCGATGCTGTCGACGATGGGCGCGATGGTCCATCTGAGCGGACGCTCGATCAACATGCTGAGCTCGGACATCGGCATGGCGGCGCTGCCGGTGGCCTTGCTGGCGGGGCTGGAATCGCTGGCCGGCCTGCTGCTCGCGGGGGTCGTCGTCGGCATCGTGCAGGGGCTCGCCTCCGCCTATCTGGACCCGATCGTCGGCGGAGCCGTTGGTTCGGTGCTGCCCTTCGTCCTCATGCTGCTGGTGCTGTTGATCCGGCCCACGGGCATGTTCGGCTGGAAAACCATCGAAAGGGTGTGAGGCATGGATCCGGCCGGCGTTTTCGCAACCACCTTCCCCAAGGACCAGGCGCTGGTCCGCACGCGGCCGCAGGCGGTCTGCCTGGCGCTGTTCATCGCGCTGCTGTTCGCGCTGCCCTTCCTGGCTGACATCCGCGCCGTCGCGGTGATGACCTCAATGCTCATCACCGGCATCGTGGTCATCGGGCTGCAGATCAACACCGGCATCGCGGGCCAAGTCAATCTCGGCCAGGCCGCGTTCATGGGCGTGGGCGCCTACACCACGGCGCTGCTGGCGAGCAAGCTGTCGCTGCCGTTCTGGTTGGCGCTGCCGCTGGGCGGCGCGGCGGCGGCGCTGTTCGGCCTGATCTTCGGCCTGACGGCGGTGCGCATCAAGGGCTTCTATCTGGCACTGACGACGATCGCCGCGCAGATCCTGTTCCATTTCCTGGTGCTGAACCTGCCGAGCAGCTGGCTGGGCGGCGCCAACGGCATCACCCTCGAGCCGGCGTCGCTGTTCGGGCTGAGCTTCGACACCGACCGTTCGATTTACTACCTGTGCCTGGTCGTCGCCTGCGTCATGGTCGCGGGCGCCTATGGCGTGATCCGCAGCCGGCACGGCCGCGCCTTCTATGCCGTCAGGGACGACGACGTGGCCTCGGGGATGATGGGCATCGACGTGGTGCGCACCAAGGCCATGGCCTTCCTGCTCGGCGCCTTCTATGCGGGGGTTGGCGGCGGCTTGTGGGCCTACTACGTGCGCTTCGTCGCCATCGACCAGTTCACGCTGATCCATTCGATCTGGTTCATCGCGATGATCATCGTCGGCGGCATGGGTTCGGTGACCGGCGCGCTGATCGGTGTGTTCGTCATCCGCCTGTCGCAGGAGCTGATCACTTCGATCGGGCCTTCGCTCATCGAGCGCTATCCGTTCTTCAGCGGCGAGATCGTCTTTGCCGCGATGAACATCTTCCTCGGCGGAATGATCGCCGGCTTCCTGATCCTCGAACCCCGCGGCCTGATGCATCGCTGGAACACGCTGAAACGCGCGTACCGCTTGTGGCCCTATCCCTATTGAAGACCGTGGCCGGCCTGAGCGCTGCAGGCCGGCCCCACATGTTGACAGCGTGTCCAGAGCAGGAGACTTGAATGAGCATGACGAACAAAGACTTTCGCGCGCGTGCCCGCATCGGCACGCAACTGGCGGTGGCAGCGGCCGCGGCGGCGCTGCTGAGCGCACCCGAGGTGCGCGCGCAGACCGTCTACAACGTCGCCGGCATCGCCGACTTCACGGGCCCCTATGCCGACGTGATGAAGGACCTGGCCGGCTGCCGCAAGACCGTGTTCGACTGGTGGAACGAGGAGGTGGGCAAGCCGGCCGGCGTGGCGCTGAGGATCAAGGACTTCGACGGCCGCTATGACGTGGCGCAGATCTCCAGCCTGTGGCCGGGCATGAAGTCCGAGCTGAATCCCGTCGCCGCGCTCGGCCTGGGGGGGCCGGACGTGGCCGCCCTGGCGCAGCGCCTGCCGGGCGACAAGGTGCCGCTGATCAACGCCACGGCCGGCTACGGCTTCGCCTGGAAGCCCGACAGCTGGGCCTTCAATGCACGCCCGACCTACGCCCACGAGGTCGCGGCCTTCTACACCTGGCTGCAGCAGCAGCGCGGCGGCAATGCGCCGCTGAAGATCGCCGTCATCTCGTCCGAGGTGTCGCCGGCTTACGTCGACATCCACAAGGGCACGCAGCAGTTCGCCAAGGACAACCCGAAGATCCTGGAGATCGTCGAGACGGTCTACACCGAGGCCCAGCCCACTGACCTGACGCAGCAGGTCAACCGGGTGCTGCGCAAGGATGCGCAGGTGCTGCAGGTGCTGAACAACACCGCCTCGGTGGTGGCCGTGCGGCGCGCATTGCAGGCGCTGGGCAAGACGGACATTCCGATCCTCGTGTCGGCGCACAACAGCCTGCCGGCGTCTGGCAAGGCGATCGGCGATCTGAACCAGATGGAAGGCAGCTTCGAGGTCTACGGACTGGCGGTGCCGTCGGACGACGCGACATCGGCGCGCGCCTTCTTCGACAAGCTGCGCACCGGCTACAAGCTGCAAGCCGGCTTCACGACGCCCTGCGTGATGGGCATGGCGCAGGGCCTGCTCACGGTGCGCGCGTTCGAGGCGGCGGCCAAGGCGAAGGGCGGCAAGGGCGTGACCGGAGCCGACGTGCGCGACGCACTGCTGAGCCAGAGTTTCCCGAGCGAGAGCTTCTTCGGCGTGCTGCCGGCCATGAAGTTCGGCACCGACGCGCCCTTCCCGACGCAAGGCAACAGCGTCAACATCGGCACGGTCGAGAAGGGCAAGTACAGGCTCAAGCAGGCGAGCGTGCCCGTGCCCGCCGTCAACAAGTGGTGAAACCCCAGGCCCGGGCCGGCCGCACCGGCCCGGGCCGTCATTGACTGGAGCGCGGCGTGCTCGAACTCAACAACGTCGAAGTGCTGTACAGCGACGTCATCCTGGCCGTCAAGGGCATTTCGGCCAAGGTGCCGGACGCTTCCTGCGTGACGCTGCTGGGCGCCAACGGCGCCGGCAAGAGCACCACGCTGAAGGCCATCTCGAACCTGATCAAGACCGAGGACGGGCGCGTCTCGGCCGGACGCATCGATTTCGGCGGCCAGGCCATCACCGGCCACGAACCGAGCGGCATCGTGCGCCAGGGCATCGTGCATGTGATGGAAGGGCGCAAGGTGCTGCGGCACATGAGCGTCGAGCAGAACCTGGTGGTCGGCGGCCACATGAGCCGCTCCGGCGACGCCAAACAGCGGCTGGACGAGGTCTACGGCCGCATCTCGCGCCTGGCGGCGCTGCGCCACCGCACCGCCGGCTACCTGTCCGGCGGCGAGCAGCAACTGCTGGTCATCGGCCGCGCGCTGATGGCGCGGCCCAAGCTGGTGATGATCGACGAGCCGTCGCTCGGCCTCGCGCCGCTGATGGTCGACGAGGTCTATGGCCTGCTGGCGTCGCTGAAGGCGAGCGGCCTGACGCTGCTGATCGTCGAGCAGAACACGCGCGTCGCGCTGGAGCTGGCCGACTACGGCTACGTGATGGAAAGCGGCCGTGTCGTGCTGGAAGGCCCGGCCGACGACCTGAAGAACAACGAGGACGTGCGCGAGTTCTATCTCGGCCTGACGCTCGAGGGCAAGCGCAAGAGCTATCGCGACATGAAGCACTACCGCCGGCGCAAGCGCTGGCTGGGCTGACCCCGAGAACCGGCGTGCACCGTCATGCCGGCCCGATGTTTCCACTGGATGCAACTGACCATGTCCACCGTCTCCAACGCATTGCTGAGTGAACAACAAGCCATGATCCGCGAGTCGGCGCGGCGGGTGGCGCAGGAAGTGGTGGCGCCCACCGCCGCGCAGCGCGATCAGGCCAGCCAATGGCCACGCGCCGAGATCGAGGCGGCGGCAGGCGCCGGTTTCATGGGCATGCTGATCCCCGAGGAGTACGGCGGATCGGGGCTCAGCTTCGTCGAATACTGCCTGGCGCTGGAGGAGTTCGCCGCGGCCGACGGCGGCTTCACGACGATGATGCACGTGCACAACTCCTGCGGCTTGGTGCTGCGCGCCTTCGGCACCGAAGCGCAGAAGCGCCACTACCTGCCGCAGATCGCCAGCGCGCGCAGCATCGGCGCCTTTCTGCTGTCGGAGCCGCAGGCCGGTTCGGACACGGCGGCGTTTCGCGCCACGGCGCGCCGCGAGGGCGAACACTACGTGCTCAACGGCACCAAGCAGTGGATCTCCAACGGCAGCGAGGCCGGCGTGGCGCTGGTGATCGCCGCGACCGGCGAGCCGGGAAGCCGCGAGCGTTTCAGCCTGTTCATCGTCGATCCCGCCGCGCCCGGCTACAAGGTGCTGCGCGTCGAGGACAAGCTGGGCCAGCGCACGGCGCACACCGCGCAGATCCAGCTGGACGAACTGCGCGTGCCCGCCGACAACCTGGTCGGCGAGGAAGGCCGTGGCTACTCGAAGGTGCTGGGTCTGCTGTCGGACGGCCGCGTGGCCATCGCTGCGCTGGCCGTCGGCATCGCGCGCGCGGCGCTCGAGGCGGCGCTGCGCTACGCGCAGGAGCGCGAGGCCTACGGCCAGCCGATCAGCGCGCTGCAGGCCATCCGTTTCGATCTGGCGGAGATGGCGATGCAGGTCGATGTGGCCCGCCAGTACAGCTTGCATGCCGCGCGGCTGATCGATGCCGGCATCCCCGCGGCCAGGGAGTCGGCGATGGCCAAGCTGTTTGCCAGCGAGATGGCCGAGACCGTGTGCTCGCAGGCGCTGCAGGTGCACGGCGGTTACGGCTACGTCAAGGATTTTCCGGTGGAGCGCTACTACCGCGACGTGCGCGTAACGAAGATCTACGAGGGCACCAGCCACATCCAGAAGCACATCATCGCGCGCAGCCTGCTCGGCTGAGGCCGGGGCCATGCCTCTGGCTAGAATTTGCGGGCTTGCGGCGGCCGGGCCCGGCCGCCGCGGTTTCCGAACTCGAACAATGATCCCAGCATGAGCACCACTGCGGCAGGACGGGCTGCCTCGAAGACCCCACGACGCGCGGCACCGAAGCCCAAGTGGAACAACGCTGTCGACAGCCGGGACGAACAGTACCAGCTCAAGAAGAAGGCAGTCATTCTCGAAGCAGCGCGGGCCTTCGGCCGGCGCGGTGCGGCGAACGTGTCGCTCGACGAGATCGCCGCCGCGCTGAACGTCACCAAGCCGGCTCTGTACTACTACTTCAAGAACAAGCAGGACCTGATCTACGAGTGCCATGAACTGACGATGCAGGTGGGGGACGAGGCGCTGCAGAAGGCCATCGAATCGGAGCGCACCGGCTATGCCCGCATCGCGGCGTTCATCCGCATCTACGTGCCCGCACTGACGGGAGAACTCGGCGCTCCGGCACTGCTGCGAAGCGATTCCGCCTTGACCCCTTCACAGGTGAAGAGGACGCGCGAACGTCGGCGTCAGTTCGACTTGCGGCTGCGCGGGTTGGTGGAAGATGGCATCCGCGACGGAACGATCCTGCCTTGTGATTCCAAGTTTGCGGTCAACTGGTTCATGGGCGCCGTGGCCTCCATACCCGACTGGTTCGACAATCAGGGTGAGCGCACTGGCGAACAGATCGCAGAGATCTTCGCGAGTTTTCTGGCTCGCGGCATTCAACGCGCCTGAGGCTACCTGAAAGCCGTCAATGGCCAGCGACCGGATGTGGCCGGGTCCGGCACTACGTTGAGACGGCCGTAACCTGACTTTGGCTGGAGCCCGCGAACCGAATGGCGGTCAGCTTACTGGCCTCGCCGCGAAGGGGCAGACCCGGCCATCACCAGACATTCAATACATTGCCGGGAAGCTGCCGTTCGCATCCATCGGGCATGTCTTCTAGCGCCATTTTTGGTCCCCCCTGGAGCCATTCGAAAGCGCCCCCGAATCGGTCTGCACG
>JAFLDH010000089.1 GCA_017302505.1 Burkholderiales bacterium
CGACCCAAAGCGGAAGCTGCTGTGCTCAAAATCAACGCCGCAAAGCAGACGTCACATTTACCGAATTACTTGTTCGATACCCTGACCGGAGCCGATTCAATGACGCTCACGATTTGTGCGGCAATAGCATCCCTGATCTGGTCGGGCAATTTCTTCCCCGTCAATGACTCATACACCCAGAGTCCATCCGCTGCGAGTCGTGCAATGAATCGATCAAGAACGGGCTGGTCGTCGAGGTGCTCCGGCGCTGGAGAAGCCCAGCCTTCAAGCACCGTGTCCCAGGCAGCCGCAGTCGCAGTGCTTTCACTCGATTGAAGTGCAGAAAGCAATTCCGCGCGATTAGCGCTTCGTGCGCTGGTACGTGCATACGCAATGGCCCGCTCTGTGGGTGTTGTCTCTGACTTCGATTTGCCTGCGACTGATTCCAGGCTGGCCTCCCATTGCGCGGCCAAGTGCTCGTGGATTGCCTGAACAAGCGCTTCCCGCGAAG
Source organism: Burkholderiales bacterium (assembly GCA_017302505.1). Taxonomy (GTDB): domain Bacteria; phylum Pseudomonadota; class Gammaproteobacteria; order Burkholderiales; family Burkholderiaceae_C; genus Rubrivivax. The sequence goes on from JAFLDH010000089.1 coordinate 491, forward strand.
GGAAGTGGTACATCATTCCGCCCCGCGTCACGCTGGCCTCCGCCGCAACGGAATCAAAGGTGACGCCGATCAAGCCATCACGATGAATGACGCGTACAGCGGCATCCAAAATTTTGCTGCGATTGCTGGGGCGCATAGTCTTGTCTTTCTTTCAGTGTGAGCCGCCGCTGAATGCCGACGACCCCGGCCCGTGTCGCCGGAGCAAGACCGACGTCACCGATGCGCTGATGCTCAGCACGGCGGCAATGACAACGATAACAATCTCGAAACTACGATCAAACGCTTTGGAGGCGGCTGCTATGAGGGCGGCACTATCAGTGCCGCTCCGGGCCGCTATCGCGAGCGCTTGGTCCATACTGTCACGCGCATTATCGGAGACGCCCGCGGGCAAAGCCACACCAGAAGAATAAAGACCAGCCAACAAGCTGCCAAGCAGTGCAACCGCCAACAACGCACCAAACTCGTAGGAAACGCCCTCGACCGATGAGGCCATGCCGGCCCTTGAAGGGGGTGCATTGCCAACGACGGCACTGGAGGCGACTGACATCACCGAACCCAGTCCAAACCCGGTCACTATCAAGCCAGTAATGACCCATCCCAGTCCGACGTGCAATCCGAAGCTGGTCAAGAAGACGCCCACCGTACCCAAGGCCAGGCCACCACCGATGAGCACAAGCAAGCCGATCCGGTGCACAAATGCGCCACCGAGCACTACACTGGGCAGCGCTCCCAGTGCAACGGCTGACACCAACAGTCCGGCCTCCAGAGGGCTAAAGCCTGCGACAAGCTGAAAGCGCTGGGTAACGATCAGTTGTAGACCAGCAACGCCGAACAAGGCAGATGCACAGGCCAACACACCTGCCATAAGCGCTGGATTGCGAAAGATAGCGAAGTCCAGCAGCGGGTAAGTAAGACGCGCCTGGCGACGGACGAAGAGCGTGCCCGCCACAACGGTGACGGCCAGAGCCGTGCCGGCGAGTGTCCAAGAAGAAGGTGCATGCGCAACCTCTTTGATGGTGACAACCAGACCGGACAGTGCAAACATGGCTTGCACGGAAGAAATCAGATCCCACGGTTTAGAGGTATCTGGTGTCACTCGCGGGGTCACGACCAGCGCACTGATGAGCGCGGCGATGACCACCGGTACGTTGAGCAGGAAGGCCGACCCCCACCAGAAGTGATTGAGCAAAAATCCACCCACGATGGGGCCGAGTGCGCTTCCGACAATAGCCATGCACCCCCAAATGGCGAGCGCCAGATTCCGCTCGCGCTCATCCCTGAAGGTGATGAAGATCAAAGCCAGCGTGGAGGGCATCATGGCTGCCGCACCCAAAGCCAGCAATGCACGTGCGCCAATCAGCACGGATGCGTTTGGCGCGAACGCGGCTATCACGGACGCAAGGCCGAACACGCACAGCCCGCCCAAAAACATCTCCCGATGCCCGATGCGGTCACCCAGCGTTCCCGTGCTGAGCAGCATCCCGGCCATCACCAGCGGGTAGGCGTTGATGATCCACAGTGCTTGCAGGCTGCTCGCCTCCAAGTCACGCGTCAGCGTTGGCAACGCCGTGTACAAGATGGAGTTGTCCAGGGTAAGCAGAAGGAGCGCTGCTGCGACGGTCACCAGGAGGGTCCACCGTCGGTCTTTTGGGGGTGTCATAGCTTTAGCGCCAGGAGTTGTAGAGCCAGTAAGTATACATTCTAGAATGTTTACTTACTAGCCAAATTCAGCGCTATCGCAGGCCTTTAGCCGGAACTCTCTAATCTGGTGACAGTGAACTCGAATTCCTGATTGCCCCAAGATAGCAGTCACTCGCGGATGACAACTTCTGGCCGATGGCTGGTCTCCGCGAGCGGCGGCTTCCTGGAGCCTCAATTGGGGCTGCGGCCTGCCTCCCGGGCAGTGAACTTGAGGCCCATCCCGAACGCCTTGGCGTGCTACAGCCTCCCCGCGCCTAGTCTGCCGAGACTCTCACCGCGGTGAGAGTTCGCTGGCAACCAGGTTCAATCGCAGCGCCACCAAGATAAACAACATTAGCTTTGCATGCTTGCCACGGATCTAAACTAGCGTGCATGGAAAACGCGCTGTCAGCGCCACCCAGCATGCCCGCAGACCCGGCTTGGCCGGACGAGGCTGCGCTGGCCGCATTCCGCGCCTGGCTTCAAGGGGTTCCCAGCCGCGCCGCCGTGGATCGCTATCTGCCCGATCGCCGGGCTGCCGGCGCATCGGCGCGCTCGGTGATCGGGCGGGTGAAACGCCAGCTGACGGCCTTCGCGACGAGCCGTGCGCAGGCGGACCTGGCCGCCACGTTGACGGCGGTCAGCCCATCCGATCGGAAACTCGCCAAGTCTGCCGCTGCCGCCATCGAGACGTTGCGCGGGATGCCGCCTCCGCAGCCGCTCATCGGCAACGCCGTCGAGCGCTGGCTACCCGTGCGGCTCGTGGGCGTGCTGCACGCGGCGGGCATCCGCACGCTGGCCGACTTGACCTTGCGCGTTCCCAGGCGCCGGCGCTGGTGGGCAGGCATCGCGGGGCTCGGGCCGGCAAGCGCCCGCCAGGTCGAGGCGTTCTTTGCCCAGCATCCCGCGCTCACTGAACGCGCTCGCGCGTTGGTGACCTTGAAACAGGCCCAGGAACTGGTCCCCTGGGAGCGGCTGGTCGTGCCCGAAGACGTCGATGGCACACGGGGCACCTTCCGAGCGCCCCGGGCCAGCTGTGCGCTCGACGCCAGCAACGACTACCAGGCCGTGAACGCGTGGCTGTCGCTGCACGAGTCGGCGGCGACGCAGCGTTCCTACCGCAAGGAGGCCGAACGGCTGATCCTGTGGGCAATCGTCGAGCGCGGGCGGGCCTTGTCGTCGCTGACCACCGAGGAAGCCATTGCCTACCGCGCCTTCCTCCGTCGCCCAGGCCCGCGAGCGCGCTGGGTCGGCGCCCCGCAGCCGAGGTCGTCGCCGGCGTGGCGTCCCTTCGCGGGCGACCTCTCGGCGCGCTCGGCTGCCTACGCGCTGTCGGTGCTCAACGCCCTGTACCGCTGGCTCATCGAGCAGCGCTACGTGCTGGCCAACCCATTCGCCGGCGTCAAGGTGCGAGGCGGCCGGCCGGCGCAGCTCGACACGTCTCACGCCTTCACCGAGCACGAGTGGAAGCTCGTCCGGGTCGTCGCCGACGGCCTGGAGTGGTCCTACGGCTGGAGCGAGCCGGCCGCGCAGCGGCTGCGCTTCATGCTGGACTTGGCCTACGCCACGGGCCTTCGAATCAGCGAACTCGTGGGCGCACAACTGGGCGCGATCGACTCGGACCCGCACGGCGACACGTGGATCCGGGTCGTCGGCAAGGGCCACAAGGCCGGCAAGGTCGTGCTGCCGCCGCTGGCCCGCGCCGCCCTCGATCGCTACCTCGTTCAACGGGGGCTGCCCGTGATGCCCTCGAAGTGGCGTCCATCGACCCCGCTAGTTGGCAGCCTTGGAGAAGATGGCAGCGGAATCTCCTCGTGGCGCCTGTGGCGGGTGATGAAGCGGTTCTTCAGCACTGCAGCCGACGTCGTGGAGGAAGGCACCCCGGCCCTCGCCGAGAAGTTGCGGCAGGCCACGCCGCACTGGACGAGGCACACGCATGCCACGCACCTCCTCCAAGGTGGCGCCGAGCTGACAACGGTGCGCGACAACCTGCGACACGCCTCGCTGGCCACGACCTCGATGTACCTGCACACCGACGATGCGCGGCGCGCCACGCAGGTGGCCGATCGGTTCGCGGCGCCGCGGTCGTAGCCTACAGTCGGCCTGCCTCCTCGCAGATCACCACCCATGCAGACCATCATCTGCGACGCCTGCCATCAGCCCACGCCCGCCCACGACGTCGTGAATTACGGTTCGATGGAAGGCGGCTACAGGAAGCTCTGCGGCCGATGCTTCAATGGGGCCGCGGCCAGCCGCCTCGGGCTGCAGGGGTTTGAGCACGTGGTCTTCGAACCTGTGCGCATGGTCGACGGTCGCGGCGCCGAGCACGAGTTCCGGTTTCGCAGCTGGCTGTGCGGCACCGGATTGGCGATCGACGCGTTCGAGTTGCGCGATGGCAGCCCGGCGGGCTATCGGTTTCAGGTGATCGGGGAGCCTGACGACGACCCACTGGAGTTGCTGGGCAAGCTAATCGGCAAGATGCGCCGAGCATTGGCTCTCACGCATCTGGAGGACACCGACCTCGGACCGCAGGTGAACGATGGCTTGGTGCTGCGGGGGACCGTCGACAGCGATCCCGAGGAGGATCATGGTGTGCCGATGGTCGTAGTCGATGGCAGTGAGCTCTCCTGGGACGAACTTGGACGGATGGTTGCGACCTTCGAGGGCTGGCAGTTCAAGCTGGAGTTTCGCGACCGGAGCGACGAGGTCTGACCGGGCTGATCGCGTGAGACCGCGTGGTCCGGCCTCGCAGGGGTGCCCGAGACGAAGCGCACCAATCTGCACGAAGAACCCGCAGCCCTCGCAAGAGCCTGAATCGTAAGTGCTTGTCGTGCAACGGGTTCTCGGAGCAAAGCGCACCAACCTGCACGAAAAGTACGACTACCCCAATGCGCTGCTCACTCCCTGGGCGAACTTCTGTGCGACGGCGGGCGGCGTGCCGGCGGGCATGAACATGCCATGCCAGCCGGAGGGCTCGAATGATCGGTAGCCAAGTTCCGCGAAGGTCGGAACGTCTGGCAGCTCCGGAATGCGCTGGGAGCCCGCCACGGCAAGCGCACGCATCGACTTGATGTGTGGCAGAGCGGTGGGGATATCGATGAAGGCGCTCGACAGCTGGCCGCCGGCGAGGCTGGTCACTATCGGTGCAGACCCCTGGAATGGAATATGTGCCAGATCGACGCCCGCCTGTTGTCTGAACAGTTCACCATGAAGATGAGCCGCGCTGGCAATTCCGTAGCTGCCGTAGTTGTGCTGTTTCGGGTTCGCCTTGGCAAGGCCAATGAACTCCTTGAGCGTCTTCGCAGGTGAGTCACCCGGTACGACGAACAGGTTGTTCGTGCGGAGCGTCAAAACGACAGGCAGCAGGTCGCTGAACGGGTCGTACGGCAGCTTCTCCATCACGGCGGGCTGCTGGATCAGCACCGTGTTGTGGACCAGCACCGTGTAGCCATCCGCCGGGGCCCTTGTGACCGCCTGGGTGCCGATCATCCCTGAAGCGCCAGGGCGGTTGTCGATGATCACCGGCTGGCCCCAGGCCTGCTGGAGCTTCTCGCCGATCATGCGCGCAACGGCGTCCGACGCGCCGCCTGCCGGGTAGGGCACCACCAGCTTGATCGGGCGGGTCGGATAGGCAGCGTCGGCAAATGCGGTGGAGCCCACTGCGTACGAGATGAGCAGCAATGCCGCGGCGGTGCTCCGGAGAACGTGTCGAAACAGTTTCATTCTTGATTTCAATCCACTGAATGGTTGCGAGCGACCGAAAGGCAAGTTCACTGGGCAGCAGCTGCCAGCAACCTGTCGCGTCGGTCCTTCAGGGCCGGAAAGAGGTCGTAGGGCAGCTCCGGCACGGTCTGCTGGATCACGTGGTCGAAACGCGACTTGACCACCGGCAGCGTCTCAGGGCTGGGAAAGATGTAGAAGCGCCGCTCCTCGATGGCGCGGAACGTCAAATCCGCGACCGCGTCGGCGGAGATGCCGCCCTGCTGGACTGCCTGCTGCGCCGCGGCACGCGATGCCAACTGTGCCTTGGTCAAGGGTTCGGTATTCACCAGGTGCGCAGGCCGGCTGCGCTCGCATTGACCGATCTCTGTCGGCACGTAGGACGGGCACAAGACGGCGGCGTGCACCTGGGTCGAGGCCAGCTGCAAATCATGGTGCAGGCATTCGGACAGCGCGACCACGGCATGCTTGGTCACGCTGTAGATGCCCATCCCTGGCGCCGTGATCAGCCCGGCCATGGAGGCGGTGTTGACGATGAATCCCTCGTAGCTCGGATCAGCCGCTGCAGCGGCCAGCATCCCCGGCGTGAAGCTGCGAACGCCGTTCGCGACGCCGCGGAGATTGACACCCAGAAGCCAGTCCCAATCCTTCGCGCTGTTCTGCCAGATCGGTCCACCCGAGGTCACGCCGGCATTGTTGAAGACCAGGTTCACGACGCCGAAATCACGCTGTGCCTGATCGGCCAGCATCTGCACGGCAGAGGCATCCGCGACATCGACCGCCATGCCCGTCACCTCGGCACCTTGTGCGCGCAGCGATTGCACGATCCGGTCCAACGCATCTGCCTGGACGTCGGCCAAGACAAGGCGCATGCGGCGCCGCGCAGCGGCCTCGGCAAGCGCCTTGCCCAGGCCCGAGCCCGCACCGGTGACCACGGCCACGCGGTCTTTGAAGTGATTCATGTCAGGTTCTCCAATTCGCTGAGTTGTCGCCAGATGCCCGATGGCCATCAGGCGCGGTATGAAAAGCGCGGATCCGAGAAGTCCACCGAGGGCAGCACTTCACGTTCGTACAGATAGTCCTGGCTGTGCTGCCACTCGGGCTTTCCGCCCCGCCTGGGCAGGCGGTCGAGGCCGCGCAACAGGTAGCCGGCGTTCATGTCGTCGGTGTCCACCCATGGGTGTAGCGGCATGTCTGTGTCCTCCGGCCCTGTTGTCACCGTCACACTGCTGGCTTGGCGGGCCCGGAGGTGGTCGAGCAGGTTGCAGACGAATTGGCCCACCAGCTCGGCGCGCAGGGTCCAGCTGTAGCGGCCGTAGCCATAGACCCAGGCCATGTTGGGCACGCCGGTGAACATGATCCCGCGGTAGCTGACAGCGCGCGAGAAGTCCACTGCGACGCCATCGACGAAGAACGGGATCTCGCCCATCACCGACAGGTCGAAACCTGTTGCCGAGACGATCACGTCGCAGTCGATGCGCTCGCCCGACTGCAGCAGGATGCCGGCTTCATCGATCGCCTCGATGTGGTCGGTCACAACGCTGGCCCGGCCGGAACTGAACGCCTTGAACAAGTCGCCGTCGGGGACGAAGGCGACGCGCTGCTGCAGCGGCTTGTACGGTGGTGTGAAGTGCTTGTCGACGTCGAAGCCTTCAGGCAGGCAGGCTCGCACGCCGGCGATGAGCTGCCGTTTCAGCTCCTCGGGGTAGGTGCGGGCCCGCTCGATCAGCTCGGCCCTGTCGCGCACCATCTTTCGGCGCATGATCTCGTGGATCCAGGCCTCTTCGATGCCGAGCCGTCGCAGTTCATCTGCCAGTGCATCGCCGTTTCGCCCCGTGGCGAAGTACGTCGGTGTCCGCTGCAGCATGGTCACATGCGCGCATTTGTCCACCAAGGCCGGGATGAGCGTCGCGGCCGTCGCGCCCGACCCGATGACGGTCACGCGCTTGCCAGTGAGGTCCAGCGTGTCGGGCCAATTCTGCGGATGGATGACCCGGCCCTTGAACTTGTCCAGCCCCGGCCAAGCCGGCGTGAAGCCCGCGCTGTGGCGGTAGTACCCCTGGCACATCCACAGGAAGCCTGCTTCGACAGCGATGACCTCGTCTCCCTGTCCCGTGGCCACATCGAGCGTCCATGCCTGCGACGTGCCGGACCAGCTGGCGGATTCGATCCGATGCCGATACCGGATGTGCGGCGTCAGCTGTGCATCGTCGATGACCGATCCAAGATAGTCCAGGATCTGCTTGCGCGACGCGATGGGATGGCCCTGCCAGGGCTTGAATTCATAGCCGAAGGTGTACAGATCGCTGTCCGATCGTGCCCCCGGGTACTTGTGGATCAACCAAGTGCCACCGAAGGATTCCATCGCTTCGAGGATCAGGAAGCGCATCTGTGGGAAGCGGCGACGCAGCATGCAGGCGCCTCCGATGCCGGAGATGCCTGCGCCGACGATGACCACGTCGAAGCGCTCTGTACGGTCCGGTGAAGGTGTCCTGTGCGGCGCAGAAGCCGGACCGTTTCCTTCCATTTGGGCGGAGGTGGTGTTCATGGGCCCCGATTGTTCGGAGCGCCCGAAGGAAAGACTGTCGTGTCTTGGCAATCTATTCCGGTCTCGTGCCCCCTGATGCGCCGTCAACAGTCCAGGAGTGGTCCCCCCAGCCGACGATCGTGCACGCGCTGTTCGAGGTGTGCAACGATCGCTTGGCAGTGCCAGCGCGAGTCCGCCCAGAGCACACGGCGATAGCAACGGCTGCATCGCCGACGCCGCGGTTGTTTCGGTCCATTACATCTGAGGGCCAGCATTGCCTATTCGACAGATCGAGCGGCAGTCCTACAGCGCGCATCTGGCGTCGACAAGCGCCGCTGGCCCTTGAGCGACCGCTTCCAAACAGCAGGCCCTCGAATGGCCGCTCGTCAATGTCGGCCCTGCTCCCATATCGGTCGTTGTCCAGGTCACCTTCTTGCCGATTGGATGTCAGCAACTGGCCGAGACGGACATTTCGCGGCCATCACTGGCAGCGGTCACTCAGTTGCGCTCGGTCGGAGTGACTGGTATCGATGTTGTCGACCTCAACAAGTCGACCCTGAGCCGACATTCGCTGTTTCAAATTGGCAGGCACAAAGCTGCCACTCGGATGCGATGTGCGCATGTCCTTCAGAACAGCTTGCCAAGGTAAAGGCACACCGCGGCGGTTCCCTGGTTGGTATGTCCAACGCCAAAGTAGGCGACGCCCAGGGGTGTGTCCGCCGCCAGATTGGCCGTGCCGGACTGGAGCGAGGAGCGATCGTTCAACGGAACCGCCTGCGGCATGTCGGCAATCTCGTAGGCCAGCCCGGCGTACACACCCTCCAACAGCGGCATGCTGCCCAGCCGCGCCTGGTAAAGCGCGCGGCCATAGACAAACCGGGTGCCCAGCAACTGCTGCAGCCTGAACCCCGACATGTTGAGCAAGCCGCCCAGCCTAAACATCGCATACACGGGCAGCGCATCGTCGCCGATCGAACCACCGCTGCTCAGCGCCAGCCCCAGCGAGTGCGCCTCGTGCGAGAAAGCCGCGCGCACTTCGGCCTCGTAGCAGTCGTAGTCCTGGCTGGCACCCAGTTGGATGCGCGAGACCAGCGGGTTCAATGCCAGTAGGTAGCCCCAACGCGCGAAACACGCACTTTCCAGCTGGTCGATGCGTCGGGAGTCCTGCACCAGACCCAGATCGACGTCCAGGTTCTTCGGCAGGAACAGCTGTCCGCTGCTGAGCTCGAGCTTGCTAGTGCCGAGGTATGCCCCGACCTACAGCTGCCCGAAGCGCCTGAAGCTGAGGCCCGCCTCCAGACCCGCGCCCAGCGCTCGTTCGCGGTACAGCACCGCCAGCACGTCGCCGCTGTACAGGTACAAAGGCGTGTCGCCTAGCCCACGTACTTAATCTGGCACTTCCATTCGGCGCGACGACGGGCCAGGCGGTGATGCTCTGGTATGGCGCGCATAGGTGCCGCCTGCGTGCTCAGGCACGCGGCGTCAGCCGATGTCGCCGCGACGCACCCCAAACCAGTAGACCACCCAGCATCATCACGGCTGTACCAGGCTCGGGCACCGGGGCGGCGCTGACGACTGCCATCGTCCCGGTAGACAAGGCATAGGTCAAGGCGCCCGTTTCATCGCTCTGGAAGACCATCTGCAAGGCGCTTGCCGAGCGGGGGACGAGAGTGATCCAAACCTGGCCAGGCAGCAGTTCCTTCACGGTCTCGAAGCCGTCGCCACCAAACGCCGGGTCGAGGTAGAACGTGCCTTCCATCAGCGGCATGAGTTCGGGGTCCAAGCCGTCCAGCGCGGCGCCCAGCAGGGGGGCATGGACCGCCAGGGAGCCGCCGTTGGCCACGAGCAGCCAATCGAAATCAGGAAAGTCCGGGCCCCGCAGTGTGCCCATGGCGAGGTGGTCGACGCGCGCCAACATGATTCCCGTGTCCGTCGGTGTCGGCATCCATGCCCGCAGTTGGCTGCGGACCTGATCGCGCACGCTCGATACGCTCTGGTCCAGCAGACCAAACCGCTCAGCTGCAAACTGCACACCCAACATGCCCTCAAAGCTGCCCGGGATGTAGGCCGTCTCTACCGGCGTCTTGGCCTGCAGGTACGGATTGATGCCCAACGCCCCGCTCTCGTTGCCGCTTTCCTTCGACACGATGCGGTCACCCGGCGGCTGCCACCATTTCTGGATGGCAGTTCTTGTGTTGGCACCATAGTAGAAATGGCCGTTACTGCCCTGGTAGATCTGACCGAACTGGCCGTTGCTGACCTCAAAGCCGCCGAACCCGCCTTCTACATCGACACTTGCACTTTCATCTAGGATGACCGACCCGGTGACCTTGATGACCCCCCCGCTGCCGCCGCCGGCCCAGTTGGTCCACCCACCCCGTCCGCCAGCGCCACCTGTCCCGCCTTGGCCACCGAGGCCGCCGGTACCGCCAGCCTGGACGAAACGTGTTCCCTGCTGTCCAAGAGTTTCACCGGCACCGTTGCTGCCCAACGCGCCAGGTGCACCGCTGGCGCTGCGGGGCACGTTCAACAGGTTCTCGCCGTTGGCGCCGTTAGCCTGCCAGGTGCCGCCCAGGCGAACCACACCTCTTGCCGCAATCTCCAGCGCACCTCCGCCGCCGCCGCCTGCCAGGCCGGCAACGCCGCCGCTTCCCCCTCCGCCGGCGCCACCATGGCCGCCGATGCCCCCCATACCTCCGGCACCGCCCGGCTTGTCGCTGCCGATGTTGGCCAGCATGCCGCAATCATTGCGGCACCAGTTGCCACCGCCGCTGCCGCCGCCGCCGCCGCCCCAACCGCCCTGGCCACCACCTCCACCCTGACCGCCACTGCCACCCTGGCCGGAACCGCCGCCGCCATTGCCTGCAAACACCACGGCATCTTCGCGCAGCACGGTGCGTTCGACACTGCCCGGGTTTAGGCTCCGGTTCACTGTCCGGTTCAGCGCGCTGGTTCCCATCTGACCTTGACCGCCAGCGCCGCCGGCTTGCCCGGCGCTGCCATTGCCGCCCGCGCCGCCAGTTCCCGGGGCGCTGCCGCCTCCCATAGTGACAGAACGGCCGGTGGGAAAAACATCGTCAGGGTCCACGAACAGCATGAAACCGGTGCCGCCTTCCCCGCCGACGCCGCCGGTCCCGCCCTGTCCACCCAGTCCGCCGGAACCACCAGCCCCACCCCAGCCGCCGCGGCCGCCGCCAGCGATGTTGTTGACGCCTTGTGCGCCGCCCTGGCCGTCGCCGCCCGGTGCCCCCGAATTGCCTGGCAGACCCGCGAACCCGGGGCGCGACGTGTTGCCCTTGCTGCCATCCTCACCGCCCCGCGCGTTGAAGAACCACGTCAGACCCAAACCAGCGCTGATAACAGCGGCCTGGGCAGCGGCGCCGCCAGGGCCCCCGGCGGCGCCTATGCGAGGCATGTTGGCAGGCATCCCGCCCTCGTTGGCAAGAAGTTCGTTGTCGTGGGCGTAGAAACCGCCGCCTCCGCCTGCGCCACCCCCCGCCCCGGGCGTGCTGCCCACCGCACCGAACCGAAAACTGCCGCGTAGATCGGCGTTGTTACCAACCTGGAAGCTGGCGCCGAACTGGCGGCTGCGACCCGCCATGGACGTGACCAGATCGTCCGGGTTGACGACGAAGTTGCCGCGCACGTAAAAGTGCCGCAATCCGTTGACCACCTCGCCGGCAACGATCGTGGCGCCGTTGAAGAACACGGCGCGCTGGGGCTGCCCGTTCTGGTAGCACGTGGGGTTGCAGGTCTCGGTGACCATCAGCCCGGTGTCGGTGTCGACACGCAGGACTTCATAGGCGCTGGCGGGCTGCACGCTGAATGCAACCGGTGCACTGGCCACGCAGATCATGAGGATGCGGTTGACGTTCAGGCTGTTCATGCGAGTGCGCTTGGTTGATGACGTTGAGCTTGCCGTATCCGTGCGCGACCGGTTGGCCGCCAGCGCGCATCCAAATCACGCCACGTGGCGCGGTGGCGCGGTGGCGCGATCATGGCTCCAGGCCGGGTGCATGGACAGTGACCTCACGGGCAATCCGAGCGGCCAACACACTGCCCGAAAGGGCAGGTTGACCCAACCGCCGGGCGCTGGGGCCCGGCCCGATCAGCCGGTGCGCCTGGCTAGGCCGAATGGCCGCCTGCTGGGTGGTGGGGCAAGCCTAGGGCCTTGTAGCATCCGCGTCCGTCATGGGCCCCGCAGCACCCCCGACCCCCACCGCTCAAGTCCCCGTGGATGCAGCGGTGCTGCTGGCCGACCAGGTCGCCGCCGTGCAGCGCACACTGCCGGCTACGGTTGTCGGCAACCTGCTTCTTGCCGCGCTGGTGGTCTGGGCGCTGCAAGGGCATGTGCCTGTAGCCGCGCTGGCAGCCTGGGTGGGACTGCTGGCGCTGCACTGTGCCGCCAATGTCTGGGTGATCGCCGCGACACGGCGCCGGCCCGTGACGCCGCGCAACGCGCACCGGCGCGCGCGCGCAGGCATGCGTTCGGCGCTCGTGCTCGGGCTTGTGTGGGCTGGCGGCATCTTGATGCTGTGGCCAGTCGCCGATGCGGCGCTGCCGCAGAAGTTCCTGCTTATCTTTCTCGTCGCGGGCGTCTCCTCGGGCGCGCTGCATTCTCTGTCCGCGCTTCTACCCGCCTTCACCGCGTTCTTCGTGCCGACGGTGTCGGCCGTAGCCGTGGCCGCGCTGCGCGAAGGTGGGCCGGTGTTTCTGGCCGTTGCGGGCATTGCCGCCATCTATGGGCTCGTCACGTGGCGCTACGCGAGCAGCCTGAATGGCACACTGCTCGACGCGATGCGCGGACGTCACGAGCTGGCCGCACTGGCAGCCCGGCTCGAGCAGGAAGTGCAGCGCGTGGAGCAAGCGCAGCGCGCGCGTAGCCGGCTGCTGGCCGCTGCTAGCCATGACCTGCGTCAGCCGGTGCACGCGCTGTCGCTGGCGCTCGGGCTGGCGACAACCGGGCCGATGCCGCCGACCCAGGCGCAACGGCTGTCGCTCGCGCAACGCACCGTTGAGGGCCTGTCGGCCCAGCTCGACGCGTTGCTGGACCTAGGGCGGCTGGACGCCGGTGAGTTGCGCGCCCAGCCGCGCGCGGTGGCGTTGCGGCCGCTGGTGGAAAGTATCGTCGACGCGATGCGCCCGCAGGCCGATGCGCGCGGGCTCCATCTTCGGCTGCGGGCGGCAGACGCCACGGCGTTCACCGATCCACTGCTGGCCGAGCGGATGGTGCGCAACCTGCTGGCCAACGCCATCCGCTACACCGACCGCGGCGGCATCGTCGTGGCGGTGCGCGACCGTCCTGGCCGCGGCCCCTGCGTGGAAGTGGTGGACACCGGCATCGGCATCGCGCCCGAAAAGCACATGGGCATCTTCGACGAATTCGTCCAGGCCGACAGAGAGAGCGGACGCGGCGGCTTCGGACTCGGGCTCGCCATCGTGCAGGGCTGTGCGAAGCTACTCGGGCATGGGCTGGCGCTGCGTTCGGCACCCGGGCGCGGCAGCCGCTTTACGATCGACATGCAGCCGCCGCCACGCGCGTCGCTTCAGGCTGGACAGGTCGATGCGGCGCCGCCGGCGACGGCACCTGCGGGCCGTTTTCCCGAAAGGCATGCACTGGCCGGCGCGCTGATCGTGATCGTTGAGGACGACGCGGCCGTGCGGGGTGCCACAGCAGAACTCGTTGCGCGATGGGGCGCCGAGGTCGTTGCCGCCGCCGACGTTTCCGACGCGCTGGCGGGGCTGGTCACGCGCCGGGTGCGGCCGGCGCTCGTCATCGCAGGCGGCCGTCTGGCCATGGGGGCCGGCGGCACGGAAGCTGTGCAGCGCGTGCGCGAGGAATACAACGACGACGAGCTGCCTGGGCTGGTGATCAGCGCCGACATTGCCGCACTCGACGCGGCCCGGGCAGCGGGATTGGTTGCACTGCGCAAGCCAGTCACGCCCGCGGCGCTGGAGTCTGCCGCGCGCGAGGCGGTGGCCATCCGCCCAGCGCAGACGCTGCGCCCAGCGACCTGATTCAGCCTCGCCGCCCGGCCTGTCAGGCGTGGGCGGCGCTGGAACCCAACAACCCAACTTCCCGGGCACGGGCCACGGCATGGGTGCGGTTGGTCGCCCCGAGCAGTGCGAAAAGGCCCTGCACGTGAAGCTTCACCGTGCGCTCGGCGATGCCGAGCTCGCGGCCGATCGTCTTATTCGGCAGCCCGCGCGCCAGAAGCTCCAGCACTTCGCGCTGCCGCTGTGTCAGCCGGCCCGGTACTTCTGGCGTGACCGGCTCGTCGCCCCAATCCAGCAGTAACGGCGGAACGTAGCGATGCCCGTCGAGGACAAGTTGCAGCGCAGCCGCCAGCGTCTGCGGGCTCTCCGACTTCGGGCAGTAGCCGTTTGCCCCGGCGCGCAGCATCCGCCTTGCATCGTCCGCATCGGCCGAAGCCGACAGTACGAAGATGCGCGGGCCCGGTCCGCCGGCAGCGCGAAGTCGCCGCACCACCGGTTCGCTGTCCCCGTCGGGCAGGCACAGGTCCAGCACGGCGACGTCGGGCAATGGCGCTGTATCGAGCACCTGCAACGCATCGGCCACTCTGCCAACGCTCAACTGCTCGACCCCCGGGTGCAGGTGGGCCAGCAGTGAACACACAGCTTCCCGCATCAGCGGATGGTCGTCAACGATCAGCGCACGCATCGCCGCGATGCTAAGCCCTTGCGCTGGGCAGCGCGCCCCTGGAAAGAAGCTGTAGCGCGACTCCGGGTGACAGCCCGGTGGCCGGCTCAGTCACCCGAGTGGCGCCGACGATGTTGCGGCACTGGGTCGTCGGCAACGTCGAGGCTTCGAAGGCTGCGCCAGGAACCAGCGCCAAGCCTCGGTATCGACACTGGCGAACCCGCCGGAAATGTCACCTTGGGCAGCCAGGATCGCGAATCAGTCGCCCCGGACTTCACGTTGAGAAGCCGGGCAGTCGCCCTCTGTCAACGGCGGCAGTTGGCCGGGACGGCCAGTTCGCGGCCATGGCTGAGAGCAGTCGCCCGATCCATCTTGGCCTGAACGACTGGTCTTCGAGACGACGACCTCGACACCTCGACCCACAGCGGGCATCTGGATACCGATACTGGCTGCTGAAAAGCAGTCGCTTGTGGTCGCAGTCGTGGTTGCCACACCGCGGCAGCAGGTAGCTGCAGGCCCTCCCCAATGCGCACCCCTTGGAC
>JAFLDH010000009.1 GCA_017302505.1 Burkholderiales bacterium
GCCGCGCACTGAGCCCGCGGGCACCGGCCAGCTATAATCGCTGGTTCTCGGCCTGGTAGCTCAGTTGGTAGAGCAGCGGATTGAAAATCCGCGTGTCGGTGGTTCGATTCCGCCCCAGGCCACCAGAAATTCTCCGGGGCTGACAATCCCGTCGACGGCAGCCCCGCGAGGTCACCCCCGGGGCTTTGCTGCAATTTGCCCAGACCTTCTACAAAATTGAAGGCGCAGGAGGTGGAGCGTGGCCCCGCATAGAAGCTGGACTTGCTCGATTTGCGGCAGGCACGCGACCCTTGGCCGTGCTGATGAGACGCACAAGCGGCTCGATCTCGGAACCGAAACGAGCGAGGCCGACGGACAGGCGTTCACTGTCTTCGGCAGCCTGATCCGATGTCCGAACCCTGACTGCCGTGAGTACCACCTCTCGGTTTCAGCGCATTCCGCTGCCTATGCCTACAACCCGCATGGCCCCGACAAGTACGATGTCAAGGGCACTGTAGGCGTCGGTCGCTTTCAGTTCATCCCTTCCACAACAGCACCGCTGAGCACTAGCGTTCCTGCCAGTGTTCAAGAGGACTACGTTGAGGCCTACCTGATTCGTGGCCTTAGCCCAAAGGCCGCGGCGACGCTTGCCCGCCGTGCGCTGCAAGGGATGATTCGCGACTTTTGGGGTGTGTCGAAGGCAAATCTCCATCTAGAGCTGGTGGCCATCAAGGACCGGTGTGATCCCGACCTGTACCAGGCCATGATGGACGTCAAAAAGCCTCGGCAACATCGGCGCTCATCCCGAGCGTGACATCGCGCTGATCATCGACATCGAACCGGGTGAGGCTCAGCAGTTGCTCGACCTAATACATCTTCTCGATCAGGAGTGGTATGTACAGAGAGCACTCAAGCAAGAGAGGCTCGGGCGCTTGCGGGCGCTTGCCTCAACGAAGTCCGCTGAAAAGGCCCCAGGCAAGTAACGGTCACCGCAGCGGCTTGACCCGCTGCCCGATCCTCTCCCACACGTAGCGGTCGCTCATGTGGCGGTTCTTGTGGCCAAGAAGCCGTTGCGAGTGCGCTAGGTCCCCGGTGTGCCTCGCGGTCTTGGCACGAATGTCGCGGAACTGGAAGACAACGCCGACAGCTTTGCGCGCCTTGTCGAACCGCGACCGCCATTTGCAAACAGGTCGTCAGGCATCATGGAGGCACGACCACGTAGACGGCGCGCGTGCAGCGAGCGAGCGGGTCTGCCAGTGTTTTGCGAGGACGCAATGCTGAAGATGTGGCTGTTGATGCTCAGCTTTCCCGCAGGCTGGCTAGCATTTCTACTTTTCAGTAGGGGCAGAGCGCACTCAGGTGTCGTAAGGCATGGTGGCGGATTCATTGCCGCATGCCTTGCGTTTGTTGCGGTCAGCCTAATGGTCATCCCTGGCTCTGAATGGCATTGGGGTAAGCCAGCGCATACCAAGGTAGACAAGCTTGACGTTCGCTCAGCTAGGCCGGTGCATGCCGACGACGGGCGCGACGAGGAGAGGAGGTACGGGCTTTCGCAGAGCCGGTACGAGCAATGCAAGGCACTTGGCCTTCAGGTAATGCTTGCTCAACGCAAAGAGCCCGATGGTCCTCAGCACGCCGCCGCCTATGCCGAATGGGATTCCAAGTGCGGCCTGCAAGTGCTGTTGCCGTATGCGAAGGCTCATCGCCTCAAAAACGTACCAGCTGCGCCACTTGAGTGGACGCTACTGCCGTAGCCGAGAGTTCACGCTGCTAGTGCATCGGACGGTTCGCGACCAGCCTTGCGAGCCTTGTCGAATCGTGACCGCAGAAGCACTTGCAAGAAAGAGTCGACTACCCGCCGCTACCTCGAATGCCTGCTGCGCGCCAGCGGTCAACGGTTTTGCCGCAAGCGTGCTACCCGAAGCTGATTCGCAGCTGTACTGCTCACCCCAGTAAGGGCGGCAGCGTCGTCGTCAGCCCCGGCTAGTCCGATGCGCCGACCCGCCACGGCCGAGACAGTCCCGGTGCGGGTCTGCTCGAGCAGCCAAAGCCGGAGCTGCGCTGCAGCTGCAGCGGTAGTGAACTGCAATACGTCACTGCTTGGTGCGCCGAAATCAGCGACCTCAATGCGTAGCCGATGGCAGGCTTCCAACTGGGCGCCCGGTGGGCACTGGACAAGACCAAAGGTTGCGGCATAGAGGTCGTCCGCTGTTGCAAGCTGCAAGGTCGGACCGCTCAGCGGCATAGTACGGATGCTCGTTACGTCATCACCTTCAGAAACGGTAGAGTCACCGGACGCTGTCTCGCGAATCCAAGCATTCGCTTTGGTCTTGACGCTAAGACCGTCGCTGCTGCTCTTGGCTACCTTCGCCTGGCAGCGTTCTATCGTCACGACGGCGGGCATAGCAGGTTTGCCGTCCTTCACCAGGCTCAGCCGGTAAACGGGCAGGTTGTCGTCGATGGCCGTCAGCTTGAGCGAGACCGTGGCCGTCGTCGTTCCGAACAAGTTCACGTTCGGTCCACCTTCGACAACCAGCTTCGCGACACTGGGCGTCAGCGCGCCCCCGAGGGACATTCGGCGCAAAGCGTACTTTGCGCTTTCCTCGAGTACATCGGAGGTCTCGGCACCGATGTCGAGTACACGTTCGACATCCCCGACGCTTGCCGTCTTCGTTCTACCGAGCGTGAGCTTGTCGGTTTGTGTGAACTTGGCTGAACCGATGTCGAAGGAGGCGTAGACCGAGTCGAAGCGGTCCCAAGAAGTGAATCGCGCTCTCTCGGGTTGAGCAAGTTCAAGGACCATTTCCAGCTTGTCGACTCGGTCCGCTGGCTTTCGGAGGTCACCCAGGAGCGTGAAGACCACGCGTTTGCTCAGGACGGTCCTGTCTGCCCAAGCGCAGGGACCCTGTTCTTCCTCCGGCGTCGCCATGACCGAGGCAACGAGTTGCTTCGCCGACACGTCCGGTCCGGCTCGTTCGGCCAGGGCCTTCACGAGTTCCGCTTGAGCACGCTCGCTCAGACCAACAATTGGTGCTTTCGATTCGCCTGCCTTCGGACTCGCCATGAAAACGCTCAGTTCGAGCGTCGCATTGGCGGTAGCGCCATCCAATCGGTCGTAGTGTCGCAACAGTTCCGGCTTCGCCCCGCAACCGGCCAGGAGGACGACAACTGCCAAGCCGCCGATGGTGGATACAGAGCTGGGTCTCATGGCCGCCTCTTCAATTGGAAGACGCACATCTCGACAGTCCCAGGCTGACTCTCCAGGCTGACTTGCCAGCCTCGGGGCGGCGACATGCTGACTGCCCTGTATTCGGTCTTCGGGACCCGAACGGGTTCGCCAGCAAAGTAGTTGTCAGCGCTGGTTATCTCGCTGGCGTAGTTGGCGTGCTTATAGATGCGATGGTGAGTCGGGTCCCTTTCGTCCTTGCGGCGAAGAACGAAGCGATTGTCCCAATTGGTACCAGTTGCCATAGTCCCTCCAGCCTTCGGTAACGCGCAGCCGATGGAAGCAGCCATCGGGCTGGAGCATATCGGGTGACCTGTGGGTCGGCCATGGTCGGCGTCATCACACTTGGCGATGGCTCGTTGCGAGCGGTTGAACAGGCACGACGCAGTCTTCATCCGCGGTCGTGCGGCCAGCCTGGTCGACCACGAGCACATTGCGTCACTACACCGGCAGTGTGTTTCCCGAGCCCTTAGCCGGTTCGAGCACCATTCTCTTGTCCTACCGGGCGCTGGCAGGATTCGTGGTCCAAGGGGCGGGCCCCCTTGGGGTCTTCGCAAACTCGCGTACTTGCGATTTCTACTGGCACTTGCCCGACGTGGGATTCCCGCAGGCAACGAGCCTTCGCACGGTACTGTTCTCTCGGTAGCCCTGGTGAGCCGTCGTGGGCAACTCTACGAGACCAAAGTACGTGTTGTCGTTGGACACGACGACATCCACGACGTCGTAACTCTTGCCCCATGGACTCGGCACAAGGATGTAGGACAGGAGGTCGTTGGGGTCTGTGAAGGCAACGACGCGCAGGGGAGCCGCCGCCACCGAGGCGGCCTTGAATGGCGCTCGCGCCTTTCGCGACGCGACGAGCTCGGCAAGCGCGTCCCTGGGATACGAGGAACCGTCGGTAGACAGGCTCTTGATGGTGCCGTCCAGCATCGTGTCGCCCAGTGCCAGGATGGGCACCTGGTTGGCGCCCATGAAGACCAATGTGGTGCGGTCGAAGGTGCGCTGGCCGGCCGCGCGCTTCGCCGGCACGCTCGATACGGACAATTTGAACAGGGCATCGAAGACGACTTTGCTCCCAAGACTTTCGCTGACCACGACCAGGGGAATGGACTCGTCCATGGCGGCTGCGGCGACCGCTGCGTTGCCGTCCGAACGCTGGCCTCCTGACGTCGCCACGGCCTGGAGCACGGCGCGCTGCATGCGCTCGTTGATTTGGTCGCGGGACTGGCCCTGGTAGATGACGGCGTCGGACAGGCAATCGTTGAGGATGGTGTCCTTCAGGATGCGATTGAGCTGTGCGCGCTGGTACGGGTAGGCCTTCTCCGCCTCGGCGGGTGGACAGGCTTTGGACTTGTCGGTCTGGTCGTAACAGAGCCGCGCCTTGAGAGGCGCCGTCAGCGGAGACCACAGGATGGCGTTGGCGCGAATCGGTCCCCGAGGGGTCGAGAGCGTCTGCTGATACAGGCGAATACCCGTGTCCTCGACTTCGACCGGCTGCAACTCGACCTTTTCGGTACCTCCCAGCGCGGCGTAGATGTTGGTAACGGCACCTGTGGCCCACAGTTCGTCGTGGGTGCACATGCCGTGCACGAACAGCAGGTCAAGCGGGCGTTGCGGCTCGAGCAGGTCGACGATGCCCTCGAAGCGGGTGTTGCCCGAACTGGACGCGAATGCGGGCGACTTGTAGGGTGTCGAGCAGCCGGCCAACGCCCCGGCCATAACCAGAGCCAACGCGACTCGTGCTGCGAAAGACCGAGACCTGGAAACGAGTCGCATGACAGATTCCTCCCGTGCTTAGCGGCCGGCGTTACTCAGAGAGTTCTAGCCGAGCCTCGCACGAAGCACATCCCTAATCGGTAGGGTCTTGCGACCTGGGCCAACCAGGAGCGTTGCGCCTCTGGGTCGCTTGGGAGGCTGCACAGGCGTCACGCGACCGACCTCCGGCTCTTCATGCGGATGGCTGAAGTGCGTCAAGAGCCCGTTCGAGGGTGCGCTGACCGGGACCTGCATGGCCCCACGAGCATCGGCGTCACCGGCCACGGCTGCGCCCGCAGGGAGTTGGACCAGGGGTGGTTTGGACCCTGACACCGAAGCGGCTCAGCTGCGTGCAGCTAGCCAAGGAATTAGCCTGTCCCGAATTCGGGAGAAAGCCTGTAGACTACTCACAACCAAAACAACGTTGGGTGTCCATCATGGCGGAACAAGCACTGGCTACAGGCCCGGATACTAGGCGCAGAGCGGCCATCTACAACGCGGTCGCAGTGGCGTTGCTGGTTGCCGGCCTCGCATCGGCAGACCTCATTGACCTGATTGCACCGGCCAACAAGTTTGCACAGATGGAACTCATGGCAAGGATTCTGGCCGGCGCGCTCTTTGTGCTGCTTATCGCAACGCTTCTCGGTCGCAATCGCACAGCAGTTCGGCGGGCGAAGGAGCGGCTCGTCATAGCTGGGCTGGCATTCGCTGCATGCCTGTCTGTCATTGCGCTTGCCGGTGCTGGCCAAAGCAGGGCTGCTGACTTCATGAAGGCCCTCAAGAGCAACGGCGACGAGTTCAAGGTGAAGTTCGCCGAGATTGAGCGGTCGATAGATGAACTCGACTGGTCCAGAACCTTGTCGGCCGATACGCTGGCGACGCGAGAGGGCATTGCCGAAGGCAAGGCGACCGTGCAGCGCTTTCGCAAGCTCCTGGCCGAACGAAGCGTGCTGGTGCAAGCTCGAGCTGAAGGGCTAAGCCAACTTCTTCAGCAGGCGCCAGGCGGGAAAGCTGGGGAAGACGTGCGCTTCGTAGTCGAGAGAACGGTCCAGTTCGAATCAACACAGTTCGAACTGGTCGGTCGCGCACAGAGTGCATTCGCCACAGCCGTTCAGAATCTGCTTGATTGGAGTGAGCGCAACCCGGGCGCCTTCACCGCACTCAATGGTCAAGTAGTTTTTGCGAGTGCTGAGAAGGAGAGCGAGGTGCGTGCTTTCCTGGCGGCTATTCGGAGTGCGGAGGAATCCGTGGCCAGCGCTGTCGAGGCGGCTGAAGCGGAAGGCGCGAAGGTCCAGGCTAGCTTCAAGTGAGCTAGCTTCAGTTGAGGGTGTGGAGGTTGCCGGCCGGGCAGAGGCACGCCAGGCGGCGCGTGCAGACCTGCTAGCCGCCATCGATGCGTGGGGCCAGGCGCGACGCGTCCAGGACTGGCTGTCTCTCGTCGAGAAGCAGGTCCAAGACCTCCCCCTAGCCGACCGCGAGCAGGTGCTCGGGCGGCTCCGAGACGCAAAGTCGCTCGTTGGCGGCGAAGACGCCCTGGTGCTTCTGAAGCAATGGAAGGCACCCGACGAGCGTCTGCGAAGACGCGCGGACGGCCGCGGATGCCGTGCTGACCTTGTGCCGGGATTCGCAGATGCTCGCCTGCGCCTCGTACCCAGGAAACTCTGAATCTCCTGGGTATGAGCTCGCCCTGTGCCGTCGCGGGATTTCGCGGCCCCCCGGCCGCGCCGCAAAGCTTCGCGCAGACGCGACGGGTGGTTGCTACACTCATCTCACGTCATCGCGAGGGGAGGCGCAGTTTCTGGCAATCCTCTGGCAATGGCGTCAGGCGCCGGGTGCGGCGGGCTGCGGACGACTGCGGTCCAATGCGCTGTAAGTGCTTGTTTTTGCTCAGTGTTGCGAGTGGCTTCGGCCCAACCGCACCCGCGGAAACCGATTGAAAATCCGCGTGTCGGTGGTTCGATTCCGCCCCAGGCCACCAGGACCTCTGTTTCAGGACTTCCCTAGAAGTCCCAGAAGCTCCAGAAAGCCCTAGGGAATCAACTACTTAGGGCTTTTTTCATGTCCACGGAGGTCTCGCCGGGTCTTGTCAGATCCCGGCCTGATGGAGTAAACAGTGGAGTAAATCTGCTGCGGACGGCCGAAAAGGGCCGTTTTACTCCATGGCACGCAATCTGATCCCTTCGGAAGCCACCATCCGCGCCGTGAAAACGGACGATCCGCGCAAGCGGCTCACCGACGGTGGCGGCCTGGTGCTGCTGCTCTTCGCCAGGAGTGGGCTGCACAGCTGGCGCCTGGACTACCGATTCCAGGGCAAGCGCAACACGCTCACGCTCGGCACCTTCCCCGACACCTCGCTCGCCCTGGCGCGCCGCAAGGCCGAAGCAGCCCGGCAGCTGCTCGCCGAAGGCTTCGACCCCAGCCAGCAGCGCAAGGCCGAGCGCGAGATGTGGGCCGAGGAGCGTGTGGCCGAGCAGCGCCAGGCGCAGGGTCTGCCCGCAGTGGGCAGCTTCGAAGCCGTCGCTCGCGAGTGGTTCGCGGTGCGCAAGGACAGCTGGTCCAAGAGCTACGGCGACAAGGTCATCGCCAGGCTGGAGACGGACGTCTTTCCCTACATCGGCCGCGAGATGGCTGCCGAAATCACCGGCCCGCAGCTGCTGGCGGTGATGCGGCGCATCGAGTCCCGGGGCGTCATCGAGACGGCCCACCGGGCGCTGCAGGATTCGGGACAGGTCTTCCGCTACGCCGTGGCCACCGGCCACGCGAAGTTCAACCCCGCGCGGGAGCTGAAGGATGCGCTGCGCCAGCCCAACCCGAAGCACTTCCCGGCCATCGTCGAGCCCAAGCGCCTGGGCGAGCTGCTGCGGGCGATTGACGGCTACGCCGCGACGCCCGTCGTTCGCGCGGCGCTGAAGCTGGCGCCGATGCTGTTGTTGCGACCTGGCGAGCTGCGCTTCGCGGAGTGGGCCGAGATCGACCTGGAGGCTGCGCTTTGGCAGGTGCCGGCGGCACGGATGAAGCGCGAGCTGCGGCAGAAGCTGAGCGGCACGCCCCACTTGGTGCCGCTGCCGAAACAGGCTGTTGACGTCTTTCGCGAGCTGCAGCCACTCACCGGCCAGGGCAAGATGGTCTTCCGCGGCGAGCGCCACCACGAGCGCGCGATGAGCGAGAACACGGTCAACGCAGCGCTGCGAACGATGGGTTTCCCGGCCGACGAGGTGACCGGCCACGGCTTCCGGGCCACGGCGCGGACGATGCTGCACGAGCGGCTCGGCTTCAGCCCCGACGTGATCGAGGCGCAGCTGGCGCACACCGTGCGCGACAGCCTGGGCCGGGCCTACAACCGGACCGAGTTCGTCGAGCAGCGGCGCGTGATGCTACAGACCTGGGCGGACTTCCTGGACCAGCTTCGCAGCGGCAAGGAAATGCTGCCGCGCAACAGGGCGCGCCAGGCAGCTCGCTAGCGTTGGTCAGCGCAAGAGCTGTGGCAGCAGATAGCCGTCTTCTGCTTCGCCACCTCGACGGGGTCCGCGTTTTCCTGCGCCGCCGTCGCGGCGGCGGACGTGCCCCTGTCGGCCGTCGCCGTTCGGATCATGTGCCCAGTGCCCACGGTCACCTGGCCCTTGGTGTCGAGACACATGTGAGGAATGGAGCCCAGAGTTCCATTCGTGCGGGCGATCATGCCGGGGGGTGATGGTCATGGTGCTGCCTTACTGGGAAACAGGCCGCCCCCCCTTAAGCCATATCGGCCGCGCACGCCTCAGTCAAATCCAGGATGGGGGGCCGCTGCAATGACCCTAGCATCGCGGCCAGGGTAACAACTGCGGCGCGACCGAAAGGGACGAGAGCATGATCATCGACCTCACGGGGCTGTCGGGTGTGGACGCGCAATGGCGCAAGGCCTGGGAGCTCGCCGACCTTCCCGAGAAGGCCGAGCCCCTCGGCGGTCCCCTCACCGGCACGTTGTGGCTGGGCGGGCCGAGTCCATTTCGCATCGACGGTGGGCTTGTCGAGAAACTGCGGCCCGTTCGCAGCGGCCCCGTTGTTGAACTGAAACTGCCCACACCGGTTCCAGGGTACGAAACCGCGGACGTCCGCCTCACGCTGCGCTACGACCCCGATGCGGGGGAATGGAAGACCGGCATGCCCGGCCGCGGATGGTTCGAAAAGAAGGACGCAATCCTCGGCCGCCTTGGCTGGTGGATGACGCAGAAGAACGAGGAGCCGTTCATCGAGCTGAAGATCAGCGGCGGCCGCGGTTTTCCGCTGCAGAACACCGGCGTCGCGCAAGAGATGCACTGGGCGTACAGCAACAAGCACTACCTGTATGCCGGTGTTTTTGTGGAGGCGGGGCGGGCGTGGCTAGTGCTCGTGCCGACAAGCGAATCTGGGCCGAAGAATGACGCGTCCGCGGGTCTGCGGCTGGCGGGGCTCACGAGGACGAAGTTCGGTGTCAATGAGGCGTACAACGCCGTCCCGCTGATGCTGGCATTGCCGCTCGCGGCCGCGCACAGCTTGTGGCGCGCGGTCGTGCAGTGGGACCCGATGAACGAACACAAGTCCGCACAAAGGCTCATGGCCCGCCCCGTGATCGAGCAGGCCTGGAACTTCACGGTGCAGCACGCGGCGGCCGGCACGCGCGTGCAGCGGTCTGGACAGCCGGTGACGGGGCTGCCATGGCTTGACCTCCAAAACGCGGCCGCAGTCAAGGAGGTGCGGCCGCTGCTCGTGTTCGACATTACCGCACCCGACGCCGACCCGAGAAAGGCGCGCGCGAAACTGCGCGGCTTGCACCTAGCGCGCAGTGCACCCGTTCCGATCCTCGCGGTCTTCGGATGGCAGCCCGCGGGGACGGCTGGCGCGCCCTGGACGCCGGATAAGCCATGGCCGCTACACGAGGACGCGCTGGTCTTCACCGGCGAGCTCGACGGATCGGCCACGCCTTCCGCCTGGAGCGCCGTTCCGTTCCAGGGCGACCTGTCATGGGCCGAGCGGATCGCGTCTGCGTCGGCGGCGCTCGACAAGTCGGCCGAACTCCTCGCGAGCTGGCACGTCAAACGCGAGAAGGGCCGTGTGGCGCGCCAGGTCGGCAAGGACGAGTGGCTGGTGTGGGGCGCGCTTGAGTTCAGGATCCCGGCGGGATGCCAGGCAGAGTTGCAGTGCAGGCTTCGCGGTACGTGGACGGAGACGCACGCTGACCTCTACCCTGACGCGGTGCTGGAGGTGTTCGGGTGCGAGGTGCGCACTTCGCAGACTGGAGACGTTGCCGGCCAGGATCTTGAGGCGGCCTTCGGGGTGTCGGACAGCGCCGAGGACGAGCTGCAGCGCGACAGCGACCCGCTGCGGTTCCCGCGCCGCGCCCGCAGCGCCGGCCGCAAGTGCAACCTGCGCATCTCGCATCTCACGACGCCCGGGCGCAACGCGGTCCTGCGGCTCGAGGTGCGTGCCGAGGACCGTCGGCCGATCGGCGAAGAGTCGGTCTTCCTGCAGGTGCGCCCGTTCTTCGTCGGCGTGGTGCAGCCCGCGGACATCGACGCCGAAGCCGGCCTGCTGATCGCCACCTGGGCGAGCAACGACCCCGAGGGCGCGCAGTGGCGCGTCCCGGACGCGACCGTGTCGGTGACGTTCCAGCCGCAGGCCGTGGGCGAAGCGATGGAGCGCGGCGCGCGCTTCTGGACGAAGGACGGCAAGCCGTGGCTCGACCCCTCGGGACCGGTCGCCTACCGCTTCTCGCCCCCCACGCAGATCGTCGTGCGGCCTTCGGTGCGGGAACGCCGCTACAACAAGTCGCCGAGCAACCTCGCCGCGGTGTTCACGCTCGCAAAGGTCGAGTCGTTCACCACCGAGATGGTCTATCCGGTCGAGGCGAAGTTCGAGGTGTCGCATCAGGGGCTCCCGGATGTGCGCGTTGCCGAGACCGCCTCGATGCTCGGCCGGCCGGCGGAGAATCTCGAGCGGCTGCCTGACGCGGACGACCCGATGCTCAAGCGCTGGATCCGCGTCGCGTTTTCCGGCGAGGCGGCGGCGTACGCCGTCGACCGGGACTCGGCGCTGCACGAACCGCTGAAAGACCTGCGCAGCGCGCATTCCGCCGCGCGAAGCGGCTTCTCGGCGCGGCTCGCGCAGTTCCACCTCTATGACCCGTGGTCGGCGCAGGGCGGCCTTGGTCTGAAGGAAGGTTTGCGCTTCCGCATTCGGGACCGCAACGCGGGCGCGCCGCCGCTGGCCAACCCGCTGCCGCAATGGAAGAAGGAATACGGCCAGGATCCCGAGGTGGTGCTGACCGACCTGAGCCCTGCAAAGATGCAGGAGATCGCGGCGGGCGGCTGGGCCTTCCTCGCGGACAAAGGCGCCTGGGGCGAAGGCGGCGACTCCATCCCGGCCGGCGTGGTGCACACGATCGAGTTCGCCTCCGAACTTGTAGCGGTGCTGCGCGCGCCGGTCGCGACGGGCGGAGAGATCGAGTCGCTCGCGCTCAGCGCGCTCGGCGCGAGCGGCCGCATGAGCGTCTCTTTCGACGAAGGGCGCACCACCTTCATCGCGGAAACTAACTTCGGGCAGCTCTCGCGGCTGATCAAGGTGCGCATCGGCCGCGTGGGCGTGCTGTGGAACAAGGCCAAGCACGTCGTCGTGTACGAGCGCAGCACGGTGGCGAGCAAGCAATTCGAGGACGAGCAGGAGTGGGGCGCCGCGAAGCCGGGCGAAGCGGGGTCGCTGCGCGGCTGGCCTGTGCTGCGCAAGACCGAGGAGTACGTCGAGGCCGTCGAGATGCTGCGGCACTTCGAGCGGGAGGAGCAGAAGGACGAGAACCGCGCGGGCTTCCTCGTGGCGAGTGAGTTCGTGACGCCTCGGGTGTACGTGAACGGTGCCTGGGGCCGCGACCTCGAGCACGGCTACGAGATCCCGCTGTGGAACGCCGAAGACAAGTCGGGCTTCTACCCCAAGCCCTTCTTCGCGCTGCAGGCGCGCGCGGGCGGTGAGCAGATCTCCCGCTGCTGGCACGAGGAGCCGCAGCACCTCGTCTTCTATTCGAACACGCAAGCCGGCACCGGGCCCAACCCTGACAAATGGGAGGCCCAGCCCGGCGTCGACTGCGCGGAGGTGCTGGCGCGCCTGCCGCTGCTGACGGCGGCAGGCATCAGCAACAACGAAGCGCTTGCGAGCCCTAGCCTGCCCGCGCCGAGGCCCGGGCTCACGCGCCGCCCGCGCTTCGACATGGCGGTGCGCAGCGACGGCAAGGTCGACCTGCAGCACGGACGCGGCGACACCCACATGCTCGCGACGATGGATCTCGTGTCCGTGGCGCGCACTGCAGTGCTCGGCCCGGCAGGAATCGACGCGCTTAAGGCGGCGGCGCAGACGGAGATGCAGGCGCTGCTCGCGTCGAGCGAAGCGGGCGCGCGGATCGAATCGGCGGCCTCGCTTCGCTCGCGCGCCGAGGCATTGATCGCTCGCACCACGGAGCAGCTGCTGCGGACGGGTGCCGACTGCGTTGCGCTCAAGGGCAGGCTGAATGCCGGGATCGACGAGCTCTTTCTCAACGCGAAGGAGCAGTTGCGCAAAGCGGTGGCGGGCCTGCCGCAGGCCCCTGTCATTCCGGCGGGAGCGTTGCCCTTCACGAGCGCGCTGGACGAGGCCCGCACGCAGCTGCTGCGGCGCGAAGACGTGCTGCGCGCGCCCTTCGACAAGATCCGCGCGGACCTCGAGGCGGCGCGCGTGGCCGCGCGGCAGGACGGCGAGGAAGCGGCGAAGGCCGCTAAGCAGCAGCTGATGGCGGCGCGCGACATGCTGAAGGCTCTAGCCAGGTCGCAGAACGACCAAATGCAGAAGTACGCTGCATCGCTCCTGGAGCTTGACACGGGTAAAAAGGTTGGCGACGCCAAGGAGCAGCTCTCCGCCGCGGTGACATCGCTTCAGGCGGCGCTGAAGGAGGCAAAGGTCGAGTTCGAAAAGAAGGTGCCGGACTTCGAGGCGGCGGAACGTGCCTGCACGATTGCGCGGGCACAAATCGCGAAACTGCGCTCGCATGCGACCGTCGGGGGACTGGCGCGCCAGCTCGACTCGGCGGTGGGCATGCTCGCCGGCTTCTTGAAAGACGCGAACAATCGGGCGGCGGAACTGGAGGACGCGTGGACGAATGCCGCTGCAGCCGTCAAGACCGCGACCGCGCAGGCCCAGGCGATCGTGGACGAGATCGCGCTTGCGGTCGGCGCACTCGAAACGCAGATGAATGCGCTGAGGGACTCCCTGCGCGACGCCGTCACCGAAAAGATCGACGAGCTGCTCGGCCTGGCGCTCAAGGCGTTTGACGCTGCCGAAACGGAAGTCGACGCAAAGCTGGCCGACGCGCTCGGCTTCGTCGACAAAATCCACGACGCGCCGAGCGCTGCGGCCGGCCAGGCCGCCAACGACGTGATCGCGAAGTGGACCGATGCCGTTAAAACGGCCGTCGGCGAGACGAGCGGCCTGCGCATCGCGGCCGGCAAGGTCGACGCGGAGTTCCAGAAGCTCGCCTCTGCGGCTGTGGGTCTGGCGAAATCGCTCGTCGCGGCGATCGACAACGCGTCGGACAGCGTGACGACCTGGCTTGACCAGTTACACAAGGAATGTGTCGACCTCGTAGACACCATCGATTGCGAAAAGGCGCAGGAAATCGCAGGCAAACTGCGCAACGCTCTGAAGAAGGCCGAGGATGAGCTGCGCGAGCGGGTCGCCGAGCAGGCCGGAAAGATATTCGATGAGGAGACGCGCCAGCAACTCGCCGCTCTCGAGGATAAGGCGAAGGGCATCAAGGAGTACGCGGATCAGGCGGGCCAGGCGATCAAGCTCGTCAAGGCCATCGGCGAGCTGCCCGAGCTGCCAACGCTCACCTTCAACGCAGACCGGGCGGAATACCTCTTCGACGATGCCAAAAAGCAGATCGAGACCTCGCCCTTCGCCGCCAAGCTGCGCGAGATCGACTCCGGCCTCAAGCAGCTGGGCATCGCGGTGCCCGCGCGTGAGCTCCTCGACCAGATCGTGCCGGACTCGCTCAGGGACCTCGACTTCAACAAGGTCTTTCGCAACATTGGTGGTTTGGATTTCGAAGGCCTGTTCCAGCGCTTCAAGCTGCCGAACCTCGGCTCCAACAACATCAAGATCACGCAGGGCGTGGACAAGGCAACACGCTCTGCCTGGGTGACGACCAAAGTGCGGGCGGACTTCAAGGAGCAGCAATCGCTGTTCGAGTTCTCCGGGCTGATGGTGACGGTGGCGGAGATGAAGCTGCGGGCGGACAGCGACATGCGCATCCGCGCCGACGGCCAGCGCACGAGCAGCACCGACGCGCTGCTGCAGGGCGATTGGGGACTGCACTTTGGCGGCGCCTCGCTCGCGAAGTTCCGCGAAGTGTCAGTGCGCTACGACGGCTCCGGCTTCGAGTTCGACATCGAGCCGAAGAAAATCGAGCTGCACCCGGCGCTGAAGTTCGTCGACGAGTTCGCCAAGCGCTTCGCGCCCGAGCTGCCGCCGGCGGTGGAACTGGAGAAGGATTCGCGCGGCATTCCCGTGGGCGCCCGCGCCACGATGACCACCGAGATCAAGGACCTGCCGCCGCTGGGCGTTGTCTCCATAGGCCCGCTGAAGATCGTCTCGGGCCTCGGGCTGCGCATGAACACCTCGGGGCAGTTCGTCGTGAACGCCTTCGTGTCAGTCGGCACGAAGACTTCGCCGGTATGGGTGCAGATTGGCTACCTCGGCGGCGGCATGTGGCTGGAGGCGCAGGCGAAGTACGAGGGCAAGGTGACCTACAGCGCCACGGTCGGTCTTTCGATCGGCTCGCAGAAGGCACTGAACATCGCCCACGTCGCGCGCGGCTCGTATGCGCTGCTGCTCTTTGCCTACGCAGATATCACCGACAGCGGCGGCTCGTTGCGCGTGGGCTTCTCGCTCTCGGGCAGCGCGCGGATCCTCGGCATGGCCAACGCGTCGGTGCTGCTGCTGCTGGAGGCCGTGCACGGCGGGGGGGAAACGAAGGGCAACGGCGTGCTCGACGTCAAGGTCGACATCTGCTGGTGCTACACGCTCAAGGTTCGTCGCGACGTGCAGCACCAGATCGCCTGAACACGGAAGGAAGCATGAGATGGCACGTTACGGCTGGGTCCTGAACGTCGAGCGCTGCAATTACCTCGACCCTGAGGGAGGCAATGAGAAAGTCTTTAACCTCAATCTTGCGAGGCCCTGGGCCGAGGAGCAGAAACCCGACGACCCGCGTGGCCCACAACTGGGAGGTGCGGGCGAGAAGCTCGGCGACCTGCTGTTCCCCTGGTCGTGGGCGAACCTGAAATGGGTGTTCTTCGCGCGCGACGCCCAGGGCGCGTGGAACAAGGTGGACGGCGCGATCCGGCGCGGCGTGGACACCGAGATCGACGAGGGTCAGCCCGGCGGGCCCGAAGGCGATCTGCAACGGCTGCGCAAGGCCGTTCGTAAGGAGGTGGAGGGCGCGTGCTCCGGCTGCGAGCACCCGTTCTCCCAGACCATGGATGACTTCTGGATAAAGGGCAAGCGCAGCTACGTCCACGCGCTGGCGCCGCTCACACACTGGCCCGCACTGGTGTCCGAGAAGGTGCTGCGGCTCAGTTGGTTCGTCTCGATGGCGACGAAGGACCTCGGCGCCGTTACGCACCTCGCAGCGTTCCCCGAATTCGACATCGGAAAAACCGATCTTCTTGACGCGCAAATGCGGCTCGACGCCGCCGGGCTGCGTGCACCGTCGTACGACCTGACCGGCCAGAAGAAGGTCGAGGTTGCCGCGAACTACAAGGACGGCGACGTGGCCTTCCTGTGCCTTGCCGCGGCGACCCAGGACGTGGCCTTCACGAAGGGCGCGCCGATGATGTCGCAGGGCCGCGCCACCGCGTCGGCCATCCGCGAGTCAGTGCAAAACGAACTTCTTCCGGCGCGTCTGGTCCGGGTCTGGCTACAGAAGGGCAAGCGCGACGAGGTCGGGAAGGCGATAGAGAGCGAGGCAGTCCGGACAGGGATGCGGATGAGCCTGTTTCGCACTCTCGGCGAAGGGCGCGAGCCGCGCGACGAAGCGCAGAACGTCCTCGAACTCTTCCTAGACACCGACCAGGCTCGCGCTGCCGCGAAGGTCCGCGAGATCCTCCGGCCATTCACCGCCGACGACGCGACGGGATCGGCGGCCCTCACCGCAGCGAGCGCGGTTCTCGCCGGCGATCGCGGGGACTCGTGGTCCGAGAAGGACCGCACGCGCTGGAAGGAACGCTCCAATGACATCCAGCGCCTGTGCGGCGCCGCGAACCCCGACATCACCTTCGAGGATGCCTGGACCAGCACGGCCGAGATGGTGCTGGGGCAGGAGACCGGCGCGGAGATTTATGGGCCCTGGCTCGCCCACGTGGCGGACGCGAAGCTGAGCGCTGACGCCGAGACCGATTGGCAGAAGATTCGGGCCAAGCTCCTTGCGCCCAAGGGTGTGCGGCTCGACGTGCTGGTCCGTGGCCGCGGCGGCGCGCTCTCCGCCGGGCAGTGGCAATGGGCCAAGGCGCTGGTGCGCGAACTAGATCCGGAACAGCCAGCGGAAGTGGCCGTCCCAAAGACCTGGAAGTTGCTGCTGGCGACCGCCCGCAACACGCGCTCGACGGTGGGCAAGGCGGCGTACGCGCGGATGCGAAGGAGCCTGGGGCCATTCATGGCGCAGGCAATCCGGCACTGGGTGGAACACATGCATGCGTCGATGCAGCGGTCGCGCACGCGGCCGCGCGACCGCGGCATCCGCGTCGAGTTCTCCACCGCAACCGATCCGGGGAGCCCGGAACTGCAGATGCTTCGCGGCTACGCCGTCGCCTTGTGCGGGGGCGTGCTCGTCGACGAAACGAAGCCGTGGTTAGCCGACGCCGGGCGTGCCGCGTGGCTCACGGACACGGCACTGCGCTACGAACTCGCCACCGGCAAGTCCGATTGGCTCGACTTTGCCGGGATGGATCCGATGGACCTGAAGTCCACCGCGTGGATGCACGAGACGCTGGGCGCTACCGAAAACGACGGAGAGGTCGTGGTGAGCCAGGAGTACGTGGGCCTGCCGTTTTCCGTGGCCGCGTATGGCGATGACGACGCAATGCCCTACGAGCCCGGCAAGGACGGATTCGAGTCGGTCGACTTCGGGTGGCGCAAGGCAGCCGCCGCGCTGCCGCGGATGGGGTTCGGCATGCTGTACAAGGCCGCTGCCACCCCGCTGGATAACGCGGGGGGCGTGGTCGAGGCCCGCATGCGGAAGAAGGCGGCCGACGACACGCCGCTGTTCGCGCAGCTGGTCGACGCGAGTTCACTGGACGAATTCCAGAGCGCGGCCGAGGCCCTCCAGTTCCGGTCGTCCGAACCGCCCGGCGCACCGGCCGTGGTGGAGGAGCCGCCTGCCGCGCTGTACGAACTCAGCGAGGAAACGCAGGCGCATGCGTGGCAGCATGGACTAGATCCGCGGCTGCCGCGCGGCGAGGCCATGCCGCCTCGGTCGAGCCCGCTTTCGCAGCCTCGGAAGGTGGCGCTCCTCTCGCACGACGAGAACCTTTTCCCGGGCCGCGCAAAGAGTTGCACCTTCGTTGTGAGGCCGCCGCGTGCGCAGTTCGCCTTCATCGAGCAGTGGCTGGCCACCGACCGCCTGCTGATCGAGACGAAGCTGAAGGACGAGGTGTCGGACGAGCGCCTGGCGAGGTGGTCTTCGGACCAGATCGGGTCCTTCGTCGAGCGCTTCCGCGAACGCGTCGCCAAAGGCAAAGCCGTGGCGACGCCCGACTACCACCCGGCCGTCTCCGCGCTCGGGATCGAAGTCGCGGGCCTCAGCTTCCAAGATGCGAAGCATGTGGAGTTCAAGCGGTTGCGGGAAAACGAGCTCGAACCGGCGGGCTTCCAGCTGGAGATCGAGGTGAAGGCCGGCAGCGGCGCCGAGATCGCGCTCACGGTCGACGCCGCGACGGGCACGGCCACCGTGCATGTTCCGTACGGCCAATTCGCCCGCGTGCGGGTCTACTCGCTGGTCCACGGGAGGCACTTCGCGGCGGGCCGGCTCGCGCAGTGCCGCTTCCACGACGGCATCCAGTCGGTGGACATCCCGCAGCTGTCCGACTGGCGGGCCTTCGGCCCCGCCGAATACTGGTTCGAGGCCCTGCCCGAGTGGAACGGCAAGGCCTTTGAGAAGGCTGGTGCAGCGCTGCGATTCGCCGGTCCCGAGGAAGTCGAGGCCGAAGACGGCAAGGTTTTCCTCGTATCGCCCAATCTCGTCACCTCGCGAATCGACTTTTTGGAGGGGCCGTGGGTGCACTGGGTCAAGGGCCTTTACGTGCAGCGCCACGACTGGCACTGGACGGGCTACCCGGTGCGCTTCCCATCGAAGGACCAGCCTCTCGACAAATGGCTGCCCACGTTCGCGGGCGTCGAGACTTTCCGCGAGAGCTCCAGCGTAGTGCTGGCGACCGCCTTCGACGGCCGGGGCCGCTGGAAGCTCGGGGCGGACGCGGACGACCGCGAAGTGTTCTTCCGCCACGAGCTGCTCGTGGGCCGCCGGCCAGCGCGCTACGTCGTCGCGTTCGCGCGGCCGATCTTGCGCTTTGCGCGCTGGATGAACCCTAAACTGGGACGGACGGGCCCCGCATCGCTCGAGCAGTACGTGTGGGGCGGCGGCTTGCTCGCGGCAGGGCGCCCGGAGCCCGGCACCCTGCAGCGCCTGCCGGTGCCGGTGCTGCGTCATGCCATACCGCTGACCGCCACCTACGCGCCGACGGAGGTCCTCGCTCGCGCGGCGAATGGCGCGCTGCTGGTATTTGACGAAGCGATCCGACGCACCGACGATCTCGCCAAGCTGGGCGGCATCGGCGACGTACTGGAGGTCGATCTCGTCGAGACGCGCGTGGCAGGCGTGGCCGAGATGGGGGGCAACCCGATCTTCCACGGGCGAGACGGGCCCTGGATCGCCGGCCAGCCGCTGGAGCTGAAGGTGAACCCGCCTTTCGGCCTGACCTTTGACATCGGAAGCAATCCCAAGGTCGGGCAGACGGCGCTCGTCGTGCAGCCCCGGAACGCCTGCGGCCGCTGGATCCTGGCTAAGGCGCGCGTAAGGCGGGCAGTGCTGCCCGAGACGGAGCTCGGCACGCTTGTGGGCCCCGGGAGCGCGCCCCCAGGGGCCGATGCCAAATTCGGGGCCTGGTACACGCTGGCCAACCGCATCGAAGGCGAGGACGCCGTGCCTCAGGACATCGTCATCGATGTGCCTGCCGGAACCGTGCCGGCCGTGCGCGTCCGTATCGGCGACGTTGACAAGGACGTCGCCATGCCGGCGGATGCGGACAAGGCCGCCACGCGCTTCTTGCTTAGCTGGCACAAGGCGCGGTGGAGCGACAAGGGCGACCCTCTGCCCGCATGGCGCTGCCAGGTGCTCGCTCAGGAACGCGAAGAGAACACGATGGCGTGGCGCACCGTGAAAAAGTCGAGCGGCCACGAGAACGCCGCCTGCGAGCTGCCGCAGGCGTACCGTCAGGCGGAAATGGCCGTCGGGATTGGCGCCGCGCCGCCCGACGCGCGTCTGCGCCGAGTCCGCCTGAGTGACTACACCGATCCGGTGTGGCTCACCTTCATCGGCTCATTTGGGCATGACCATCTGGGCACGCCGCATTCCTTTGTCTTTCGCAGGAACAAGACCGGGGCCTTGCAACTGCAGCGGCGCGAGGCTGCCGATGCCGGCGAAGTGCCGCTGTTGCGCGGCCTGGACGAGTCCCTGGCCGGGACGGACCCGCGATGGCATCTGGTGCTTGTGTTCCGCGACGCAAAGGACGTGACGCGCGGGAAGGCCGGCACCGAAGGCGGCATGCTAGTGGCCGCGTACCGCAAGGTAGAGGGCGAGTTTCAGGAGCTGCCTCGCGATTCGAGCGGTGCGGTTCCCGATCTCACCGGCTGCCGCGCGCACGTGATCACCCTGCAGCGTGTGAATGCCTTGTCGGAGGACGAGGAAACCGATCTCGAGAAGATCGCCACGCTCGGCGACCTGTTGGATCGGATCTTCCCTTCGCAGGAGCCGCGGCCGAAGGAAAGCTTGCTGCGCTTTTTGCCGGAATACTTGGGGCCAATTGACGTAGACGCCTAGGCCCGCCAGCGCGCGCTTCTGGCGCCAAGCGAATTGACCCTGTCCCAGGATTTCGGAACGTTCGATAACAGAGTGACCGGCATGATGGACGCCCCGCAGCGGAGCGGGAGTTCATGCCATGAGGAAGAGCAAGTTCACTGACGAGCAGATCGCGTTTGCGCTGAAGCAGGCCGAGTTGGGCACCAGCGTTGAGGAGGTCTGCCGCAAGATGGGCATCAGCGAGACGACGCTCTACGTCTGGCGCAAGAAATACGCCGGCGTAGGCCCCTCGGAGCTGCGGCGGCTGCGCCAGCTCGAGGAGGAGAACCGCAAGCCCAAGCAGATCGTGGCCGATCTGAGCCTAGACAAGGCGATGCTTCGCACGTCGTCGCAAGAAAGCTTTGAGGCCTTCGCAGCGCCGCGCCTTGGTGTCCGAGTTGATGCAGTGTTTCGATTGCAGCCAGCGCTATGCGTTGCGCCTTGTGAGGATATCGGCGTCGACCTACTTTTACAAGCCTGTCAAGAAGGACGAGTCGGCGCTGAAGACGCGCATCAAGGAGATCACCCAGACGCGCGTGCACTACGGATACCGCCGGGTGCACGCACTGCTGCGCCGCGAAGGCCACAAGGCCAACGTGAAGCGGGTCTATCGCCTGTACAAGGAGGAAGGACTGTCGCTGCGGCTCAAGCGGCCTCGGCACAACAAGGCAGCCTAGCTGCGTCAACCGAAGCAACTGGCGCACATCTTGGCTTGTGACCGCCCGCCCGCTGACTGCGAGGCCCTCTTGATTCAGGTCCAGCGGCACAACGTAGAGGCCCCCGAGCACGTCATCGCAGCCGGCAGGTGGACTGAGATGATCGAGTGCTTGTTTCCGCAGGAAGACACGAACAAGGAAGCCTCGCTGCGCTTCCTCCCGGAGTACCTCGGACTCCTGTCGATCAAGGGGTAGGGCCTTGAAGTCAGGACGTGGGCGTCAGCCACCGCGTTTGCGCTTCTGGGGGCCCTTCTTTTACACCTTCGAGGCCGGCTTGGTGCGGGCCTTCTTGCCTTTGCTCTTGCCATTGACGAAAACTCGGCTCATCTCCGTGGTTGGGACCTTGACGCCGCGCAGGGCGTCGACCAGGCGCGACAGCGCCGCCATTGCCGGCATGGTCTGCGCATCGCGAGAGAAATAGCTGATTTTTTTGTCCCGGGCAACTTGCGCACCGAACGTCTCTGAGACGCGCTTGCGCTGGACGCGGGCGGCAGCGTTCAGGCTGCCCGCGTAGCAAATCGGGACGAGGACGGATCCCGACAATTGGCCGTCGTCGCCCACCACGACCGCGAGGTGACCATTTGTGCTGTTTAGCTCTGCCGACGTCATGCCGGCAATCACGAACTTGCCGGCCTTCGCCCCGGCGATCGCCTGGGTGTGGTCGGTACCCAGCGCAGTCCAATCCGCAGAGGCTCGGAGTTGGCCCACGATCGCGTCCGCATTCATGCCCGGCCCCGTGAAGAGGTCGGGATCGAAGAAGGGACCAGCAACCGCCTTCACGTACTTGTTGCAGTCATCGGAGTTTGCCGAGAATGCGAGAGCGCATTCGGCCAGAATCTCATCGCGCGCGTCAGCCATGCCTATCAACCTCCTGGCGCAGATGTTGGCGCAAGTTGCAGCGTTGCCGGACACGTGCTTTCCCGAGCGTCGCAAGACGTAGGTGCCTGGGGGCCAAGAGGTGTTGCGCTACCCATCCGCGGTCAAGCCTCCCGCAGTAGCTGAAAGATGGAGTGCGCCCGGCTGCGGTGGCTGCCAAAGCCCCTGGTTGCAGGTCGGATACAGGGGCGCGTACCGCTATGCGGTGAGGTCACTTGTAACGCCGGTTCAAGTTCGGCAGCAATTACCTTCTCTACTGGAGCAAGTGCCGCTGTGGCAACCGCCGAAGCGAAGCTCGCGACACGCGACTCTTGATCCGTTGAACGAACGCCAATAAGCGGTCGCTGCGTCAATTGCAGTCGTACCGCAGCAGCACGTCCTTCGTCGTCCCACCGCTAGAGCCGCTCACGTGCTCGGAGCACCTAAAAGAGCGGCTTGTCCAACGCACTATCGCGCTGGTCAACCCGGACATTTTGTCCACTCACCCCGCCCTGGAGGACCGGGCTGGCGCGGCCAGCTTCGCCGGTCAGGACACCGTCATCGTCTTTCCAGAGCTGCGCCTAGCTCAGGCAGCTCGAAGGTGACGACGTCGCCCGTGTTGCTGTCGAAATAACGGCGCGACTGCAGCATGCCGAGCTCGGCCTGGGTCAGCGGCCCGTAAACCGGCTTGCTGGTCACCTGCGCGTACGACCATTCATCGAGCTCGGCCTGCGCAGTGATGTGACCCGGTGGGCTGCGGCACTCGTGGAGGCAGGTGTTCCCGCGTGTCCGGCATATGGACAGCTGATGAGCACTGCAGCTGCCGCCCCCTCCGGGCGGGAAATCGCATTGACAGAAGTTCTGGATGCCCATGGAACCTCCTTCAGCTGGCTACCGCAATGTCTAAGTCTTGAACCGTCTCACGCGCCGCGGTTTCGGCAAGGTGAAAGTGACGGTCGTGCCCGCGTCCAAGTCCACATAGCGCCCCGACCTCAGCAAGAAGGTGGCTTGGTGGCGAGTAAGCCCGGCACTTTGAAGGCTCTTGCCGCCAAGCACCTTGTCCAGGCACCAGACCCGTCGCTCAGCCGCCTGCAACGAGGCAGGCGGCGAGTGGCATTCATGGATGCAGCTGCTGCCTGACGCCCGGCAAATGGCCAACTGACTGGGGTCGCAGTCGCCTCCGCCACCGGGTGGCTGGTCGCAATGGCAGACGTTGCGGATGGGCACGGCTCAGACCAGCACCAACTTGAAATGCTTGGTGCCTTCGTCGAGCTCTACCTTGTAGGGCCGCACGCTGCCGGGAGGCATCAGCTCGCCCAAGCGAACAAGCGACTGGCGAGCCTGCTGCAGTGTGCCGCACCGCAACTCCTCGGGCTGGGGAATCGCGCTCTTTTCCTGGGCGTTGAAGACCGACAGGTCAATCGTCGCTCCAGCCTCATCAGCCAGGGTGTGGGCGGCTTGAGAGAACGGCGTCTTCGTGCCGATGGAAATCTTCGCACCGCCCGGCGCGTCCAGCGCCGCGCCCTTCTTGAATCTGAAAATGAGGAAGACCAGAGCGAACAATGCCACCCCGGCAGTGCCTTGAAACACCAGCTTGCCGCTGCCGCCCATCGGCACGTCCGCAGACAGGATGGCCGCGCCGGTGAAAAACGCCCCTGCCGCTCCCGCGCAGAACGAGCAGATGAAATGGATGATGTCGTAGTGCAGCGGTTGGTGCACCACCTTGGAAAAGAACGCCGCCCAGAGGAAGGCTATCGCCACCAGGGCGAAGAAAACGCCCGCAAAGAACTGCATCTGGGCTGTGTCCAGCATTGCAAACCCCCGTCCTCATTGTGGTTGAGCATCCTAACGAGTTTGGCTGCTCTTCACGAGCCTGACCAACCCCACCGGCCTCGACCTGTCAGGGCGGCGACAGAGCGGCGCCCTCAGTTTGCCTGTGCGAAGCCTGAGCACCCCACTTCCAAGGCAATGGTCCTGGCAATCTGCGCAAGCGTCGACACTTCTGTTCCTCGTGCTAACTAGAAGCGAACGAGGGGCCTCAGTGGCCTCTCAAGTTCTAACACCACGCCCGTGTTCAGTCGTCCTTGTTGATGAACTGGTCCAGTGCCTTGTTGGCTGCCTCGTTCAGTTGGTCCAGAGCCGTGTCAACACCGGCGAGCGCTCGGTCGCGGTCGCTGGTGACGCGCTGCAGCGTCTCGCGCAGAGCCGCGATGCTGGCATCGGCTTCAGCGATGCCGCGCGACAGCGCAGTCTGGATGCTGAGGCTGATTTGCTGAATCTGCGGGTCGAACATCAAGATGACCTGGTCGCGTGCCGCCTGCAGCTCACCCCGGTAGCAGTCGAACATGGCGTTGCACGGACCTGCCGCGGCGAAGCGCAGTTGTTCGCGGAGAGCCGCTTCCTTCGACGCCGCCGCTACCTGCGCTTCTTGCGCCAGAGAAGCTGCCGCATCGGCGGCCTTCTTGCCGGCGTCCTGAACGAACTCCAGCACAATGCGCGGCACGTCGAAGCTCATGCGCTGTGTGCGCATGGTGATCTCCGGCACGCCGACGACAATCTCTTGCCGCTCCATCCGGACCTCAGGAAGACCCAGCACCACACGCTGGCGTTGCATCCGCGTCTCGGGAACGTCGAGGTAGGTCGCTTCCATCTCGATGTAGCACACCGGCACATCGAACTTGATGCCGAAGGGGCCCTCACGCGTTTCCATGCGGCAAACCGTGCGCGGGATGTCAGGACCGCGCCGGCGTACCATCTCAATCACCGGCAGGTCGAAGCTCATCTCGCGGTCCTGCATCGTGACAGTTGGTGCGTCGAACGACCACCGCTGGTCCCTCATCGCCACCTCGGGCACATCCAGCGAGAACGACGCTTCGTGCATCTCGACCTTGATAACGAACAGCGCTCCGATGGCTTTGCCGACGCTGCCTCCCACGGGCGCAGCTGCCGGTCCGCCGAGGATGCCTCCAACCACGGTACCGGCGACGGCGCCGACGCCCTGAGCCAGATCGTTGCCTGCCTCGAACTCATCGCTGATGCCCTTGGCCTTGGCCTCGGCATCAGCAGCTACCGCCGCAAGCCCGTCCTTGAGCGCTTGCGCGGCTGTTGCAATCGCTGCTTCAAATGCGGCCTTCTTGTCTTCGCACGCCACGGTACTGTCTCCTTGCGAGGGCGACACGAAAATCGCTCAAGGCGCGCCCTCGCACACCCCGCGCGGCCGGCCCGGCATGGCCGCTATAGCGTCACATGGATATCGATTATGGCGCCCGGCGCGGGGGTGAAGGGGCCCCGTTTGACGGGGTTTCCGACTGTGGACGTTCCGTCCGCCGTCACGCCCTGGATGACTACGGTGTATTCGGTCCCAGGCTGCAGGACGTAACCACCCCAGCCGGGGAAGCGACCCGGATTGCGGATGAAAGGCGCATTGGCGAATCGGGCGGGCCACAACTTGTTCAGCCGAGCCAATAGCGCGTACTTGAGCGGCGGGGCTGGCCCCACCGCTGCACCTTGCTGCGGCTGAGGGGCGGGCCCCGTCGTCTCAAAGCCTACTTCAGCTCTTTCCACCTTGTCTTTGGACACCAGCACAGCGAGCCACGCATCGGTGGGCGCCGGCTTGCGCTGGACCGACTCTGCCGTCCTGACCGCCCGGAAACCGAGGGCCACCATCAACGTGTTCACCGTCGCGCTACCTCCAGCCAGCACCAGTGCGCTGACGAGGCGGCTCACGAAGTCAGAGCTGTAGCTGCTCATCCACAGCACGTTCACCAAACGCGCAATGATGTCCAGGTCCAGCGCCCTTACGAACCAGTAAGCCACCAAGACCGTGATGACCGTCTTGAGCCCTGCGGCGTCGAACCATCGCAGGAAATAACGCCAGTTGAAGAGGACGGCCAGGCCCAGTTCGAGAATGACCGCCAGGACGAACAAGGTGAAGAGCACCTTGAAGGCTGCCTCGTAGCCGGTGCCCCAGATGTTCTCACGCAGCGCCACCGAGACCTTGTAATCCTTCTCCCCGATGGTGTACGTCACCTCGTCCTTCTTGCCCACTCCAACTTTCGGAGCGGTGTAGACCAAGTCGTAGGTCGGCGGGTCGCCCGCTGACGTAACGGCCACCTGCCCGAGCACCGCCTTGTCCTTGGTGATGAGCACCGAGGACTCGCGCACCAGGACTTGCTGCGTGCCCACCATCACCGACTCGGGTTCAGGCGTTGCGCCGCTGTCGACAATCACCTCGACCTTGACCGGCTGACCTCCGGCCGGCGTGTACGTGAAAGGCACCGGAGCGTCCGGCACCTTGTCCGGCGCACGGTAGATGAGGTCATGCTTGTCACCCTTGGCATTGGAGCGGGTGAAAACCTCGCCCACGGCCGGCGCCTCAATCTTCTCGAACTTGACTGCAGACCCGGCGACGACGACTTTCTCAGTGCTGACCGTGGTTGAGACCTTTGTCTGAGCCCAGACGGGGCCGGCTGCGAGCAGCGCTGCCAGGCATGCAGCTGCAAGCACTCGCGCACCTTGCAAAGTGGCTCGTGCTTTCCAGGAGAAAACCAATGCGACCACTGCCAGCCTCCCTGCTTTCTTGGACTTCGAGTGTTGTTGCACAAGGCGACGATTGTCCAGTCCGTCGCAAGCCCTAACCCGAGACCACGGCGCGCTTCTCATCAGAACAGCGGACGAAAGAGCCGGGCGTTCAGCCCGGCTTGGTTGCTTGTCTAGGGTGGCGTCCAACGCCTCAAATGTCAGGCCTTCCTGGGCAGCTTGGTGTCCGACAGGCGGCGGATGGGGTGCGCGGACATGACGCCGGCACCGGCCATCACATCGCGCTCCGTCAGGATGCCGAAGCGCAGCGGCGTTCGGGCCTCGATTTGCTCGATGGAGATTTGCGAGGCCGGTGCTCTTTCGTTGAAGTCGATGGGGTCACCGACGACTCCGGCATCCATGTACTCCCCCTGGGAGAGAAGGTAAGCGACGGCCGAGAGCTCGCCCGTCTCCTCGCTGATGAAGGCCACTACCTTCCAGAAATCTCGCGGGGCAGAGACGTCGAACCTCGTCTCGACGTTGTCTAGGAATGGGCCCGTGAAGACGCTGACCAACTTGTCTTCGCCGTCCGCGTTGTTCAAGACATAGTCTTCCAGGTCACCCCACAGGCCATCGTTGAACGGCTGCCACTGGGGGCAAGCGTTGGTGGCGATGAAGGTGTCGATGTTGGCTCGCCGAGCGGTGGGCAGGTCGCCCCAGTTGGGGTCCTGCCTGCGGGTCATGTGCCCACGGGAGAACTTCCTTTCGTTTTGGGGACCGTACGCTTCCCGCAGCATCTGGTGCTCTTTGGAAATGCGCCCGTCATACGACCAGGTGTCGTGGCGAGGCACGCTCTTGAGCATGCCGCCGTGGATGTTGCAGGCCGACAATAGTGGCTGTCGGTGACGGCTGCTTTGGACGCAGCTGAAGTGCTCGTACTTGAGCTCGTGCGTGCCATCGTGAAGCAGGGATACTTCGCCGTTGAGCACAAAGCCCTCTCGAAACGTCGGTAGCGACACCTCTGGGTGCCCGTCTCCGAGGAATCCCGTCATATACCCCGTACGGCCGTTGAAAAACGATGGCGGCTTTGGTGTCGCGGCAACCCGCTGAATACCCGCCCAGGTAAAGTCCGCCCCCAGAATGTCAGCTTCTGACATGTAGTTTCCCCCCAAAAACCTCGCGCCGGGATGACGCGAAAAACCGATTCAGCGAGAACCCGAGAGCTTGGCGCGCATGTTTTTCAGGTTCAAGGCAGGCGGACGGATTTCAGCGAAGGTCGGCAGCG
The DNA here is from genome assembly GCA_017302505.1 of Burkholderiales bacterium. Lineage (GTDB taxonomy): Bacteria > Pseudomonadota > Gammaproteobacteria > Burkholderiales > Burkholderiaceae_C > Rubrivivax. The sequence continues at coordinate 27,483 of JAFLDH010000009.1, forward strand.
AAATGGACCAGCCCGACACCTGCTTCAATAGGGGCACCTGGGCGTCCTCGACCTCGGCTTCGACGTGCGACTGCGTCTTGGGTGTGAGCACGATGCCGGGAATTTGACGCCGCAGGCTCGCCTCGGCGGAGCTGCGCCCGGCCTTGGAACCTTCGTACGTCAGGACTACCCGTTTCACGCTCTCACCACTCCAAAGCTGCCATACACGTCAGACCAGCCGGGCATCCTCGTGGACCCTGACACCAATCGGATGATGGCGTCAGCCCGGTCTGGGCCTTTGGGCATGTTAAGCACATTCGGTGCCCGCGACAACAGCCGCGCGGCCATTCCCGTCGTGAACGGCGTAGCCATCGACGTGCCCGACATCATCGCGTAGCGCTCGCCCGGGAACGTCGACATCACGGCCACGCCTGGGCCGATGAAATCGGCGCCGAGCCCGTAGTTGGAAAATTCCGCCACGAACTCCTTGCCGCGCACGACCTCGCTGCGCTGGAACTGCTCCGGGGAGTCCGCCGGAAACGTGGCATCCCGCCCCAGTGCGCCGACTGCCTGAGTGTGGCTGTAGCGAGCCGGGTAGCGCAGCAGCTCTGCGCCGTCGTTGCCTGTGGCCGCGAAGATGACCATCCCGGCCTCGCGCGCTTTTTGCAGCATTTCAGGGACTTCCGGCATGGCTTCGACGCTGCCCATGCTGATGTTGACCAGGTCGCAGCCGTCAGAAATGGCCTTCTCGATGGCCGCTGCCACGTCCACGGACTGCGCACGCCCCTTGTTCCCCGTCTTGGGGCACACCCGGTAGGACATCAGCGTGCAGGCCGGCGCCACACCGTAGAGGCCTGCCGCGCTCAGCGCCCCAGCGATGGTGCCGGCGACGTGCGTGCCGTGGCCGATACCGTTGTCCAGGAAGTCTGCGGCGTCGTCCTCGGTGACCAAGCCTGCCCCGCCGCTGACCGTTAGGTCCTGATGAGGGCCGACGCCACTGTCGATGACACCCACCTTGACGCCCTGCCCCGCCGTTGCGTCATAAGGCGCGTAATGGCCCATCAACGCGAACGCATCAGGAATCAGGGGTGCAACCGCGATATCCACGACCTTTGGTGCGGCCACCCGGTCAAAACCCTCGACATACTTGGACCAATAAGTATGCTCAGGTTCCACAATCAGTAGCTCGACACGGGCATAAACCTGGGGGACGGCAAACTCTGCAACGCCGTCTTGGCCAGTCTTGGCGGAGATATGCGCGCCCTCCCATTCCAAAAGCGCACGTATCTTGACGCCAACAACAGGAGCGCCGGCAGTATCTATGAGCCTAACCTTGAATTTCTTGGCAGTCGCACCGGGAACCTGCTGAATCTCAAGCTCAGCCAACTCCTCGCCGAGCGGGCGAAGGTACTGCGGATACAAGTAGGTTGCGTGGAATATGCGCAAACCGGGGCTGGAGTTTCGAACTGCGCGCAGCGCGGGCGCATTGGCCGTGATGACTAGCGACCGGTCGAGGCGGCGCACGATGTTCATCCGCGCGTTGCCCACCTGGCCGCCCATCAGGTCTGCCATCCTGCCCAGGTTGAGCGCTGACACGGTCTGGATTTCCGAGCTGTCGGCAGTTGCCCCCTGCGGAGGGCTGACTACCACGGCGGGCGCCACGGAACTTTCTTTTAGGAATCTTCGCGCACGGGCCGCTTGAAGCAGTCCGCCGATGTGCTGCACCGTCTCAGTGCTCACTGACGAGGTCACTGCTTCAACGGCTGCGGCGGCCGCTCTGACCACCTTCTTCGCCGCAGGGCCCGCCGCCACTTCAGCCGCCATCGTCTTGGCTGCCGTGCGCACGACCTTCTTGGCGGCCTTCTTGGCTGCCGACCTTGCTGTCGCCATCTCGGACTCCTCCAACTCCCGCCGTTATCCCGCGCCGGCGATAGTAGCCACAACTTCACGGCGTAGACAGAGGGTGCGGCGTAGTGCTCATCGAAGTACCGACGCGAAGCTTGACCGCGCTGCTCGCGCTGCTGCTGCTGGGCCGTTTGGACGATGCGCCGCAGCGCAGTGGTGCCAGCGAGGAGGCGGCGCACCGCTTCGCCAGGCCGACGACGGCGATCATGGGTCTGGTGCTGTTCTCACTGTCCGGGCTGGTGCTTGAAGTTGCGGGTATCGACTGGTCGGCCATCTACATGCGCGACGCCTTCGGCGCGGCGCCATTCTTCGGCGCGCTGGCCGTCACTTGCGTCGCGCTCGCGCAGGGATGCACGCGCTATGCGGCCGACCGTTACGTCGAGCGGCACAGCCCGCGTGCGATCGCGCGCACGCTGCTCGCCGTACTGGGCCTCGGCACGCTGCTTGTCAGCATGGCGCCGGTGGCGCCACTGGCGCTGGCGGGATTCGCGCTGATCGGCATCGGCACGAGCGTGGTGTTTCCGCTGGCGATGTCCGCGGCAGCACAGCGCGCGGACCGCCCGGCGTCCACCAACGTGGCCGCGCTGGCGCAGATCTCTTTCGTCAGCTTCATGCTCGCGCCGCCGCTGTTGGGCATCGTTGCCGAGCATTGGGGCATCCGCTGGACCTACGCGCTCGGCCTGCCTCTGGTGCTACTCAGCGCCGCGCTTGTGTCCACTTTGCGAGCCGCCCCTTCCGACGGCAGGCGTTAGCCCTCAGCTTCGTAGCAGGGACCAGCAGGTATTGACGTGGCGCTGGAGCGCTGAAAAATGGCAAGAAATCGTCGCGGCGAAGTGGGTCAACAGCGCCTAGATTGGCTGCAGGCTCTTCAGGAGATGTCATGCAAGCCTCCCGACCTGAACCGATTCTCGGTGCGGCCAGTGCCGTGACACCGCTGCCGATGCCCGCGACATTCCTCCGCCTGGGCGAAGTGATGCGCGTCACGGGACTCGGCCGGTCCACGGTCTATCGACTGATGGCCGAACGACGTTTTCCGCCACCGTGTCGTCTTGGCGTACGTGCGGTCGGCTGGCGCAGTTCGGACATCTCGCAGTGGAGTGCGGCGCGCCCGGTCACACGGCGCTAGAGGAGTTCAGTCATGCGCCTTTGGGATCGTATGAAAACGCCGCAGCTCGAGTTGCTGGATGCTTCGTTGCAGCCGGATCCAATGCCCTCCAGCGCGGCGGATGCAAGCAACGGCCTGGACTTGTCGGCGATCGGACCGCCCAGTGCTGACTTGCCTCCGCCAGGCGAACCGCTGCTGGTGCCATTGCCTGCACTGTTTGAAGATCCTGCCAATCCGCGCACCGAGTTTCCGGAGGCTGAGCTGGACGAGCTCACCGAGGACATCCGTCGACAGGGCATCCTGCAGCCCATCGTCGTGCATCCCGCGGATGCAACCGGGCGCTTCCGCATCCAGTTCGGTGCGAAGCGCTTCCGGGCCGCGGCGCGTGCCGGGCTACTGCAGGTGCCGGTGACCGTACGTCAAACCGCGGCTGATCCTTACGCGCAGGTCGCTGAAAACCAGAAGCGCCACGGCCTGTCGCCACTGGACCTGGCGCGCTTCATTCGCTCGCGTGTTGATCTCGGAGAGACCAATGCGGCCATCGCAGGACGGCTGGGCGTCGACCTGACCACGGTGGCTCATCACCTCGCGCTGCTGGAGCTGCCAGCCCCGCTGGACGCAGCGCTCAAGTCGGGCCGCTGCGTGTCGCCGCGCACGCTGTATGAGCTGCGCAAGGTGCATGCGAAGCAGCCAGGCGCGGTCGCCGAGCTGCTGCAGGGAGACAAGCCGATCACGCGCGAAGCGACAGCTGCCCTGCTTCGTCCGGTGCGACGGGGTCATGGTTCTGCGCGCGTGGCAGCGCTTGCTCCCAGAGTCCCCAAGAAGGCATGCACCCCTGGCGTGCTCGCCGCACGCGCCGAGCTGCTCTGCACACAGTTGGCGACCGCGTGCTCGCAGCTGCGCGGCGCAGGATTTAAGGGCGTGTCCCCCGAACGGCTCGCGACGCTGCGCGACCGCGTGAGCGCCGTGAAGATCCTGCTCGACCCATGACGAGCCGGTCGTGACTGATGTGATGGCAAGGACCGACCGAGACCGCGTCACTGTCGATCTTCGAGGTGCCGGTCAGCTTGTGCATCAACGCGCGGCGGCGCAAGGGATGACGGTGGCGGCGTTCGCGCGTCGCGCGCTTCTGGTCGCTGCCGGCAACGTACCCGAACCGTGGGAGCCAAGGGTGCCCGGTGGATCGCCCGAGCCAGGCCTGATCAAGGTCACCGTACGGATGCCCATGGCGCATGCGCTGCTGCTGGCGAGGCGTGCGCGTGCGGCTGATGTGTCGCAGGGCAGCTACCTGGCCGGACTCATCGATGGCACGCCGGTTCTTACTTCGCCCGACCGACGCGAGGCGATCGCCGCGCTGGTGCGCTCGACAGACCAGTTGGCGATCATCTGCACCGACCTGAACGCCTTCATGCGGCTGCTTCGCATCGGCGCAAGGGCCGAACTCGAGCCCTACCGCGCTCGTATCGCATCGCTTGCTATCGATGTGCATGGCCACCTGGACGTGGCCGGCCGCTTCCTCACTGATGTGAGCAGGTCGAGTTTGACGCGATCCATGAGCTCTCCTAAAGGCAAGAGGCGTTGATGCCAGGCGGGCAGACGGTCGACGGCGTGCTCGTCCAGTGGGGCGAACGCCTGTTCTACCCACCGACCCGCGTCGTCAAGCCCCAGCCGCCGCCGCGCCTTGACACGATGGTGCGGCGCAAGGCGGCGGTGATCCGCGGGCGCATCGTCGCCACCGTTACACGACGGGCCCCGCAGGTGATGGTCAAGGTGACCGGAGGCGGCCGGGGCATGGCGGCGATCGCCGCGCACTTGCGCTACATCAGCAAGAACGGCAACCTGTCGATGGAGGACGATCGCGGTGTGGTGCGCGACGGCAAGGAATCGCTGAAGGACCTGGCCGATCAGTGGCGGCACGGCGGCGCGCTGATCCCCGAGGAAGGGCACCGCCGCGAGGCCTTCAACATCATGCTGTCAATGCCGCGCGGAACCGACGCGAAGATCGTGCAATGCGCGGCACGTGAGTTCGCCGCGGCCGAACTGGCGGGCCATCGCTACGTGATGGTCCTGCACGACCACCAGGCCAACCCGCATGTGCATCTCAGCGTGCGGGCGACGGGCCGCGACGGCTCGCGTTTGAACCCGCGCAAGGCGGACCTGCATCGCTGGCGCGAGACCTTCGCGGAAAAACTGCGCGGCTATGGCATCGAGGCCGAGGCATCGCGCCAGGCCACGCGTGGCGAAACCCGGCGGTTCGAGGCGCTGTGGCGCGTGAAGGCCCAGGATGAAGGTCGACTGTCGGTGACCAGACCGCCGGTGAAAGCCGGTACCGCCTACTCGAAGAATCGCAGTGAGGCCTTCCTGGCGTGGGCCCACATCGTCAACGCGTTGACGCAGTCCGACCGGCCCGACGACCGGGCGCTGGCACTCGACATACGGAGCTTTGCACGCGGCTCCCCGTTCGTGCGCGAGGTCGCTCGTGCACTCGGACAACGGCGCCCGGCGCCTGAACCGCAGCACGTCACGTTGCAGCGGACCAGACCGGACATCGAGATAGAACGCTGACCCCACCCCGCGCCCCGCCCCAAGGCGGGGACGTCCTTGCCGCCGGACGGGCTCGGGGGCAGGCAGCTTTTGGCGCCGCCTGCCCCGCGAGGAGCGTATGGCACGCCGAGCTGCGTCAAGGGTTCGCTGCGCCGGGCTTTGCGCCCGCCCTGGACGCAACTCAGCGAGCCACCCGACATGCATGCCTTGTAGAGCATGTATGACATTAATGTCGTTTAAGGCATGTATTGCAACAATGTCTAATTCGGCATATGCTGAAGCATGGACTACGTGATTCAGACCCCAGGGCAGCTCTCGAGTCATCTGCGGGCGCTGCGCAAGGCACGCGGGCTCAGCCAGGCCTCGCTGGGCCTTGCGCTGGGTGTCGGACAGACGCGAGTGGCACGGATCGAGGGCAGCCCGACGGCGATCAGCGTGAAGCAGCTGATGGAAGTCCTCTCCGCGCTCGGCGTTCAGCTGGTCCTGCGCGACCTCGAGCCGGTACAGGCAGAGAGTCCGGCGGGCCCGTCAGCCAAGCGTGGCACGACCCAGCGGCGCGCCACCCACAACGACTGGTAGCGCCGTGGCAGAGCTGCACGTGTGGATGAACGGGCTGCATGTCGGTGTGTGGTCGACGCTGCGCACCGGCACGCCGGTGTTCCGCTATGTCGAAAGCTGGCCGCATGCCGAAGAAGGACGTGCGCTGTCGCTGTCGTTGCCGTTCACGGCGAACCTGGAACACCGCGGCGACGTCGTGGACCACTATTTCGACAACCTGCTGCCGGACAGCACGGACATCCGACGCAGGCTGCGCAGCAGGTTTCATGCGCGGTCCACAGAGGCCTTCGATCTGCTGGCCGCGATAGGGCGCGATTGCGTTGGCGCGGTGCAGTTGCTGCCGCCGGGTATCGAGCCCACAGGCTGGAACGTCATCGACGCCGAACCGCTGACCGAGGTGGATGTGGAGCGGACCTTGGCCTCGGTGACGTCCGATACGCCGCTCGGGCAACGCGGCGACGAAGACCTCAGGCTGTCGATCGCCGGCGCCCAGGAGAAGACCGCCCTGCTGCGCATGGGCCGCCGCTGGTACCGGCCGCGCGGTGCGACGCCGACGACGCACATCCTGAAGCTGCCGCTCGGCCTGGTCGGCAACATGCGGGCCGACATGAGCAGGTCGATCGAGAACGAATGGCTGTGCAGTCGCATCCTGGGCGCGCTGGGCCTGCCGGTGGCCGAGACCGAGATGGCGCAGTTCGGCAACACCAAGGTGCTCGTGGTGACCCGGTTCGATCGGCGCTGGGTTGGCATCGAGGAGGGTACCGAGAGCAAGGCCCGTTTCCGGCCGCCGCAGGAGGCGTGGATCGCCCGGCTTCCACAGGAAGACTTCTGCCAGGCATTGGGCGTGGCGCCTGACCGCAAGTACCAGAGTGACGGGGGACCCTCGATGCAGGACTGCCTGGCGGTGCTGGGCAACAGCGAGCACGCGGAAGAAGACCGTGCGAACTTTGTCTTGGCGCAGTTCGCGTTCTGGTTGCTGGCAGCCACCGATGGCCACGCCAAGAACTTCTCCATCCGGCACCAGCGTGGCGGCCGCTTCCACATGACCGCGCTTTACGACGTGCTCTCGGCGTGGCCGATCATCGGCAACGGCCCTAACCAGATTCCATACCCACGCGCGAAGCTTGCGATGGGCGTGAAGGCCGGGAACATGCACTACCGGCTCGGCGAAATTCAGGCGCGACACTGGCAACGACTGGCTGTTGCGGCCGGGTCCGGTGTTTGGGACCGCGTGGTCGCCATGGCCGAGAGCGTGGATGCCGTTCTGCCTGGCGTCGAGGCAGCGTTGCCCGAGAACTTTCCGCGACACCTCTTCCGATCGGTGGCGACAGGACTGAAACGCCATGCCGTCTCATACCTGACGGGAATTCGTCCTACGTTGTGAGGCGTGTTCGATGCTTGCGTTGCACTGCGCTTCGCGGCACCCTTTGCTGCATGGCAGCACCTATCACCATCAACATCCCTCACCAGCTCGGGCGCGCTGAGGCTCGTCAACGCATCGAGACCGGTTTCGCCAAGCTCGTCAATCTTCTGCCGGGCAAGACCGGCGCGTGCAACGAACGTTGGGACGGGGACCAACTGACCTTCAGCGCCGCAGCGCTCGGCCAGACCGTCAGTGGTGTCGTCACCGTTCTCGACACAGTGGTGACGATGGAGATCGAGCTACCCGGCGTGCTGGGCGTGCTCGCCAATAAACTGAAAGACCGGTTGCAGAAAACGGGACAGCTGCTGTTGACGAAGAAGTAGCCCGGCCGGGTTCGTCTAAATTAGCTGGCCCACTACTACCACCGACCGCAGGGCGTGCCGATCGAACAGCGGCCATGGCTGGCGAGTGTGTGGCGCAAGCCCACAGGTTGACAAATTGGCGGGCAGCGATCTTTCAACGTGTTCGCACTGACAAGTGCACGAATCCGGATCCGTCTGTCGTTTCCTTGACCTCCAGGTACGCCTGTTTGCGCACCAGCTCGCTCAGCTTGGTGAAGCCGTAGTTGCGTGGGTCAAACGATGTGTTGTTCTTGTTGATGAATGAACCGACGGCGGAAAGCGAGGCCCAACCGCTGTCGCGTGAGGTCTCTTTGACTGCGTGGGTGATCAACTCCTTTAGCTCAGGCACCCCAGCAACCTGCACCGGAAGCGCCGCCTCGGACGGCCGCTTCAGCACCTCGAAAAAAATGAACCTGTCGCACGCGGCGATGAAGGCCTCAGCCGTCTTGCGTTCGCCCAGGCCATAGACCACCTTGCCGGCCTCACGCATTCGGGTTGCCAATCGGGTGAAGTCGCTGTCGCTCGAGACGAGGCAGAAGCCGTCGACGTTGCCTGCGTACAGCAGATCCATGGCATCGATGATGAAGGCCGAGTCGGTGGAGTTCTTGCCCTTGGTGTAGGCGAATTGCTGCATCGGCTGGATGGCGTGGCGGTGCAAATGCTCCTTCCACCCCACGAGGTTTTGCGTAGTCCAGTCGCCGTAGGCGCGTTTGACGGTCGCGGTACCGTACTTCGCCACCTCCTCCAAAAGCTCCCTCACAACGGAGGCGGAGGCATTGTCTGCATCGATCAATACCGCCAGTCGCGTGGTTTCGGTTGTGGCCATGATGTGGGGTCGGACCGTCCGACCCTGCGAACAAGTCAGAAGGAAATGGTCCCAAAGTGAATGAACGTAGATGAGTGCAGGATAGGCTGGCCGCCAGCGTTTGGCTGCCACGCAGGTTTGCCGGTCTGCAAATATTGCTCACCTTCTCACCTACGACTAGGACGGCAAAGTCGCCCGCGTCATCGGGCCTGATACAAACCAGGCATGGCACGACGCAAGAAGACAAGCCCCATTGAGGACCTCATGGATCTCGTCGCCATGATGCCTTGGTGGGCCGGCATCGGGCTCGCCGTGCTCAGCTACTTGTTGCTTCACGGCGTTGCCTCCCAGCCAGTCGCCAACACGGCTCAACCTGGGCAGATGGGCGCAATGCTCGCTCAGACGATGTGGAAGTCCGCCGCCACTGTCGGCCAGTACCTGCTGCCGTTTGTCTGCCTCGCCGGCGCCGGCATGTCTGCGTGGCGTCGCAAAGAGCGCCAAAGCCTCGTTGCGAACGTGACGCAAAACAAGGCCGCCGATGCGCTGGATGGCATCAGCTGGCGCGAGTTCGAAATGCTGGTGGGTGAAGGCTTTCGGCTACAGGGCTACCAGGTTGTCGAAACTGGCGGCGGCGGCGCTGATGGCGGCGTCGATCTCGTCCTGTCAAAACCCAGCAAAAACGGTGGTGAGAAATTTCTCGTGCAGTGCAAGCAATGGCGCGCCTACAAGGTCGGCGTTGACGTGGTGCGCGAGTTGTACGGCGTGATGGCAGCCAAGGGCGCCGCTGGTGGATTCGTAGTGACGTCGGGTCGCTTCACTGACGAGGCCGTCAGCTTTGCGAGCGGGCGCAATGTGACATTGGTCGACGGGCCGAAGCTTCATGGCCTTCTTAGGCAGGCTAGGGCGGGCGCCGCTAGCCCGTCAGCGCCGGCGCCCGCCGCAAACTCAGCGGACTCGCCGTCGACGGTACCGTCCTGCCCGGCCTGCGCGAAGCTCATGGCACTGCGCACAGCCAAGCGAGGCGCAAACGCAGGTGGCTCTTTCTGGGGATGCACCAACTACCCCGCCTGCCGCGGCACGCGGCCGATCGTCTGAGCAGCATCGTCATACCCGACTGTCTGGCACCAGAATAGGTCATGCCCATCAAGCTGGTCGTGGCCGTCACCGATGACAACTGGTTCGAGTTGCTGCGCCGGCAGCCGAACCTTGCTGAGGTCAACTTCTGGGCGCCGTCTGCGGCGAGTTTCCGGGCGTTGCAGCCAGGAGAGATGTTCCTGTTCAAACTGCACTCGCCGCGCAACGTCATTGTGGGTGGCGGCATCTTTGCCTATGCCAATGCGTTGCCGTGTTCGCTGGCATGGGAAGCATTTGGTGTGGCCAACGGCGCCCGCTCCGCGCAAGAGATGCGTGCGCGAATCGCACACTATCGGCACATCCCACCTGAAGACCGGAGCGACTTTGCCATCGGCTGCAGGATCTTGACGCAGCCGTTCTTCTTCGAGGAGCAGGACTGGATCACCGTCCCGAGGACGTGGTCACCCAACATCGTCTCGTTCAAGACCTACGATGCCAGCGATGCCGACGGCCTCGCGCTGTGGGAGGCGGTCAATGACAGACTGCATCGAGCCGCAGCTCCGAGGGTTGCCGAACCCGAAGTGCCGCGTTTTGGAGCGCCGCAGCTCATTCGGCCGCGACTCGGGCAAGGCGCCTTCCGAGTCCTGGTCACCGACGTCTATCGGCGGCGTTGTGCAGTGACGCTTGAGCGCACACTGCCAGCTCTGGAAGCTGCGCACATTCGCCCCTACGGTGACGGCGGCGAGCATGAGGCTCGAAACGGGCTTCTCTTGCGGCGGGACATCCATAGCCTGTTCGACGCCGGCTACGTGACTGTCACACCGGACCTGCACTTCGAAGTGAGCCGTCGGATCCGGGAGGAGTTCGACAACGGAAAGCACTACTACGCTCTACATGGCCGCGCAATCGAGCTACCGGCGGACGCGACACTGCACCCGGACCCGAACGCGCTGATCTGGCACAACGAGCATCGGTTCAGGGAGTGAGCAGTCCCTGATGATCACCGATGAGCTAGACACGCTGATGCGACTAGAGGCCTTCGACCATGTTCGGCGCCTGAGTGAAGTCCATGATCATTTGACAGCGACGGAGCTGAAGCCGGGGTTTCAGTTCCGTGGCATGCGCCTCCCGCTCTTGAACCCACAGCGCGGGATCTTCAAGCCGCAGCAGATGCGCTACGTCTTGTCGATCAAGACGGTGTACCCCAAGCCTGGGGGCAGAGTCTGGTACGACGACCAGCGCGAAGTGCACCGACAGATCTTCGATGGCGACGAGTCCATTGCCTATGCCTTCATGGGACAGAACCCGGATGCCGCTGACAACCGCTGGTTGCGCGAAGCCTTCGAGCATCGCGTGCCGATCATCTACTTCCTTGGAGTCTCACCCGGACGCTACCTGGCCATGTCCCCCGCCTTCATCGAAGGCTGGGACGCGGCGAACCTGAAGGCCAGCGTCACGTTCGGGATTTCGGAACAAACAACGCTCGCACCGCCTGAGAGCGCGCTTGATCGTCGATATGCATTGCGCGAAGTGCAGCACCGACTGCATCAGGCCTCGTTTCGCGAGGCTGTGATCACCGCGTACAACGGCCGCTGTGCCTTATCCGGCTTGCCCGAACCGATTCTTTTGGATGCGGCGCACATCATTGCGGACAAGCACGAGCGATTCGGGCAACCCGTCGTACCCAACGGCATACCGTTATCCAAGATCCACCATGCTGCCTTTGATGCCCACTTGATCGGCATCGACCCCGACTATCGGCTGCATGTCTCCGAACGATTGATGGTCCAGCGGGATGGGCCGATCCTGGAGGCGCTGAAACGTCTAGACGGAAACACCATCCTTCTACCGCGGCGGGACAAAGATCGGCCCGATCGTGAACGTTTGGACCTCCGATTTCAACGGTTCAAGGCCGCGGCTTGACCTGCATTCAGCCTGTTAGGCGGGGTATCGACTCAGACAGCATCACCTGCCGTGCCGGCGTCTTGAACACGTTCTTCGTGTTCCAGGCCAAGAACTCAGGAGCCGGCCGCAGGTCGCCGTGCTGAGGCGCGTGGATGGGCTGCCCGTGAAACTGCAGCGCACCCGACATACCGCGGCCGCCGCTGATGGCCCGCTGGCTGAAGACGATGCGATGCTCCGCCGGCTCCACGGTGAACACGCCCAGGTCGAACAGCTTGTGGTGCAACGCGCACAGCGACAGGCCGTTGGGTTCGATGTCCGGCCCGCCGACGTGATGTCATTGGATGTGCGCAGCCTCCAGGCCCGCAGGCATGTGGCCTATACGCAGGTCGAAGCCACAAACGCAGCACCGGTACTCGTAGGCGCGCAGCACGCGCTCACGAAACGCGGGGTCGCGCCTGCGTCGCCCGTAGCTCGCGTCATCGATGGCCAGCGGTGCACTGTCGCGGACCTCGTTTGGCCCGTCTAGATCCAGCCCCAGCGTGGCCAGGATGTCGGCGTGCAGGGTCGATGGAAAGTACGACTCCAGTACCCTCGATGCCACGGCCTGTAGCAGACCGGGCTGGTGGCGCAGGGCTTCGTCGATGTCGACTGGGAAGCCGCCCTTGACGTGATGCGCCCGCAGTTCGCCCAGGCTGGGGGTGGCGCCTGCAGGGCGCATCAGGACTTCGCGCGGACCACTCAAGTCCCACAGCGTGCCTTGGCCGTCCGTGGCCAGATGCCAGAACGGATAGTGGCGAGACTTGGCGGCGCTGCTGGGGCCGAACTCGGTCAGCAACAGCTTCAACGCGTCGTCGATCGCTGCGAACTCGACCAACCTGGGCTCACCGCGTTGCACGCGCGCCAGAGCCAACAGGATTAGTAGCGGCTTGTGTGGTGCAAAGACGCCTGCCCGCTGTGCGCGGCGGATGTTTTCGAACGCGTCGAGGATTTCGATCGCCGATTTCATGTCGGACCCGGGGGAGCTTGCTGGGTCCAGTAATCGGCCTTCTCCGGCATCACCCAGCGGACGCCCCCGCGAGGATCGGCGCGGTCGCCCAGGTAGCGTGGAATCAAGTGCATGTGGAGATGAGCGATCGTCTGGCCTGCCGCCGCGCCGTCGTTGATGCCGATGTTGTAGCCGGCCGGGTTGAACTCGGCTTGAAGCTGCTGCTTCGCCAAGTCGAGCAGCGCCAGCATGTCGTCGCGCTCCGCGTGCGTGGCGTCGAAGAACGAGCGGACGTGACGAATCGGAATCACGAGGGTGTGTCCCGGCGTGACGGGGTAGGCGTCGCGCAAGGTGATGGCGAAGCAATTGCGGGCAAGAACGCGTCCTCCCGGAAGCCCGCAGAAGGGGCAAGGCGCTTCTTGGCTCATGTCGCAAGCGTACAGGCTGTCATCCGACGGCAAACATCGCGGAAAGCTGACTTCGCTTGTTTCGACACTAGGTCAGCGCCGCCAAGCTTGAGAACGTTTGCCTTCGGTGCCTCGGCGCCACGTTCACGCGCGTACCCGCGAGCAAGCATTTGCTTCAGCGGCGGCTTCGTCGACCCGGATTTGCCCCGGATGGCCTTGACTTGCTGAAGACACAACTTTATAGTTGTGTGTATGTTACCCGCGTTCTCCCCGGATGGATTGCTGCCACCTGGTATTCATGTTGCGACGCAGTATGAGTTCCGTGCAAGGTTCGCCGGCACCATCGCGCGAGCCCAGATCTTGAAAGGGGTGGAGTTTGCCGCGACCGCATTGCGTCTGGCGGGCTGCCAGCGGCTGTGGGTCGATGGAAGCTTTGCGACCGCAAAGTTGACCCCGGGTGACTGGGACGGCTGCTGGGACCCCGTCGGCGTCGACCTACTTCGGCTGGATCCAGTCCTAGCCGACTTCAGTCCCCACGGACGGGCGCGGATGAAGGTCAAGTACTTGGCAGACCTCTTCCCGTCGACATTCATTGAATCTTCTTCTTCGAGCACCTTTTTGCAGTACTGCGCATTTCAGCGATCGCGGACACCCGTTTCATGCTGATCGCGGACACCGTTTCACGCTGATGGCGGACGGTGTGCAACGCGTGCGGGTGCCTGGGTTCATGGTATCTCAGGTGTCCGCGATGGCCGTGAAGCCGCCCGCGTTGTCCACGCCGGCGCGCAGCGCCGGGGTGGGCAACTCGGCGCCGAAGGCGAAGCTGGGTTGATGCTGCTGGCTGCAGGCCTGTCCACGGCGGCGGTCGGTCGGCGCCTGCGACGAACCGACCGACCGCCGCGGTGGGCAGGCCGTGTTCGCGGCGCGGCTGTGGATATGCCGATGGTTGCGCGAAGCGATCACGGCGCATCCTCCTCGGCCTGACCATCGAGCTTGCGCAACGAAGGGCCCTTCAACGCAACGCGGTGCGATCTGTGCACGATGCGGTCCAGGATCGCGTCGGCCACGGTCGGATCGTCCAACCAGGCGTGCCAGGCCTTCACCGCCAGTTGACTCGTGATCAGTGTGGCCTTGGTGCCCACCCGGTCGTCCAGCAGTTCGAGCAGGTCGTTGCGCTCGCTGGCCTCCATGGGTGCGCCGGCGAAGTCGTCCAGTACCAGCACATCGATGCGCGCCAGTTGCGCCAGCCTGCGGCCGAAGCTGCCGTCGCCGTGGGCCACGCGCAACTCCTGCAGCAGCCGAGTCGTGCGCGCGTACAGCACCGTGAAGCCGTTGCGCGCGGCCTGCCGCGCCAGCGCGCACGACAACCACGTCTTGCCGGTTCCGGTGGCGCCGGTGATGAGGATCGTGTGCGCCTGGCGCACCCAGTCGCAGCCGGCCAGCGCCGAGATCAGATGACGGTCCAGGCCACGCGAGGCACGCCAGTTGATGTCCTCGATGCACGCCGCGCTCACCTTCAGCCGGGCGGCCTTGAGCAGCCGGGCGAGTCGCTTGTCGTCGCGCCAGTCGATCTCGCGCTGCACCAGCAGCGCCAGGCGCTCCTCGAAGCGCAGACCGGCCGCGGCACTGCTGCCGGCGGGGTCGGTCAGCGCGGCCACCATGCCGTCCAGGCGCAGGCTCCTCAGTTGGGTCAGGGTCTGTTCGTTGAGCAAGGCTCGTTCTCCTTCGTGATGTCGGGGGGTCAGTGGTAGTAGTCGGGCCCGCGCAGGTTCTCGTGCAGCGGCAGGCTGGCCTGGGCGGGCTTCGGTGATACGGGCTGACGATCCAGCCCACTGCGCAGGATCGAGGTGACGCTGCGCAGGTTCGGGCTGCGGATGGCCATCGCCCGGGTGCAGGCCGCCTCCAGCCGCGCCGGGGTGAACTCGCGCGCCAGGCGCTGTAGCCCCAAGCAGGCCCGGTAGCCCTGCTCGGGATGCGGGCGGTGCTCCATCTGCCAGCGCACCACGGCGGCGGTGGCCACACCGACGCGCTCGCCCCAGGCGATGAGCTTGGCCGGCGACCACTCGCGGTGCGCACGGTGCGACGCCGGCATGTGCTCGGCCAGCGTCGTGTGCGCACCCCGGATGGCGCTGTAGGCATGCACGGCCACGCGGGTGCTGCCGCTGAGCACCTCCACCGTGGTGGCCGTCACCCGCAACTCGACCTCTTGCCGCACCAGTCGGTGCGGCACGCTGTAGTAATGGCCGTCGAGCTCGACGTGGTAGTCGATGTTGACGCGGGCGCGCTTGAAGCGCGCGATGGCCATGCGCCGGGCAGGCAGCGGCCGCAGCGCCGGCCGGTCCAACTTCTCGAAGGCGTCGCGGCGGCAGCCGCTCAGCTTCTTGAAGGGGCGCTGGTTCAACTCGGCCAGCAACTGCCCAATGGCGGCGTTGAGCTCGGCCAGGCTGAAGAAGCGCCGGTGGCGCAGCCGCGCCAGGATCCAGCGTTCCACCACCTGCACGCCGACCTCCACCTTGGGCTTGTCGCGGGGATGACCCGGGCGTGCAGGCAGGACGGCCACGTCGTAGTGCGAGCAGAACTCCTGCACCAGCCGCCCGGGGATGGGGTCGTAGCGGTCGGGCCGGGCGATCAGCGCCCGCGGTTGGTCGGGCACGATCAGCCGGGGCACCCCGCCGATGAACTCCAGCGCGTCGATGATGGAGCCGACCCAGTCGGCGGCGGCCTGCGTGGCGGTGGCGCAGGCGTAGGTGTAGTTCGATGCGCCCAGCACGGCCACGAAGATCTGCGCGCGGCGGATCTCGCCGGTGGCGGCGTCCACGATGGGCATGGTCTGCCCGGCGTAGTCCACGAACAGCCGCTCGCCGGCCAGGTGCGTCTGGCGCATCGAGCGCTTCAGCCCGGCCGCCCAGGCGCGGTACTTCACGCAGTAGGCGGTGTACTTGTAGGCCAGCGGGTTGCCGCGCTGGTACTCCTCCCACAGCAGCTGCAGCGTGACGCCGGGGCGGCGCAGTTCCTGATGGATCAGCGCGAAGTCGGGCTCGAGGTGGCGCGACGAACGCGGCACGGCCGGGCGGTAGATCCGGGCTTCGAGTTCGTCGTCGCTCAGGCTTTGGGCGCGTGCCCAGTCCACGCCGGCCACGCGCGCCATGCTGACGATGGCGCCCACGGTGGTCTTGGAGATGCCCAGCACGCGAGCGCACTCGCGCAGGCTCAGGCGGGCTTCGAGGTGAAGGCGAAGGGTCTGTCGTAGTTGACGCATGGTGATCCTGGGGGTGGGCATGTCGGGTCGAAAATCGACCAGCATGCCCACTGCTTCAGGTCACCCGCGCGCGCTGCCGCTGTCCGCCATCACGCTGAAGCGCTGTCCGCGATCAGCGTGAAACGGTGTCCGCCTTGGCCGTGAAACGCTGTCCGCGATCCCGTGAAATGGGTGTCCGCAATGGCGTGAAATACGCACAGTACTTCCAGGTCGACAAGAAAACCGGGCTGCCCAAGGGAGTCGTACAGCTCAATCTCCGGAACTCACCATGATCACGAACGCGCGCGAATACCAGATCACGAAGGCCCAGTGCGCAAGATTGGTGGAGGCACTGAACAGCCCTGCCCAGGCGTCCGCGGTCGCACCGAGTCCGCTGTCCGAACTCGAAAGACAAGCGCTTAAGTCGGAGGTGGACCTCTTGTCCGATCACATTCGCGACTACGAGAATCTTTACGAGGGCCGGCTCGCACATCTGGAGGTGGAGGGCCTGGGATCACTTCCTTCGGTCTTGATCAAGGCTCGCATCGCCAGCCGTATGACCCAGAAGGAACTCGCGGAGCGACTGGGTGTGCACATGCAGCAGGTGCAGCGATACGAGGCGTCCGGCTATCGCGCGGTCAGCTTCGAGCGAATGCTCGAGATCGCGCAACTGCTTGGGGTCAAGATCAAGCAGGATGTTGTACTTGCCGAACCACTCGTGCGCCGGGCAACTACGGCACTCGAGGGCTGGGGACTCACGCGCGACTTTCTCGTTTCCAGAGGAATCGTGTCTGGCTCGGCTGCCGGCGAAGGCGTGATCGACTCTGTAGCGTCTTTCAACAGACTCCAGCACATTTTCGGCTGGTCGACGAAAGAGCTTGAAAGCCAACCGCCGCTACGGGTGTCTGCAGAGTCTATGGGCAGGCCCCTCTTCAAGTTGCCGGGGGGGCGCAGACAGGACTTTGTCCAGGCGTATTCTGCATACGCCTTCCGCGTCGCTTCCGGAGCCGCCAAGTGTGCCGCTGATCTGCCTACAGCTGCGGTGCCCACCGATGCCGAGGACGCGAGGCGTCAGATACTTGAGCTGGGACCAATCACCCTGCAGACCGTCATCGACTGGGCGTGGAGCCTCGGGATTGCAGTGCTTCCGCTGCGAGATCGTGCGGGGTTCCATGGGGCGTTCTGGCGGATTGAGGGGCGTAATGTGATCGTACTCAAGCAGCAAACTTCGTCTTTGGATCGCTTGATGCATGACACCTTGCATGAGGTCTTTCATGCCTCGCAAGAACCCGAGCTTGCATCGAGGTCTGTGATCGATACGAGCGATCTGACCACGAGCTCAAAAGATCCCGAAGAGCAGGAAGCCAACATGTTCGCGAGCAACGTGCTGCTTGCGGGCCGCGCCAATGAGTTGGCGGAAGAGGTAGCTCGCGAGGCTGGTAATCATGGCCCGGCATTGAAGCGGGCCACTTCGATCGTAGCCCGGCGTCATGGTGTCTCCGCCGGAGCGTTGGCGAACCATCTTGCGTGGGTCCTTCAGCAACAAGCGCAGCCTTTTGACTGGTGGGGCACCGCACAGAATCTGCAGACCTTGCAGGATGGCGTTCTCGAATACGCGAGAGACATCGCGTTCGTGCGTTTGGTGCCTCCGAGAGGGTCAGACATCGATGCGGAACTTCTCTTCACCGCCCTGCGATCGGAGGATCAATGATCGCCCTTCCGACCATCACCATCAAATGCGGCCAGCCTGATTGCGACAACGGTCGCCACGCATACAACGAACGGGACTACAAGCGGCTCGGTCACGGAAGAAACCACCGTCAAGCCGGCGTGTGCAAGTGCTGCGGCGACCAGGGCGTCGACTTCGAGCGCACTCGCGCGAGGGACGAAGGAGACATCGACTACCTCGTCTCGGCGCTCACGCGGGAGAACATTCGCCACATCTTCTGGAATCGACCTTTCAACGAAGCGTCGCTGGCCAAAGCTATTGCTTTGGGCCGAAGCGCCATCTACGCGGGGATCCCCAAAGAGCTTGCACGCACAGTGGGACCGGTCGCCGAAGCACGCTGGGCCTTCATGCTGGTTCCGACGGATCAAGACAAGCTCCGAGATGTTGTCCAGTATGGCCAGCATGCAATGGCTGCGTGCTGTCGGCGTTGTATTCACAAGTGGCACGGCATCCCGAACAATGCCCCGCTCACACACGACCAGATCAGATATCTCAGCCAACTCGTACGCCGCTACCTCGATCAACGGCTTCCTTCGACTATTGCGCACTAGCACAGGCGAGCGACATGCCCATCGATACGGACTCTTTGTCGGACAAGTACCGCCCACTCCTGGTCGACAGTTCGAAGAAGCGCATCTTGATATCGAAGATCGAGGGGTCGGGACAGGAGGCCGATCTGACCAAGCGTCCGAACGCCTCCGGACTGGGCAGGATCCACAATTTCCGGCGACAAGGGTCCGCTCGCTGGGTTGAGAACCCGCTTCCCATAGAGCCAGCATGCGCTTTTCTCCGGCTCGAGCGCCGCAACTCCATTACCGCCCAGGTCTTTCAGAATGCAGCGTGCAATTGGCGGTGCTGGTATTGCTACGTTCCTTTCGACATGCTGGGTGCTTTGCCGGGCAAGTCCGAGTGGGCGACGGTGGATCAGCTGGTCGACGCGTATGCGCGCCTGGAAGACCGGCCCCCCATTCTGGATCTGTCGGGAGGACAGCCGGAGCTGTCTCCGGAGTGGGTGCTCTGGACGATGTCGGCACTGGAGCGCGCAGGAATAGACAAGTCGACCTACCTCTGGTCGGACGACAACCTGTCGAACGACTATTTCTGGCGTCACCTCACCGCGCAGGAGCGCGAGCGCATCGTTGCCTATCCGGGCTACGGCAAGGTCGGCTGCTTCAAAGGGTTCGACGAATCGAGCTTTGCGTTCAATACGGAAGCTGCGAAGGACCTCTTCGATCGTCAGTTCGAGCTTTTCGATCGCTACGTCAAGGAGGGTCTTGACATCTACGCCTATGTGACCTTCACGCATCCGGACGAAGGTTCCTTGATGCCTGCGATGGAACGCTTTGTCGACCGCCTGCAGATGATCGATCACGAATTACCGGCTCGCACCATTCCCCTCGAGATATCGGCCTACGGGCCAGTTCAAGGCCGGCTGGATGACCGGCGCCGGTGGGCCATGGAGGTCGGCCAGTACCGCGCACTTGATGCATGGCAAGAGGTCCTCCTTTCGAGGCGACTCGGAAGCGGAGGGGTACATGAGTGAATAGGCACACATCCGAAATCGACTTTGAGGCTCAGATCGATGGGTGGGTTCGAGATGCTGCAAGCAGGCACACATCCTTCGCCTCTCTTGTCCGCAATCTGCCAGGCGTCTATCCGGGCTTTGTTGTCGCATCGCTGCGACGCCAATCGATCGACATCGAATATGGGCGCTCGGAGCGCCTGCTGCGACTCGACGGCCCCATACCGCATCCGAAGGACGGGGATTGGCGATTTCATCCAGAGAGCTGGGGGCTCTTTTCGAAGCTCTTACTCAAGCGACCTGCCAAGGATCTCGCCATCTTGGCCTGTCCATCGCTGGTCAAGCCTCTTGCGCCGGTGGTCGACAAGATTTCGCTCGCAGACTCTAACGTTGCCTGGCGTGACTTCCTCCCGAATCGTGGCATCGAGGTGTCCTGGGGGGACGTGTCGCTCGCGGCACAGAGATGGCCGCATCGATTCGACGCCGCCATCATGGATCCCCCCTGGTATCCGCTTGAGTTCGCCCGATTCCTGTCGATTGCTGCCGCGCTCCTGAAGCTGGATGCAACGCTGTATGTATCGTTTCCTGCGATCGGCACGCGCCCGGGCATGGCTCGTGAGCGCACGCAGTTGATTCGGACAGCGAGACGCCTCGGACTGGAGCATGTCAGCACCCGCCGCTCCGCATTGAGGTACGCGACACCCTATTACGAAGGGTGCGCGCTGGCTGCCGAGGGGCTGCCGGTACTCGCGGGCTGGCGCCACTCGGATCTTGTCGCCTTCCGGCGCACGTCAGACGAGTACACGCAGCAGATCGACCCTTCGGAGGACGAGCCCTGGATCCCTGTGTCGCATGGTCGCCTGCAGCTGCGCATCAAGCCTTCCGACGGACCAGCTGGCAACCCCTGCGACCCGAGGCTCATCCCGCTGGTCAAGGGTGACGTGTTGCCCTCGGTGAGCCAGCGCGATTCGCGGCGCAGGGCAGCGGCCGTGTGGACCGCGGGGAACAGAATCTTCGGGTGCGCGTCAACCGAGGCGTTTCATGAGGTGGCGGCGACAATGCAGGGGCAGAGTCCGCGGGTGTTGATTGAGGAGCTCTACGGGCGGAGCCTGGCTGCGTCCGAGGTGCAGAACATCATCGAAACACAGGCGCAACTCACTGAACTTGAGTCGCTCGAGGCTCAAACGTACGACGACATGCATGAAGACTTCATTGGCACACCGATTCGAGATCCGGCGCAGCCTCAAGGCCTTGCTCAAGGATGAACCCGCGTGGCTCGAGCGTGTGAGCGGCGCCCCTCATCTCCATCTCGCTGTGCTCGTAGAGCCCTATCTCGGGTATCTGTTGACGAGAAGGAAGACCATCGAGAGTCGCTTTTCCATCACGCGCGTAGCCCCCTTTGAGACAGTTGAGAGGGGGGACGTGGTCCTGCTGAAGCGCTCGGGCGGTCCGGTGGTGGGCTTGGCTCTGGTGGGACGGACCGAGTTCGTTCATCTGGCTCCAAACACCTGGGCGTACGTGAAGTCGTTTTCCCGCGAGATCTGCGCCGATGCGGAGTTCTGGGAGAGCCGGCGAGCCAAGCGGTATGCAACCCTGATGCAGGTTGACGACATCACTGACGTCGAGCCCTTCACGATCGACAAGGGTGATCGTCGAGCCTGGGTCGTGCTTGATCAACGGGGAACGCTGCTATGACCTTCGTCGTTGGTCTATCGGGCCACCGGGGTAGCGGGAAGACATGGCTCGCCAATGAGCTGGCAAGCACCAGGGGATTCGCGCAGGCTTCCTTTGGAGACGTTGTGCGCTCCGAAGCACTGAGACTGGGTCTGGTGCCCACGATGGAGGTATTGCAGGACCTTGGCGGTCAATTGATTCACGAGTGGGGAACCCCTGGCCTTTGCCGCCGAGCACTGAGTTCGGTCCCACCCGACAGCGACGTGGTCATCGAGGGCATACGCCACGCTGAGGTGCTTCACGCCCTTAGGAACCTTGCTGCACCGAGACAGTTCGTGTTTGTGTTCGTGGACCTTGATGTACAAGCGCGGCGACGACGCTTGCAGGCGCGCGACGGCGACGACGGCCTGACTCGCGACGCACACCTCGTCGAAGCTGAAGTCGATCGCCTCAAAGCTTTGGCCAATCTGGTCGTCGATGGAGCGACGCCGCAGAGCCCCGGCCTAGTCATCCAACACTTGGTAGCCCTGGATCCGTCTTGGCGCCCGTCTTTGACGAGTTAGGCGAAAACCTGCCGGGACACCAGATCGACTGCCCGCCTCCAGTCCTTGCCAGAGCTCGTATCGATTTTGTAGGAGGCTCCTCTGACAAGTTCAGGGATCTCGATCTCTGTTGGGTCCTCGTGGATGACCTGTTCGACGTAGCGCTCTTCCTGGATCCGCTGACGAACATCTTCGTCAGCGGCGCTCACTCCTATGGACATGACATCGGCTTGGACAAGCCACTGGACCGCATTTAGGACAGACCGGTGTCTCACACTGTCGACGATCAGCGTCGTTGCAACGTGCTGATCTACTAGTTCCTGGATGCTTGTCGCCACAAAGAGCGGCGAGCTTTCCACGACCCGCTGCCCTACGCGCATCAGCAGGTCTTTGTCCGGATCACCGCTTGGTCGAACGGCTCTCGCCTTCTGCTCGACCACCTTTTTGAAGGACGCAGCAGCGACGGTGGGCAGCAAGAGACGGGACCGCTCCACGAACTCCCTAAACACCTCCTCGCGCATGCTTCCTGTCGGCCCCGTAAACACGACTACCCTGACATTGCCCAGCGGATTGGAGCTCGTTTTCAGGGTCGCGTTCAGCGATCGCCGCCACTCGGCCACAGAATGCCCGCGCCCGAACAGACGAACCTGCATGTCAAGCTCTGCGGAAGGGTTCGCCGCTAGTTGCCAGCTCGCGGCTAGTGTTCGGCGATCACTGGGCAGCGCCCATTGCATCAAGGAAACCAATCGCTGTCGTCGGCGCCCGTCGGCCGCCGACTTGAAGCGATCAAAGGCGATGCTGACCCATTGGTCCAAATACACAAACATTTCGTCCGGCGATCCGATTGCCACCTGGCCACCGTCCAATCGAAGGGTACGAACGGGCAAGGGGGGCAGTGAAGTCTGGACATGCTCCGTCTCATTCGCAAACTCGTCGCCCACCCATAGTGCGGCAGCGTTCGCAGGAGTGTCCTCGGGCAAGTCGAAGTTGACTGGCAAAGCGCTGCCGTTTCGTATCAGCTCACCCAGCGCCGGCTCGTCCATGCCGCGCGCGCGGCGCGAGGACTCTTCGCTCAGGCCGCTGACACAGAGATTGCCGCGTCCATCGCCTCGAACGATCGGCACAAGCCCGAACGACTTCGGATCCGGCCGGTCAAGAAGAGCTCGAACTTCAGTCACTTTTACCGTCCCATGAATGCTCGGACGACCTTTTCTTCATCGAAATGGTGAATGCCTCGTGCACTTGCAGAGCCCACGATCACTATGATCGCCCGAAACGCCGAGGGATTCGTCCGATAGTCTGCAAGTATCGGTTTTGCCGCCTCCGGTGACAGCGCCACGGCCACGAGGTCACCCTTCTCGATCGGTGATCCGCTACGCGCCTCCCATGTCCACAGCCGCCGATCTTCGTTCGTGCCCATGCTTCGGATGAAGATGTCGCGATCATCTTTCAGGTCCTTCGATGGGGGAAGACCACGAAGATAGTTCAGCCATCCCCGCAGTCTGCCATGGCAACGGAAGAGCTCCATTCGAAAAAGCAGACCCCAGTGCGGGACACGCCGCATCGTCAGGCGGCTCAGCACTTCCTCGGCTCGCTCCTTCTTGCCCAGGCAACCGAACCCGCCTTTGAGTCCGACGAGGCCGCCCGTGTCGCATCGACTGACACCGAGCGGAAGGCGCCGATACCAGCGCCCGGACAGGATCAATCCTATCCGTCCCAGGGCTGGGTGTAGATCGCCGACGTAGGCATAGACAGGGCGCACCTGCAAGCCAAGTGCAAGCTCGGCGTCGCTAACCGCCTCCACATCGGACGGTGCTCGCGCGCCAATCGCTCTGCCCGTCTTGATCAGATCCAGGAAGATGACAACAGGATCTTCAGCGGCGGTCAGCGACGGGAAGGCATGCCCATAACGGAGCCGATATGGCCAATCGGGTATCAGCTTGTCGAGCCAAGTCTTCAAGGCGCCTCCGAGAACGATTCTAGGCAAGCTTTGCCCGTGCTCCAGGCGAGCCCATTGGCGGCTTGCGGGGAGGGGGTGCGTCATACGCCTGCGGGGACACGACGACTGCACCCACACACCCTGGGGCCAGCTGGCTGACTTCTTCATTCTTCTCCAAAACGGAGCACAGAACGAACGCCCGCGTCAGCTAAGGCTTGCGTGACACCGTGCCTGCGGCGAAGGTGGTCGAGCGCCCTAGGCAGGTGTCGCATAAGCCTCGAAGTCCTCTTGCGGCCTCGAAGCCGACGCACGACGACGCCTCTTACCGGTCTTGCTAGGAAATCCTTTGTCGAGCGGCTGCCTCATTCTTGAGCAGCACGACAATCGAGCCATTGCTAAAAAACTGACTGGAGTAGGTTTGGCAGTAGAAAATTTACTCCATGTGCCGAATGTTGAGGAGTCATGCGCCTCGCAACGCTTCCTTCGATTCCGCCCCAGGCCACCAGATCGCCCAGCGCCCAACCCTTTTCGGTTGGGCGTTTTGCTTTGCAGCCCTACACCGCGACGACAGCCTCGCGGCCGGCATCGTCCAGCGGCCGCGCAAAGCGCGCCAGCGCCGCCTGCAGCGCCGCCAGGTCCAGCGGCTTGGCCAGGTAGTCGTCCATGCCGGCGGCCAGGCAGGCCTGGCGATCTTCCGGCCGCGCATTGGCTGTCATCGCGACAATCGGGGTGCGCGCCTGCGGCCCCGGTAGCGCGCGGATGGCGCGGGTGGCGCCCGGGCCGTCCAGCTCCGGCATCTGCATGTCCATCAGCACCAGGTCAAAGGCCTCGGACTGCAAGGTCTGCACTGCCTGCCGGCCATCGTGCACCGACGTTGGCGTGTGGCCCAGATGGCGCAGCATGGCCTCGGCCAGCACGACGTTGACCGGGTTGTCTTCGACCACCAGCACACGCAGCGCGGCCGCCTTGGCCGAAGTCTCGGCTTCGGTGCCGGCGCGGGGCGGCAGCACTGCGGTGGGCGTCGCCGGTCGTGTGCAGGCCACGCGCGCCGTGAAGCAGCTGCCCTCGCCAAGCCGGCTGCTCACCGCGATGCTGCCGCCCATGCGCTGCAGCACTTCGCGCGTGATGGCCAGCCCCAGGCCGCTGCCGCCGTGGCGCCGTACGGCGCGACTGTCCACCTGCGTGAAACGGTCGAACAGCAATGGCAGCGCGTCGGCGGCAATGCCGATGCCGGTGTCGATGACGCGCAGCTCCAGCAGCACGCCCCCGTCCTGTTCGATCTCGTCCAGCTGCACCTGCACACGGCCGCGCTCGGTGAACTTCAGCGCATTGCCTACCAGGTTGAACAGCACCTGGCGCACCCGCGTGCCATCGGCCACCAGCATCGGCGACACGCGCGGCGCAGCGTGCAGCGTCAGTGCCAGCCCCTGCTGTTGCGCACGCTCGGCCAGCACCGCCAGCACGTCGGCGGCCAGGCGGCGCGGCTCGAAGGGGCCGGGCTTCAGTTCCAGGTGGCCCGCCTCGATGCGTGAAAGGTCGAGGATGTCGTTGATCAGCGCCAGCAGCAGCTGGCCCGAGCCGTGCACCAGTTCGGCATGGCGTCGCTGCTCGGCCGTCAGCGTGCTGCGCAGCAGCAGTTCGTTCAGGCCCAGCACGGCGTTCAACGGCGTGCGGATCTCGTGACTCATGTTCGCCAGGAACTGCGACTTGGCTTCGTTGGCCGCCTCGGCGGCGGCCTTGGCCTGGCTGAGCTTGCGCTCGGCCGTCGACATGTCGCGGTACACGCTGACCACGCCGCCCTCGGGCGTGCGTCGCTCCACCGCATGCACGGCCATGCCGTCCGGCAGCACCTGCTCCCACACCTGATCGGCGCCGCTGTGCAGGCTCACGCGCCGGTCGATCCAGGCCTGGCGCACGTCTTCGGGGTCGTCGGGGTGCAGCGCGGCGGCGGCGGCTTCGGCCAGGCGGCGGAAGGGGGCGCCTTCGGCCAGCACGCCCTCCAGCCAGGGGAACAAGTCGGCATAGCGCTGGTTCCAGCGCAGCACGCGGTCCTGCGCGTCGCACAGCAGGAAGGCATCGCCCATCGAAGCCAGCGCCTGGTCCAGCATGTGGGCCGAGCGCGCCGCGGCGGCGCGGGCCTCCAGCACGCGAAGGACCTGCCAGCGCGCCAGTGCCGCGACGGCCACGATCAGCAGTGCAAAAGCGGCGGCCACGCCCAGCATCACCCGGCGGCTGGCGTGGTAGCCGGCCAGTGCCTCGTCCAGCGGGATGCCGGCCGACACCAGCAGCTGCGGGTACAGCGTGGGCCTGGCGGCCAGCCGCGCGGGCTGGCCGCCGATGCGGGCCGTGGCCTCGTGC
>JAFLDH010000090.1 GCA_017302505.1 Burkholderiales bacterium
CGCGGCCGCCCAGTCGAAGCGGTGCGGGCGCGGCGCCGGGCCGGCCGTCAGCTGGCGCAGCGCGCGCTGCTTGGCGGCCAGGATGGCGTCGGTCAGGAACTCGGCGTCGTAGGCCCGCAGCAGGTGCGGCTGCATGCGCTGCAGGTACTGGCGCAGGCGGCTGCGCTCGCAGGGTTCGGCGGCCAGCTGCTCGTAGGTGTCCTCGTCCCAGTGCCAGCGCAGCCCCAGTTCGTGGAAGGCGGCGTTGAAGGCGCTGCAGTCGATGTCGGATTGCGTCGGCGGGTAGGCGTGGCGGGCGTGTTGCATGCTGATTTCCTCGGTAGGCATCGCCGGGATCCGGCTCGATGCAGGCATGCTAGGGCGCCCCATCAATAAATGAAAATCAAACTAAATGATCGTTCTCATCTACAACTAGTTATGTATTAGCCGGCGCGCCGCTCAGCGCCTGCTCGATCAAGGCCTCGCCGTCCGCCAGCAGGAAATCCTTGAAGGCCTGGGCCACCGGCGGCAGGTGCTTGCCGCGCCGGTGCACCACGTACCACTGCTGCCACAGCGGGAAGCCTTCCACGTCCAGCACCACCAGGCTGCCGGCCTGGCGCTCGCGGCCGATGGTGTGGGCCGACAGGAAGCTCAGGCCGAAGCCGGCAATCACCGCCTGCTTCAGGGTTTCGGTGCTGCGGATCTGCATCGCCGGCTGCAGCCCGTCCAGCGCGTCGCCGAAGGCATCGCGCATCGCCTTCCAGGTGTCCGAGCCTGCTTCGCGGGCGACGAAGGGGTGGCGCAGCACCTCGGCCAGCGGAATGCGCTGGCGGCCCGCCAGCGCATGCGTCGGCGGCGCGACGATCACGTAGGGGTGCGGCGCGAAGGCGCGGTTCTCGGTGTCGAGCTCGGTGGGCGGCCGGGTCATGATGGCCAGGTCGGTCAGGTTGTCGGCCAGCCGGGCGATCAGCTCCTCGCGGTTGTGCACGCTGAAGTTCAGCGTGACGCCGCTGTGCCGGCCGACGAACTCGATCAGCAGCCGCGGGAAGAAGTAGTCGCCCGCGCTGATGACGCCCACGTCGAGCCGCCCGCCGCTGACGCCGCGGCACTGCGCCATCGCGCTGGCCGCCTGCTCGAACTGGTCGATGATGGTGCGGCTGATCTGCAGCAGCTGCGCGCCGGCCGGCGTCAGGTAGATCTTCTTGCCGAACTGCTCGAACAGCACGTTGCCGGCATGCTCCTCCAGCCGGGCGATCTGGGTGGAGACGGCCGGCTGCGTCAGGTGCAGTTCTTCGGCCGCACGCGAATAGCTCAGGTGGCGGGCCACCGCCTCGAAGACCTTCAGCTGGCGGAAGGTGGCGTGGCGCACCGCGGGCCCGGTTCAGTGCCCGCGCAGCGCCCGCACATGCGCGACGCAGCCGCTGGCCAGGCCCTCCAGGCTGTAGCCGCCTTCCAGCACCGAGACCACGCGGCCCCGGCTGCTGTCGGCGGTGGCGTCCATCAGCTCGCGGGTGATCCAGTGGTAATCGTCGTCGGTGAACTCCAGGCCGCCCAGCGGATCCTGCTGGTGGGCATCGAAGCCGGCCGAGATGATCAACAGCTCGGGCGCGAAATGGCGCAGCGCGGGCAGCAGCTCGGCGCCCATGCGTTCGCGGAACATCGCCGAGCCGCAGCCGCGCGGCAGCGGCACGTTGACGATGTTGCCGGCCACACCGCTTTCGTGGCGCGCACCCGTGCCGGGATAGAAAGGCGCCTGGTGGCAGGAGCCGTAGAAAAGGTCCGGATGCCGGAAGAAGGAGTTCTGCGTGCCGTTGCCGTGGTGCACGTCGAAATCCACCACCGCCACCTTCTGCAGCCCATGGGCGCGCTGCGCGTGCATGGCGGCAATGGCCGCCTGGTTGAAGACGCAGAAGCCCATCGCCCGGTCGGCCTCGGCATGGTGGCCGCAGGGCCGGGTGGCGCAGAACACGTTGGCGGCGCGGCCCTCGACCACGTCGTCCACGCCCGCGCAGGCCGCGCCCACGCAGCGCATCACCGCGTTCCAGCTGCCCGGCGAGATCACCGTGTCGCCGGCATCCAGCGCCTGGTAGCCGTCTTCGGGCCGCAGCGATTCCACCCAGCGCAGGTACTGCGGCGTGTGCACCAGCTGCACCTGCGCGGCCGTGCCCAGCGGTGCCTCACCCCAGACAACGCCATCGAGGCGGGCGCCCTGCAGCGCCTTCAGCACCGCCTCCAGACGGGCCGGCGACTCCGGGTGGCCGGGGCCCGGGCGGTGTTCCAGGCAATCGGTATGCGTGTAGATCAGTGTGCTCAAGACGGGTCTCCAGAGAGCGGCGATGGATGCGCGACAAAGCGGCGCGTCATCGCCCGAAGCCGGGTTTCAGCGCAGCCAGCCCTTGTGCCGGAAGTAGATGAAGGGCGCCGCCACCGAGGCCACCATCAGCCCCAGCGCAAACGGGTAGCCGTAGCTCCACTCCACCTCGGGCATGAAGCGGAAATTCATGCCGTAGATGCTGGCGATCAGCGTGGGCGGCAGCAGCGCCACGCTGGCCACCGAGAAGATCTTGATGATCTTGTTCTGGTTGATGTTGATGAAGCCGACCGTGGCGTTCATCAGGAAGTTGATCTTGTCGAACAGGAAGGTGGTGTGGCTGTCGAGCGAGTCGATGTCGCGCAGGATCTGGCGCGCTTCCTCGAACTGCTCGGCATTGAGCATGCGGCTGCGCATCATGAAGCTGACGGCACGCCGCGTGTCCATCACGTTGCGGCGGATGCGGCCGTTCAGGTCTTCCTCCTTGGCAATGGCCGACAGTGCCGCGCTGGCCGCCTGGTCGTTGACGCCTTGCTTCAGCACGCTGGCGCTCACTGCCTCCAGGCTGTCGTAGATGCCTTCCAGCGCGTCGGCCGAGTACTCGGCATCGGCGTCGTAGAGCTTCAGCAGCACGTCCTTGGCGTCGTCGATCAGCGACGGGATGCGCCGCGCGCGCAGGCGCAGCAGGCGGAACACCGGCAGGTCCTCGGCATGCACCGAGAACAGCGTCTGCCGCCACAGGATGAAGGCCACCCGCACGTTGCGCGGCGTGACGTCGTCGTCGATCAGGAAGTCGGAGCGGATGTGCAGTTCGCCGTTGTCCTCTTCGTAGAAGCGGGCGGACTCCTCCAGGTCGTCGTCGACGATGTTGTCCGGGATGCTCAGGCCGAACTCGCGGGCCACCCAGGCCTTCTCTTCGGCGGTGGGCGCCTCCATGTCCACCCACACCGGCCGCGGCTTTTCGGGCAGGGTCAGGCGCTCGATCTCTTCCTGGACACTGCGGCCGGCAAGGCGGCCGCTCTCCAGCGTGAACACATTCAGCATCGACGACTCCGGCGCGCTCGGGCGAAAGCCCTGCCAGCGCCATGGCGACAGCGGGTGGGTACGGGTAGACCGTCTCGCCCCGCCGGCACCCTGCCTGCGGGGCAAGGGGCGCCTATGTGCCGGAGCGGACGGTCACCAAGGGTGACTCTGGTCCAAGCAAGCCTCTGTAGACATTGAGTACATCGATTATTGCATCGGCGCGCGCCTGCCAAAGGCCGCACGCCAGCGCCCAAAGCTCACTTGTCAGCGCCGGCATTCGGGAGCACACTGACTTGGACATCCGGGCCCGCAGAGGCCCCACCCCTCAAAGACCCTCTTCCCCTCGCCCTTTCCCACCACGCCTGCAAAGGAGGCCTTGATGAACCTGACGATCAGTGGACATCATCTGGAAGTGACTACCGCATTGAGAGAGTATGTACTCACAAAGCTAGAGCGCGTGACGCGTCACTTCGATCAGGTCGTCGATGTCAACGTGTTGCTGACCGTCGAGAAGCAGAAGGAAAAGGATCGAAGGCAGCGCTGCGAAGTGACGCTGCACGTCAAGGGGCGTGATATCTTCGTGGAGCAGTCCCACGAAGATCTGTACGCCGCCATCGACCAGCTGATGGACAAGCTGGACCGGCAGGTGGTGCGCCACAAGGACCGCACCCAGGCCCACCACCACACCGCCGCCAAGCGGCTGGACATCGGAGCGGCCTGAGCCATTCCGGGGCCCGACCGTTGCTGCAACGCAGCAGGCGGGCCCTCATCCCCCCGTCCCGGGGGCCGCAGCCCTGCCGCAAAGGGGCCTGCTTTCTATAATTCACAGTTCCGTAACGTGGCTGCAGCGCTGTCGCCGATGGTCTGCCAGGCCCCCACATCGACATGAACCGTCTTGCTGCCATCTTGCCGCCGAGCAACGTGCTGGTCGATGTCGACGCCACGAGCAAGAAGCGGGTGTTCGAGCACGCTGGCCTGCTGTTCGAGAACCAGCACGCCATCGCCCGCGGCACCGTCACCGACAACCTGTTCGCCCGCGAGCGGCTGGGCTCCACCGGCCTGGGCCACGGCGTGGCCATCCCGCACGGCCGTATCAAGGGCCTGAAGAATCCGCTGGCCGCGGTGCTGCGCACGCGCACGCCGATCGGCTTCGATTCGCCGGACGACGAGCCGGTCAGCCTGCTGATCTTCCTGCTGGTGCCCGAGGCAGCCACGCAGCGGCACCTGGAGATCCTGTCCGAGATCGCCGAGATGCTTTCCGACCGCGAGCTGCGCGAGCGCCTGCTGGCCGAAGCCGACGCCGCCGCGGTGCACAAGCTGATCGCCGACTGGCAGCCGCAGAAATCGGCCGCCTGAGGCCCGCCCCGGCCGTGCTGCTGCACCTGCCCGGCCGCCCCCGATGAAACCCACCACCATCAGCGCCGAGGCTCTGTTCGAGGCGCATCGCGCGGCGATGCACTGGGAATGGATCGCCGGCCATGCGCACCCCGAACGCCGCTTCGACGACAACGCGGTGCGCGACGCGCGCTCGCCGGCCGACCTGGTGGGCTACCTGAACTACATCCATCCCTACCGGGTGCAGATCGTCGGCCGGCGCGAGGTGGCCTACCTGCATGCCGCCGACCCCGAGGTCCAGGAGCGGCGCATCTCGCGCATCGTCACGCTCGAGCCGCCGGTGCTGATCGTCGCCGACGGCCAGACCGCACCGCCGCGGCTGGTGGCGATGTGCGACCGCGCCGACATCCCGCTGTTCCAGACCGCCGAATCGGCCGGCCACGTGATCGACGTGGTGCGCACCTACCTGGCCCAGCTGTTCGCCGAGCGCACCACGCGCCACGGCGTGTTCATGGACATCCTGGGCCTGGGCGTGCTGATCACCGGCGAATCCGGGCTCGGTAAGAGCGAACTGGGGCTGGAGCTGATCTCGCGCGGCCATGGCCTGGTGGCCGACGACGCGGTGGACCTGTACCGCGTGTCGCAGACCGCGCTGGACGGCCGCTGCCCCGACCTGCTGCTGAACCTGCTGGAAGTGCGCGGCATCGGCCTGCTGGACATCAAGGCCATCTTCGGCGAGACGGCGGTGCGCCGGAAGATGCGGCTGAAGCTGATCGTCCACCTGGTGCGCAAGGAGACGATGGAACGCGACTTCGAGCGCCTGCCCTACGAGCCGCTGTACGAGGACATCCTCGACATCCCCGTGCGCAAGGTGGTGATCGCGGTGGATGCCGGCCGCAACCTGGCGGTGCTGGTCGAGGCCGCGGTGCGCAACACCGTGCTGCAGCTACGCGGCATCGACACCTACCAGGAATTCATCAAGCGCCACCAGGCGGCGATGGACGACCCGCCGTAGCGGCGCCGCGCTCAGGCCGGCGCCAGCAGCCGGTCGTCGAAGATCGCCACCGCCCGCGTCCAGCCGGCCGAGGCGCCGCGGATCTTGTGCGGGAAGCAGCTGATCGTGAAGCCGGTGGGCGGCAGCGACTCCAGGTTGTGCAGCTTCTCCAGGTGGCAGTAGCCGATGTCGCGGCCGGCCTTGTGGCCTTCCCAGATCAGCGACGCATCGTGTGTCTGGGTGTACTTCTTGGCGGTGTGCACGAAGGGCGCATCCCAGCTCCAGGCGTCGGTGCCGGTCAGGCGGATGCCGCGCTCCAGCAGGTACATCGTTGCCTCGTAGCCCATGCCGCAGCCGGCCGACACGTAGTCGGGGTTGCCATAGCGCGAGCCGGCGCGGGTGTTCACCACCACGATCTCCAGCGGCTGCAGCGTGTGGCCGATGCGCTTCAGCTCGGCCTCCACATCGGCCGCGGTGACCACGTAGCCGTCGGCGAAGTGGCGGAAATCCAGCTTCACGCCGGGCTGGAAGCACCATTCCAGCGGCACCTCGTGGATGGCGATGGCGCGTTCCTTCTCGCCCAGCGCCTTGTTCATCGTGCTGTGGAAGTGGTAGGGCGCGTCCAGGTGCGTGCCGTTGTGCGTGGACAGGTTGATCAGTTCCACCGCCCAGCCCTCGCCATCGGGCAGGTCTTCCTTGCGCAGGCCGGGGAAGAAGGGCGCGATCTGCTCGTAGGTGTTCTCGTGCGTGAAGTACTGGATCTTCGGCTCCAGCCCGGGCGGGTCGGAGGCGACGTCGTTCTCCAGATAGATCGACAGATCGACGAACTTGCGGCTCATGAGCAGGTCTCCTTCAGGTCTGTTGCCATTTCAACCATTGTCGTTCGGCCAGCGCCAGCAGCGCATTGCTCAGCAGGCCCACCAGCCCCAGCAGCACGATGCCGGCAAACAGTTCGCTGGCGCGGAAGGCGCGGGCCGCCAGCAGGATGGCCTGCCCCAGCCCGGCCTGCGAGGCGATCATCTCGCCGACCACCGAGACGATCAGCGCCACGGTGAGCGCCAGCCGCATGCCGGCCAGGATGTCGGGCAGCGCATTGGGCAGGCCGATCTTCCACACATAGGCGGCGCGGCTTAAGCTCAGGCAGCACGCCACCTCCTGCAGCCGCGGCTCCACCGACACCAGGCCATGGATGGTGCCCAGCAGCACCGGCCACATCGCGCCGAAGGCCACCACCGACAGCACCATCGCCGGGCTCAGGCCGAAGATGGCGATGGCCAGCGGCAGCAGCGCCGACGCCGGCAGCGGCCGCACGAATTCCAGCGTCGGCTGCAGCCAGGCACGCACCGTGGCCGACAGGCCGATGGCCACGCCCAGCGCCACGCCCACCGCCGACGCCAGCAGCCAGCCCAGCACCATGCGCCAGGTGGTGGCCGCGGTGAAGGCCGCCAGATCGCCGGTGCGCAGGCCCTCGTGCAGGCTCTGCCAGGTGGCCTCGGGCGTGGGCAGGAACACGCGGCTGATCCAGCCGCCGTGGCTGGCCGCCCACCACAGGCCCAGCACGGCCGCCAGCAGCGCCAAGGAGGCAGCCGCTTCGGTCATCGGCACGCGCTTCATGCGGCCTGGCCCATGGCACGCGCCACGCGCTGCTGCAGCTTCAGCGCGAGCGCGTTGATCGCGTAGCCGACCACGCCGATCCAGCCCAGCCAGGCCAGCATGAGCGCCGGGTCCAGGCTCTGCTGCGCGATCATCATCGCGTAGCCCATGCCGTGCGGGTTGGCGGCGATCTCCACCGTCACCGCCACCACCAGCGCAATGGCCACGCCCAGGCGCAGCGCGACGAAGAGCCGCGGCACGCAGGCCGGCAGCACGATCTTCCAGCCGCGCTGCCAGGCGCTGAGGCCCAGCACGCGGCTCACCTCCAGCAGCCGCGGCTCCACCTGGCGCACGGCGCTGCGCGTCAGGATCAGCATCGGCCAGAAGGCCGCGAAAGCGATCACCGCCGTTTCCATACGCAGCCCGAAACCGAAGACCAGCATCGCCAGCGGGATCAGCGCCACCGACGGAATGGGCCGCAGCAATTCGACGGTGAGCAGGCTGCTGGCATCGGCGCGCCGCGACAGCCCCAGCAGCAGCCCGCCGGCGATGCCCAGCAGCGCGGCGATCAGCAGGCCGAGTGCGGCCGAGCCCAGCGTGAACAGCGTGGCCTGCCACAGCGAGCCGTCGCGCACGGCCCCGAACCAGGCGCGCAGCGCGGCGCTGGGGGGTGCGATCGCATCGCTGCTGGCGGCCACGGTGCGCGCATAAAGCTCCAGCGAACCCAGCAGCAGCAGCGGCACCGCCCAGGGCCGCAGGCGCGCGGCCCACTTAGCCATGGCCCTGCTCGATGAAGCCGAAGAGCTCGCGCCTCAAGGCCAGGAAGGCCGGGTGCTCCTTGGTCGTCAGCTGGTCGCGCGGCCGCGGGATCGGGACGTCCAGCATGCGCGCCAGGCTGGGCCGGCCGGGGCCGGGGTCGGCCTGCAGCGCGATCACGCGGTCGCCCAGGTAGATCGCCTCTTCCAGGTCGTGGGTGACGAACAGCACCGTCAGGCCCTGCTCGGCGACCAGCCGCGCGACTTCGTCCTGCAGGCCGTGGCGCGTCAATGCGTCGAGCGCGCCGAAGGGCTCGTCCATCAGCAGCAGCTGTGGCGCCTGCGCCAGGCAGCGCGCGATCTGCACCCGCTGCTGCATGCCGCCCGACAACTGCGCCGGAAACTTCTGCGCGTGCGCTGTCAGGCCCACCTTGGCCGGCACGCCGGCGGCCTCCAGCGCCAGGGCGACATTGCCCTGCACCGTGCGCCAGGGCAGCAGCGCGCGGCCGTAGTCCTGGAACACGAAGGCCACCTCGCGCGAGGGCTGCGTCACGGCGATGCCATTGCGCCGCACCGTGCCACCGCTGGGCGCGACCAGGCCGCTGGCCGCGCGCAGCAGCGTGGTCTTGCCGCAGCCGCTGGGGCCGACGATGCAGACGAACTCGCCGCGCCCGACCTCGAAGCTGGTCGGCGAAAGGATCTCGCGCCCGCCGAGCGTGATGGCGACGCGGTCGAAGGCAAGCAGCGGCGCCGCCACGGGCGCTGCGCTACTTGACGATCAGCGAGGCCAGGTCGGGGTTGCCCTTCAGCATGTCCTGGTCCTTCATCAGGCCCACCCAGTAGGCCAGCTGCTTCTCGGTGACGATGGGTCCGGGCGGCGAGATCTGCGCCTTGGCCAGCACCTCGGGCGGCAGCTTGATGTACTTGCCGATGGCCGCGCGCACCGCGGCGTCGTTCTTCGGGTCCTTGATGAAGTTCGCTCCGTCGACGATGGACTCGCGGAAGCCCTTCACCGCGCCGGCATTGGCCTTGGCCCAGCTGCGCGTGGCGGCGTAGACGATGGTCGGGTTGCCCTCGGGCAGGAAGGTCGAGTAGTAGCTGGCCACGTAGCCGGCGCCGCTGTCGGTGATGCGTGCCATGAAGGGGTCGGCCGTGACCACCGCGTCCACCGTACCGCCGCGCAGCATGTCGCCGTGCTGCGGGAAGGGCGCCTCGACGAAGTTCACCTTCTTGTAGTCCACGCCATTGGCCTTGAGCCAGGCGCGGAAGGTCACCTGCAGGAAGGCGCCGAGGCCCGGCACGCCGACCTTCTTGCCGACGAAGTCCTGCGGCGTCTTGATGTTGGAACCGGCGCGCGCCACCACGCCGAAGCCGGTGATCGACTGCGAGGTGACGCCCGCACCGGCCACCACTACCAGGTCCAGCCCACCATCCACCGCCTGCAGGAAAACCGAGGGCGTGGGTCCGCCGATCTGCAGCGAATCGGACTGCAGCGCCGCGGGGATGGTGGAGTTCAGCGGGATGAACTTCATCTCCACGTCCAGCTTGCGCTTGGCGAAGTAGCCCTGTTCGGCGGCGACGAAGGCCGATGCGAAATCGGTGACCGCGGTGTAGCCGAGCACGATCTTCGTGTTCTGGCCGAAGGCCGGCCAGGCCAGCGGGGCGGCCGCGGCGGCGGCCAGGCATTGGATCAGGGTGCGGCGGTGCATCGTGCTTGTCTCCTGGGATCGGTATGAGCGCCGTCGAATGCGGCGCAAGCATCCTACCCCGCCGGCACCCCCGTAAACCAGGGGGTGCGCCGGGCCGACCGACCCATGGGCTCGGCAAGAATGACTTGACCTAGGAGGAGACCGAATGACCCGACGCCCTGCCCTGCGCCGCCTGCCGCGCATTGCCCTCGCGGCCACTGCGGCCTGCGCCGCCTTCTGCAGCACCGCCACCGCGGCCACCGCGCCCTATCGCCTGGACCGGCTGACAGTCGAGCGCAACGGCAGCCTGATCTTCGTCGACGAGTTCGACGACGGCGCGGCGCTACCACCCGGACCCTTCTTCACCGGCACGACGATCGCGGGCTATGTGCCGGAGCGCATCGTCGGCGATTTCAGCGGCGCCGAGAGCGGCGGCAAGCTGGGGCTGGATCCGTCGCGGCGCGGCGTGGCCACCGTCAATCCCTTCACCGGCAAGCCGGAAGGGGCGTCCTTCCAGGCTGCCTACCTGAACGTCAACACCGAGAGCACGCAGCAGACGGCCGCGCGCGGCCTGAAGCTGAACCACACCTTCCACGTGTCGGCGCTGTTCGACCTGGTCACGCCGGCCAAGGCCGACGGCTTCGACAGCTACGGCCTGCGCCTGGCCGATTTCGACAACCGCAGCGCCACCGGCTGGAACGATGTGCTCGACCTGCAGATCTTCCAGAGCCGCTCGGCGCCAGGCATGCCGGTGCTGCTGCTGCTGGAGCGCGACTTCCATGCCGGCACGCGCAACATCCTGGCGCAGTTGCGGCTCGACCCAACCCAGGGCGACCAGATCGAGCTGTTCTTCGACAAGCACACGGTCGACAACCCGACGGTGCGGGCCGGCTACCGCTACTACAAGGCCGGCGCCGCGGTGGGCCAGCCCGCCAGCTTCAGCACGCTGGCCACCTTGTTCGAAGGCGAGGTCTTCACCCGGCCCGGCTTCTTTGCCGTTGCCCAGGCCGTCCCCGAGCCGAGCACGGCCTGGCTGCTGGCTGCGGGCATCGCGGGCCTGGCCTGGCGGCGGCGCAGCCGCTGAGCAGCCGGCGGGGTTTCAGCGCCGGCGCGCCAGCTTCGGGTCCAGCAGGTCGCGCAGGCCGTCGCCGATCAGGTTCAGGCCCAGCACCGCCAACGCGATCGCCGCGCCGGGCCAGATGGCCAGCTGCGGCGCCTGGAACATCTGCGACTGCGCCTCGTTGAGCATGCGGCCCCAGCTGGGCATCGGCGGCTGCGTCCCCAGGCCCAGGTAGCTCAACGCCGCCTCGGCCAGGATGGCGGTGGCGAACTGCACCGTCGACTGCACGATCAGCACGCTGGCGATGTTGGGCAGCACATGGTCCAGCGTGATGCGCAGCGGCCCGGCGCCGGCCGCGCGCGCGGCCAGCACGTATTCGCGCGCCCACACCGCATTGGCCGCAGCCCGCGTGGTGCGCGCGAACACCGGGATGTTGAAGATGCCGATGGCCACGATGCCGGTGGCCAGCCCCGGGCCGTAGATGGCGCCCAGCATGATGGCCGACAGCAGTGCCGGGAAGGCGAAGGTGAAGTCGGACAGCCGCATCACGCCTTCTTCGACCCAGCCGCGCCGCGCCGAGGCCAGCGCGCCCAGCGCCACGCCACAGACCAGGCCGATCAGCACCGCCACCACGCCGACCAGGATCGAGGTGCGCGCGCCCACCAGCAGCTGCGAGGCGATGTCGCGGCCCAGGCTGTCGGTGCCCAGCCAATGCGCGGCGCTGGGCGGCGCCAGCTTGTTGGGGATGTCGATCTCGGTGGCCGGCCACGGCGTCCACACCAGCGACAGCAGCGCGCTGCCGACGAACAGCGCCGTCAGCACGCTGCCCAGCACGAAGCTGGGGTTGCGCCACGCGCGCGACCAGAAACCCGCGTCGGCGCTCATGCGTCGCTGCTCTGCAGCCGCGGGTCGATCACCGCATAGAGCACGTCGACGACGAAGTTGACGATGACCACCATGGCCACCAGCAGCAGCACCACGTCGCGCACCACCACCAGGTCGCGGTTGGCGATGGCCTGGAACACCAGCCGGCCCACGCCGGGCAGCACGAACACCTGCTCCACCACCACCGTGCCGCTGATCAGGAAGGCGAACTGCAGCCCCATGATCGTCAGCACCGGAATCATCGCGTTGCGCAGCACGTGGCCCCACAGCGCCTGACGTCGCGTCAGCCCCTTGGCGCGGGCGGTGCGCACGAAGTCCTCGCGCATCACCTCCAGCACGGCCGAGCGCGTCCAGCGCGCCAGCACCGAGGCCTGCACGACGGCCAGCGCGATGGCAGGCAGCAGCAGTGCCTTGAAGCCTTCCCACAGGCCGCCGCCGTCGTCCTCGGTCCAGCCCGGGAAACCGCCGGCACTGACCCACTGCAGCTTCACCGCGAACAGCAGGATCAGCAGGATCGCGAACCAGAAGCTCGGGATGGCGATGCCCAACTGGCTGGCGGCCATCACGCCCACGTCGCCCAGCCGGTTGTGGCGCGAGGCGGCGTACACGCCCAGCACCAGCGCCACCGCCACCGTCAGCAGCATCGACATCGCCGCCAGCGGCAGCGTCACCGCCAGCCGCTCGCGGATCAGCTCGCCGGTGGGCGTGTCGTAGGAGATGCTCATCGCCGTGCGGCCCTGCAGCAGGCCGCCGATCCATTCGGCATAGCGCTCGGCATAGGGCCGGTCCAGGCCCAGCTTGGCCTGCAGCGTGGCCAGCGCCTCGGGCGTGGCGCTTTCGCCCAGGATGATCTGCGCCGCGTCGCCGGGCAGCATCTCCAGCACCGCGAACACCACCATCGAGGCCACCACCAGCGTCGCGGCAAAGGTGAGGAAGCGCTTCAGCAGGAACAGACCCATGGCGAACTATGATGCCCGAAGGCGTGTTGCCCACAGGACCGAGCCCATGTCCGACATCTCCTTCGACACCCGCGCCGTGCTGATCGGCGGCCGCTGGCAGCCCTGCGCCAGCGGCGAGACGCTGCCGTTGTTCAACCCCTCCGACGGCACGCTGCTGGCGCAGATCGCGCGCGGCGCCGCCGCCGACATCGATGCCGCGGTGACTGCGGCGCAGGCCGCGCGCGCCGGCGCCGGGTGCCGCATGTCCGCCGCCGAACGCGGCCGCGTGCTGCTGCGCATGTCGGCCGCGGTGCTGGCCCAGGCCGACGAGCTGGCGCGGCTGGAGGCGCTGGACGTCGGCAAGCCGCTGAAGCAGGGCCGCGCCGATGCGGTGGCGCTGGCCCGCTACCTGGAGTTCTACGGTGGCGCCGCCGACAAGGTGATGGGCGAGACCATTCCCTTCACCGCCGGCTATACCGCGCTGACGCTGCGCGAGCCGCATGGCGTCACCGGCCACATCGTGCCGTGGAACTATCCGATGCAGATCATCGGCCGCTCGGTCGGTGCCGCGCTGGCCATGGGCAATGCCTGCGTGCTCAAACCTGCCGAGGAAGCCTGCCTGACCGCACTGGCCTTCGCGCGCATCGCCGACGAGGCCGGCCTGCCGGCCGGCGCGTTGAACGTGGTGCCCGGCCTGGGCGAGGAAGCCGGCGCGGCACTGTCGGCGCACCCCGGCGTGCAGCACCTGTCCTTCACCGGCTCGGTGGCAGTGGGCCGGCTGATCCAGGCCGCCGCGGCGAAGCACACCATTCCGGTGACGCTGGAGCTGGGGGGCAAGAGCCCGCAGATCGTCTATGCCGAT
This sequence comes from Burkholderiales bacterium, assembly GCA_017302505.1. GTDB lineage: Bacteria > Pseudomonadota > Gammaproteobacteria > Burkholderiales > Burkholderiaceae_C > Rubrivivax. The sequence continues at coordinate 13,424 of JAFLDH010000090.1, forward strand.
GCCGACCTGGACGCCGCGCTGCCCTTCCTGGTGAATGCCGGCATCCAGAACGCCGGCCAGACCTGCTCGGCCGCCAGCCGCATCCTGGTGGAGCGGCCGGTGTTCGAGCAGGTGGTGGCGCGCATGGCCGAGCGCTACCGCGCGCTGCGCGTCGGCCCGGCGCTGGACGACCTGGACATCGGCCCGGTGATCTCGGCGCGCCAGCGCGAGATCATCGGCGGCTACCTGGCGCTAGTGCAGGACAGCGGCCTGCAGGTGACGGCCGCGGCGCCGCTGCCGACCACGCTGCCGGCCAGCGGCTACTACGTCGCGCCCACGCTGGTGGCCGGCGTGAACCCGGCGCACCGGCTGGCGCAGGAAGAGATCTTCGGCCCGGTGCAGGTGGTGATTCCCTTCGACGGCGAGGCCGAGGCGCTGGCCATCGCCAACGGCACCGCCTTCGGCCTGGTGGCCGGCGTATGGACGCGCGACGGCAGCCGCGCGCTGCGCATGGCGCACCAGCTGCAGTGCGGCCAGGTGTTCGTCAACAACTACGGCGCCGGCGGCGGCATCGAGCTGCCCTTCGGCGGCGTCAAGGCCAGCGGCCACGGCCGCGAGAAGGGCTTCGAGGCGCTGTACGGCTTCTCGACGCTGAAGACGGTGGCCATCCACCACGGGTGAAGGAACAGGCGATGAGACTGAAGGACAAGGTGGCGCTGGTCACCGGCGGCGGCTCGGGTTTCGGCGAAGGCATCTGCGCCAAGTTCGTGGCCGAAGGCGCCAAGGTGCTGGTCGTCGACCGCAACCTGGAAGGCGCGCAGCGCGTGGCCGCCGCGCTGGGGCCGCATGCCGCCGCGCACCCCGCCGACGTCAGCCGCAAGGACGACGCGCTGGCGATGATCGACGCCGCCGAGGCCCGCTTCGGCCCGCTGGACATCCTGATCAACAACGCCGGAGTGTCTCACCTGCCGGGGCCCACCGAGGACGTCAGCGAAGACGACTTCGACCGCATCGTCGCGGTGAACATGAAGGCCATCTACCTGGCGACGCGCGTCGTGGTGCCGCGCTTCAAGAGCCGCAAGCGCGGCGTGATCCTCAACATGGCCAGCACCGCCGGCGTGAGCCCGCGGCCGCGCCTGAGCTGGTACAACGCCAGCAAGGGCTGGGTGATCACCGCCACGCGCGCGTTGGCGGTGGAGCTGGCGCCCTTCGGCATCCGCGTGGTAGCGCTGAACCCGGTGGCCGGCGAGACGCCGCTGCTGAAGACCTTCATGGGCGAGGACACGCCCGAGATGCGCGCCAAGTTCCTGTCGACCATCCCGATCGGCCGCTTCAGCCGGCCCGACGATCTGGGCAACGCGGCCTGCTTCCTGTGCAGTGACGAGGCCTCGATGATCACCGGCGTGGCGATGGAGGTCGACGGCGGCCGGTGCATCTGATGCGCCGGCTGCTCGCGGCACTCGCGCTGTGGCTGGCCGCCCCTGCCGCGCTGCGCGCGCAGGAGGAGGTGCCCTTCGTCGTCACGCCCGACAACGTCACGCTGGCCATGCTGCAGCTGGCGCAGGTGGGGCCGCAGGACTTCGTGCTGGATCTCGGCTCCGGCGACGGGCGCATCGTCATCCTGGCGGCGCGGCGCTTCGGCGCGCGCGGGCTGGGCGTGGAGATCGTGCCCGACCTGGTGGAACGCAGCCGGCGCAATGCCGCCAAGGCCGGCGTCGCCGAGCGCGCGACCTTCGCCGAACAGGACCTGTTCAAGACCGATCTGTCGCAGGCCACGGTGATCACGATGTACCTGCTGCAGGAAGTGAACCTGCAGCTGCGCCCGGCGCTGCTGGCGCTGAAGCCGGGCACGCGCATCGTCTCGCACGACTGGGACATGGGCGACTGGCGGCCCGACCGCAGCCTGACGGTCGACGCACCCGACAAGCCGGTGGGCCGCGAGAAGCTCAGCCGGCTGCACCTGTGGGTGGTGCCGGCGCGGCTGGAAGGCCGCTGGTGCGGCACCGGCGCGCAGGCCGGCTGGCGGCTGACGCTGGCGCAGCGCTACCAGGTCATCGAAGGCACGCTGGCCGCGGGCGCCGAGGCGCAATTGCTGG
>JAFLDH010000091.1 GCA_017302505.1 Burkholderiales bacterium
CTCGGCGGTTCCGGTTCGCGCGGTTACGGCAAGGTGGCCCTGAGCGGGCTGGCACTCGACGGGTCCTGGCTTTCGCTGCGGATGGCGACGCGCCGCGCCAGGTCGCGCACGAAGCCGCCGTCGTCGAAATGCGCCGCCGCGGCGGCCAGCGCGGCCGCGCGGTTCACGCGGACTTGCCCAGCAGCGTGAAGTGCTCGACCACCGGCGGCGCGGCGAAGAAGGGGCCGACGATGGCGCGCCATTCGGCGAACAGCGGGCCGCCGCGGAAGGCCACCGTATGGTCTTCCAGCGTGTCCCAGAAGATCATCAGCACATAGCGCTCGGGGCTTTCGATGCCCTTGTTCACCTTCCAGCCCTTGAAGCCCTGCGCGCGGCTGATGACGGTCTTCAGCCCGCGCTGGATGGCCTCGTCGAAGGCGGCCTGCTGGCCCGGCTGGATGCGGATGTCGGCAACTTCGAGAATCATGTGGCTTCCCTTTCAAACGGATCCGCAGTCAACGATATAGGAATGCAGGCCAGCCGTCGGTGCTTGGCTGAAGTTCGTTGTGCTCGATACGTTATGGCGCCGCTGAGGCAAAGCCGACGAGGGGGTAGCCGGCTGCGTTCAGGAAATGCTTATTCACTCCGCCGGCCACCCCGCTGGCGGCCGCGTGCGCCTCAACGGCAGCGTTCGAAGGGCATCTGATCACCGGTTGCCGCCATCGCGAACTTGTCCGGCAGATCGCGAATCGGTATCAAACGCCCATGTAGCGGTGCAGCACCTCGGGCTGCGCGCGCAGCTGGTCGCTGCCGCCCTGCCAGACGACGCGGCCCTTTTCCAGGATGTAGTGGCGGTCGGCCAGGTTCAGCAGCGGGCCGATGTGCTTGTCGATGACGATCATCGACAGCCCGGTGCTGCGCAGCCGGCCCAAGGACGACCAGATCTCGGCGCGGATCAGCGGCGCCAGGCCTTCGGTGGCTTCGTCCAGGATCAGCAGCTTCGGGTTCGTCATCAGCGCGCGGCCGATGGCCAGCATCTGCTGCTCGCCGCCGGACAAGTTGGCGCCCAGGTTGCGCTCGCGCTCCTTCAGCCGCGGAAACATCGTGTAGACCGTGTCCAGCGTCCACGGCTGGGCGCGCTGGTGGCGGTTGCCGGCGGTGGCCACCAGGTTCTCGCGCACGCTCAGGTTCGGGAAGATTTGCCGGCCCTCGGGCACCAGGCCCAGGCCGGTGCGTGCCGCGCGCCAGCTGGCCTGGCCGACCAGCGGCTGCCCGTCCATGACGATGCGGCCGGCGCGCGGCCGCAGCAGGCCCATGATCGACTTGATCGTCGTCGTCTTGCCCATGCCGTTGCGGCCGATCAGCGTCACGCATTCGCCCGGCTGCACGGCCAGGCTCACGCCAAACAGCACCTGGCTGCTGCCGTAGGCGGTCTCCACGCCGTCCAGCTCGAGCTTGCCGCCGACGTTCATCAATGCTCCTGGTCACCCAGGTACGCCTCGCGCACCTCGGGGTGGTTGCGGATCTGCTCGGGCGTGCCGGTGGCGATGGGCCGGCCATAGACCAGCACCGTCAGCCGGTCGGCCAGCGCGAACACCGCGTCCATGTCGTGCTCCACCAGCAGAATGGTGTGCTCGCCCTTCAGCTGGCGCAGCAGCGCCACCACCGCCTCGGATTCGGCCGGGCTCATGCCGGCCATCGGCTCGTCCAGCAGCAGGCACTTGGCGCCGGTGGCCAGCACCATCGCGATCTCCAGCTGGCGGCGCTCGCCATGCGCCAGCACGGCCACGGGGGTGTGTGCGCGCGCCGCTAGCCCCACCTGCTCCAGCGCGGCCATGGCCGGCTTGGTCAGCGCGGGTTCGCTGGCCGCGGGGCGCCAGAAGCGGAAGCTGTGGCCGGCATGGGCCTGCACCGCCAGCGCGGCGTTCTGCAGCACGGTGAAGTCATTGAACACCGATGTGATCTGGAACGAGCGGCCCAGCCCAGCCATCGCCCGTTGGTTCGGCGGCTCGCGGGTCAGGTCGCGGCCGTCGAAGACGATGCGACCCTCGTCGGGAATGATCTCGCCGCTGAGCTGGTTGATCAGCGTGGTCTTGCCGGCGCCGTTGGGGCCGATCACCGCATGCAGCTCGCCGCGCACCAGATCCAGGTCCACATGGTCGGTGGCCAGCAGGCCGCCGAAGCGCTTGACCAGGCCGCGCACTTCGAGGTGGTTCATGCCTTCCTCGCCACCAGCCAGCCGTACAGGCCCTGCTTCAGCACCAGCACCACCAGCACGATGAAGATGCCGATCAGCGCCAGCCAGTGCTGGTTGATCACCGTGTCCAGCCAGGGAATGCCCAGCTTCAGCGACGACAGGCCTTCTTCCACCAGCAGCAGCGCGGTGGCGCCGGCGATCGGGCCGACCAGCGTGCCCAGGCCGCCCAGCACGATCATCACGATCAGCTCGCCGGACACCGTCCAGGCCATGTACGAGGGCGCGACGAAGCGCGTCAGGTTGGCCATCAGCATGCCGGCCAGCACGCAGACCAGCGCCGAGATGACATAGGCGCTGAGCTTGTAGCGCAGCGTCGGGAAGCCCATCGAGCGCATGCGCCGCTCGTTGCTGCGGCAGCCGCGCAGCACCATGCCGAAGCGCGAATGCACCAGCCGCCAGAAGCCGTACAACACCGCCAGCAGCAGCGCATAGGCCAGGTAGTACAGCAGCGTGGCGTTGTTCAGGTCCAGCGGGCCGAAGCGGCTGCGGTTCTGCAGCTGCATGCCGTCGTCGCCGCCGTATTCGCGCAGGCTCACCGCCAGGAAGAACAGCATCTGCGCGAAGGCCAGCGTGATCATGATGAAGGCCATGCCGCTGGTGCGCAGGCAGATCGCGCCCACGGCCAGCGCCACCAGCGCGCCCACGCCCAGGGCCACGGCCAGCTGCAGCAGGCCGTTGTCCACGCCGTGGTGCGACAGGATGCCCACCGCATAGGCGCCGATGCCCAGGTACATCGCATGGCCGAAGCTGACCATCGCGCCATAGCCCAGCACCAGGTTCAGCCCCATCGCCGCCAGCGCGAAGATCAGGATGCGGGTGAACAGCGTCACCCAGAAGGGCTGGCCCAGCAGGCTGGCCAGCACCGGCACCAGCGCCAGCCCGGCCAGCAGCAGCACGGCGAAGATGCGCGCGGCGCCCGACTTAGCCATGCTTCACCGGGAACAGGCCCTGCGGCTTGAGCGCCAGCACGGCGGCCATCAGCAGGTAGATCAGCATCGATGCGATGGCCGGGCCCACCGCCTGGGCCACGGAACGGTCGAACAGCTCGCGCAGCAGCGTGGGCAGGAAGGCGCGGCCGACGGTGTCGACGATGCCGACGATCAGCGCGCCGTAGAAGGCGCCGCGGATCGAGCCGATGCCGCCGGTGACGATGACCACCAGCGTCAGGATCAGCACCGGCTCGCCCATGCCGGCCTGCACCGAGACGATCGGCCCGGCCATCAACCCGGCCAGCCCGGCCAGCGCCGCGCCCAGGCCGAAGACCAGCGTGTTCAGCCCGCGGATGTTGACGCCCAGCGCAGACACCATGTCGGGGTTGCTGGCGCCGGCGCGGATCAGCATGCCCACGCGGGTGCGGTTGATCAGCGCATACAGGCCCAGGCCCACGGCCAGGCCGACGGCGATGATGGCAAACCGGTAGGCCGGGTAGGGCAGGCCGAACAAGTTGATGGTGCCCGACAGCCACTGCGGCACGTTCATGTACACCGAGGCCGGGCCCCAGATGAAGCGCACCACCTCGTTGAAGAACAGGATCAGGCCGAAGGTGGCCAGCACCTGGTCCAGGTGGTCGCGCTGGTACAGGTTGGCCAGCACGATGCGCTCGATCAGCAGCCCCAGCAGCAGCGTGCCGGGCACGGCCACCAGCGCCGCGGCCAGGAACGAGCCGTCGAAGGCGTTGAAGGCCGCGGCCGCAAAGTACGCGCCCATCATGTACAGCGAACCGTGCGCCAGGTTCACCACGTTCATGATGCCGAACACCAGCGTCAGGCCGGCCGACAGCAGGAACAGCAGCACGCCGAGCTGCAGCCCGTTGAGCAGCTGGGTGAAGAACAGGCCCGTGGTCATGGCGTGCGTGTGAAAAGGGCCGGTCGAGCCGGCCCGCGTGCCTCAGCCTTGCAGCCTCACATCTTGCATTGCGCGGCGTAGGCATCGCCGTGCGCCTTCAGCGGCGTGGCGATGGTCTTCAGGCTGACGCGGCCCTTGGCGTCCTTGGCCACCTCGAAGATGTGCTGGTCCTGGATCGGGAAGTTGTTGGTGTTGAACTTGAAGTCGCCGCGCACCGACTTGAAGTCGGCCGCCTTCAGCGCGGCGGCGAAGGCCTTCTTGTCGGCGACGTTGCCCTTGACCTTGGCGATGGCCGAATCGAGCAGCAGCGCCGCGTCGTAGCTCTGCGCCGCGTACTGGCTGGGGATGCGGTTGTACTTCTTCTCGAACTCCTCGACGAACTGCTTGTTCGCCGGATTGTTGAAGTCCGGGCCCCAGAAGGTGCCGCTGATGACGCCCAGCGCGGTTTCCTTCTGCGCCGGCAGCGTCGAGCCGTCGGCCGTGCTGCTGGACAGCAGCGGGATTTTGCCCAGCAGGCCGGCCTGCTGGTACTGGCGCACGAAGTTGACACCCAGGCCGCCGGGGTAGAACACGTAGACCGCATCCGGGTTCTTGGCCGCCACCTGGGCCAGCTCGGCGCTGAAGTCGGGCTGGTTCAACGGCGTGTAGATCTCGTCGATGACCTCGCCCTTGTAGAAGCGCTTGAAGCCGGCGACGAAGTCCTTGCCCGCCTGGTAGTTGGGCGCCATGCCGATGACGCGCTTGTAGCCCTTGTCGGTGGCGTACTTGCCCACGACCTCGGCCTGGTTGTCGTTCTGCCAGCTGACGATGTACTGGAAGGGGCTGCACTGCGCGCCGGCGATCGGCGCCGGGCCGGCGTTGCTGCCGATCAGGAACACGCCCTTCTCGGTGATGGGCTTGTGCACCGCCATCATCACGTTGGAGAAGGTAATGCCGGTGATGATCGGCACGTTCTCCTTCTCGATCAGCTTCTGCACGATCTGCGTGGCCACGTCGGGCTTCAGCTGGCTGTCCTCGCGCAGCACCTGCACCGGCACGCCGCCGAGCTTGCCGCCGTTGCGCTCGACCACCATCATGAAGGCGTCATACTGGTCCTGGCCCAGCGCGCCCTGCGGGCCGGACAGTTCGGCCATGAAGCCGATCTTGATCGGTGCCTGGGCCTGGGCCAGGCTGGCCGCGGCGCCGAGCGCCAGCGCAGCCAGGGTGCGGGTGGTGAATGACAACATGGCAAACGTCTCCTTTGCGGGATCGGGTGAAAGTAGTTTAGGTCTAAAGTATTTAGGCGGTACCTAGGGCAAGCCCGAAGAACTCGCGGGCGTTGCCGTGCAGGATGCGTGCCCGCGCCGCCTCGTCCAGGAACGGCACCTCGCGCACGAGGCTGCCGATCTGCTGCTCGCCCAGCGGGAAGGGGCTGTCCGAGCCGAGCATCACCCGGTCGGTGCCCATCACCTCGGTCAGCAGGCGCAGCGCGCCGGGGTCGAACACGGCGCTGTCCACATGGAAGCGGCGGGCGTAGTGCGAAGGCGGGTGCGGGCAATCCTTGCGGATGATGTCGCGGTGCTTCCAGGCGTTGTCGGCGCGGCCCAGCAGCCAGGCGAAGCTGCCGCCACCGTGGGCGAAGCAGATCTTCAGCGTGTCGGGGATGCGCTCCAGCGCGCCGGAGAGGATCAGCGAGAGCATGCCCAGCTGCGTCTCGGCCGGCATGGCCACCAGCCAGGGCAGCATCCACTGCTTCATGCGGTTGCCGCCCATCATGTCCCAGGGGTGCACCAGCAGCGGAATGTTCTGCCGCGCGCAGTGGCTCAGGAACTGCACCAGCGCTTCGTCGTCCAGGTCGCGCTCGGCCACGTGGTTGCCGATCTGCACGCCGATGCAGCCGGCGGCCATCGCGTGGTCGGCTTCACGGCAGGCGAGCTCGGTGTCCTGCAGCGGCACCTGGGCCAGGGCCTTCAGCCGCTGTGGCGCGTGGGCGCAGTAAGCCAGCACATGCTCGTTCATGCGCCGGGCCCATTCGGCCGTCTTCGCCGCCGGCCAGGCATAGCCGAACATCACGGGCGTGGCGCACACCACCTGCAGGGCCACACCCTGCGCGTCGAGCTCGGCCACGCGCACGGCGGGGTCCCACAGCGACGCGGTCACCGGCCGGAATCGCCGGTCGCCCAGCATGATGTGGCCGCGCTGGCCGCCGGCTTCGATATCCAGCCAGGGCGCGCGCTCGGCGTCCACCGCAAAGGCCTCGGCGCGCGCGATGCGCGGCAGGCAGTGGGCATGCATGTCGATCATCACGCCGCCTCGTCCAGCAGACCCGACCCGGCCAGCGTCGCATGCCAGGCCCGGTGGTCGCGCCCGGGGTGCACGGTGCCGCAGTGCGGGCAGCGGCGCTCGGCCTCGCTGGATTCGTAGAAGCGGGTGTAGGTGGCCGGCAGGTCGGCGACGATGTCACCCAGCTGCACCTCGATGCGCTTCACCAGCCCGCCGCAGGCCGCGCAATGCCACTGGAAGGCGTCCATCAGGCCCTTGGGGCGCTGCCGCTCGATGACCAGGCAGCGGCTGTCCGGTTCAGGCCGCTGCGGCGAATGCAGCAGGTGCGGCTGCATCAGGAAGATGTCGCCTTCCTTCAGGTGCACGCGCTCGTAGCGGCCGCGGTCCCACACCAGCAGGTGGGAATTGCCCTTGAACTGCCAGAAGAACTCTTCCAGCGGGTCGTCGTGGAAGTCGCTGCGCGCATTGGGCCCGCCGACCACGGTGACCAGGAAGTCGGCATCGGCCCAGATCTGCCGGTTGCCCACCGGCGGCTTCAGCAGGTGGGCGTTGTCTTCCAGCCAGCGCGGGAAGTTGAAGGGGCGGCCGTAACGAAGGGCACTCATGGCTTGTAGGCAACAACCTTTATTTCGATCAGCAGCTGTGGATGCGGCAGCTGGTGCACCGCGACGGTGGTGCGTGCCGGCCCGCCAGGGCCGAAGAACTCGGCATAGACCTCGTTGTAGCCGGCGAAATCGTTCATGTTCACGAGGAAGCTGCTGACCTCGACCACGTCCTGCAGCGTGGCGCCTTCGGTGGTCAGGATGTCGCGGATGTTGCCGAGCACCACGCGGGTCTGCTCGCGGATGTCCAGGCGCATCGTGCCCATCGCGTCCATCTCGGCGCCGGCGATGCTGTTGTCTGGCCGCCGGCTGCTGATGCCGGCGGTGAACAGGAAGGGCCCGGCGCGCTTGACGTGCGAGTAGTTGCCGCGTGGCTTGGCCTTGTCGGGCAGGACGCTCATGACGGGTCTTTCCTGAATTCGGGGATGTCGGGCAGCGAGCCCCACATGCAGAAGGACGAGGGCACCGCCGGAAACTGCCGCGGCCGGTAGCCGGCCTCGTCTTCGGGCGCAATGGTGCGCACGCCGGTGGAATATTCGTAGACCATGCCTTCCGGCCCCTCGAAGTAGAGAAACACCGCGCCGGACGTCGGGTGCCGGCCCGGGCCGAAGACGATCTTCACCCCCTTCTCGCGCAGCAGGTACCAGGCGCGCATCACGTCGTCGATGCCGGCCACCTGGTGGTTGACATGCTGGATGCCGGCGCGCGTGGTCGGGAACAGCGCCACCTTGTGGTGCACCGGGTCGATGCGCAGCAGCGCGGCATCACCGATGCGGTCGCTGACGCGCGCGCCGAGCAGGCCGCACCAGAAGGCCTCGTCGCGCGGCGCGTCGGTGCTGCACAGGCCGATATGGCTGAAGCCGGTGATGCCGGCATCGCGCGACGGGAAGTGGCGGCGCCCCCTGTGCTGCGGCCGCACCACCAGGTCGATGCGGTTGCCGGTCAGGTCGCGGAAGCTGATGTAGTCGCGCACCTGCCGCTGCTCGCAGCCGTGGGCGCTGCCGGCCTGCACGGCGAAGCCCCGGTCGGACAGCGCCGCGGCCGCAGCCTGCAGCGCATCGGCATCGCGCAGCTCGAAGCCGGCGGTGTGGTCGGCGGGGTCGCCCTCGAAGTAGACCAGCGTGTGGTCGCGGTCGTCGCTGCGGTAATAGTGCGCGCCGGCTTCCACCCGTGCCAGCTCCAGGCCCACCACCTCGCGCGCAAAACGATCGGCCGCGTCCAGGTCGCGGGTACCCAGGCGCACGTAGCGGATGTCCAGCAGGTCGATCATGGGATCGTTCTCCCTCGGCGGCCGGCCAATATAACTGCCGGCCCCGGGCGGCGCCCATCGGGCTACTCCCAGCCGAAGTGCGCGCGCACCGCCCGCGCGGTGTGGTTGATCGGCGCCACCGGCGCCTGCGGGAACGGCATCAGGTTGGGCGAGCGCACGCCGCCGCCGTTCTGGCCCAGCACCGCAATCGCCTTGATGCGCCAGCCGGCGGCCTTGAAGGCGGCCAGGTAGGCGGCCGCATCGGGGTAGCGCTCGGCATGGTCGGGGTTGGCGCTGGGCGCCAGGCAGCACAGCACCGCATTGCAGCGTGCGCGGCCGGCCTCGGCGATGAAGTCCTCGGGTGTGGCCCGCGTGTCCTGCAACGAACCGACCCGCGCGTACAGCCGCAGCGGTGTGCGCCCGGCCAGCGGCTGGATGTCGCGCACGCTGCGGTTGAAGCAGCCGGTCAGGCTTCGCACCAGCGAAGCCTTGCGGGTGTTGGGATTGCCGATGACGATGTAGGCGTCCATTCGCGTGCGGCGTGGCGCCGGCCGGTTCTTCGCACGCCCGGCAGCCTCGCAAGGCGATCATAAGGGGGGTGCTGGCGTGACCGGTCTCACGCCGCGGCGATGTGGCGCGCCTCCACCCCGCTGATCGGCTTATCACCGGGCCCGCGCAGGCCGAAGATAACCCCGTGCGCACGGTGCCCGCCACCGTGTCGCGCGGGGCAAGGGCGGCAGCGCCGGGGCCTCTTGCCGTGCAGCGCAGGCCCGATTGCGCTGCGTCGTAGGAGATCGACATGGACATGGTCCCATCGTCCTGCCCGCCGTGCCCACAAGCCGCCTTCGAACTGCGCTTCGCCTCGCTGTTCCATCCCGGCCGCGGCGTGGCCGTGCCTTGCGACGCCGCTGGCCAGGTGAACCTGGACGCGCTGTCCGAGCGGCTGCGCTGCGCCTACTTCGGCGCGCGCGCCATGGTCGGCCGCGAATACGCCTACCCGGTGATCAGGCCGGTGCACTGAGCCGGCCGCGGCCGGCTCAGAACAACGGCGGCGGCAGCGCGCTGGCCGGCGGCGCGGGCGGCGTGCTGCCGGTCTGCCGGTCGGCCAGCGTCACCCAGCCGCCGCCCATGCTCTTGTAGATGTTCACCGCCGACGCAAAGAGCTGGGCGCGCACCGCGGCCAGGTTCAGCTGCGCCGGGAACAGCGCCTGCTCGGCCTGCAGCACGGTGGAATAGGGCGCATAGCCGCCGTCGTACTGCATGCGGGCCAGGTCGCTGTACTGCTGCAGCGCGGCCACCAGCTTGACCTGCGCGTCCAGCTGCTCGCGCAGCTTGCTGTTGGCCACCAGCGCGTTGTCCACGTCGGCGAAGGCATTACGGATCGACAGCTGGTAGTTCAGCAGCGCCGCCTGCTGCTGGCTTTCAGCCTGCGCCACCTGGCCGCTGACCGCGCCGAAGCTGAAGATCGGCCCGGCCACCGTGCCGGCATAGCTCCACACCTTGGCCGGGCCGCTGAACAGCTTGGACAGGTCACTGCTGACGCTGCCGAAGGCGCCGGTCAGCGAGATGGTCGGGAAGTACAGCGCCTTGGCCGCGCCGATCTGGGCGTTGGCGGCGATCAGTTGCTGTTCGGCCTGCAGCAGATCGGGCCGGCGCTCCAGCAGGCTGGAGGGCACGCCGGCCGGCACCTGCGGCAGACGCAGGTCGTACACCGACTTGCCGCGCAGGATGGGCCCGGGATCGCGGCCGATCAGCACCGCCAGCGAGTTCTGCGTCTGCTCGATCTGCTGCTCGATCAGCGGGATCTGCGCGGCCGCGGTCTCGTACTGCGACTGCGCCTGCGCGACGTTCATCATCGACACCTGACCATACTGGAACTGCAGCGTGAACAGGTCCACCGATTCCTTGTAGGTCTGCAGCGTCTTCTTCGCCACGTCCAGCTGCGCGTCCAGGCCGCGCAGCTGCAGGTAGCTGTTGGCCACGTTGGCCACCAGCGTCAGGATCACGCCGCGCCGTGCCTCGTCGGTGGCCAGCACGTTGGCATAGGCCGCTTCCGACTGGCGCCGGATGCGGCCCCACAGGTCGAGTTCCCAGCTGGCCTGCAGCGCGGCCTGGTAGGCCGAGCTGGGGTTCGGGTAGTTCGGGATCAGCGCCGCGAAGGCCGGCTCGGTGCTGCGCTCGCGCTGCGCGCCGGCGCCGTAGCCGATGGTCGGGAAGAGCTGCGAGCGGGTCTGCGTCAGCACCGCCGCCGCCTGCTCGACATTGGCCGCGGCGATCTGCACGTTGGTGTTGTGCTTCAGCGCCTCTTCGATCAGCTGGTCGAGCACCGGGTCCTGGAACTGCTGCCACCAAAGCGTGTCGGCCGTCTGCGCGGCGTCCTGCGGCGCGTACTGGAAGGCCTGGGGCGAGGTGACCGGCGGGCGCTGGTAGTCCGGCCCCAGCGTGCAGCCGGCCACCAGCAGCAGCAGCGCGGCAGCGCCGACGCGGCGCATCTCAGTGGCCCCCGCCGCCGGCAGCCGCATCCTTCGCCTTGCGGCGCTCGCCCAGCCGGTCGAATATGTAGAAGAACAGCGGCACGTACAGCATGGCCAGCGTGGTCTCGCCGATCATGCCGCCGATGATGCCGGTGCCGATGCTGTGCCGCGCGTTGGCGCCGGCGCCCACCGCGATGGCCAGCGGCAGGCAGCCCACCGCGAAGGCCAGCGAGGTCATGATGATCGGCCGTAGGCGCTGCTCGCCGGCCAGGCGCGTGGCATCCATGATGCTGTAGCCCTGCTTGCGGAAGTCCACCGCGGCCGACACGCGAAGCACCGCGTTCTTCGCGCCCAGGCCGATCAGCACCAGCAGGCCGATCTGGAAGTACACGTCGTTCTCCAGCCCGCGGATCGCGTTGGTGGCCAGCGCACCCAGCACGCCGAAGGGGATGGCGGTCATCACCGCGCCGGGCAGCGTCCAGCTCTCGTACTGCGCCGCCAGCACCAGGAAGACGATGATCAGCCCGAAGACGAAGGCCAGCGCCGAGGTGCCGCCGGACTGCTTCTCCTCGAAGGCCAGGCCCGACCAGGCGAAGGTGTAGCTGGACGGCAGCTCGCGCGCCAGTTCCTCCATCACCGCAATCGCCTGGCCCGAGCTGTAGCCCGCGGCAGGGTTGCCGATGATCTTGACCGCCGGGAAGCCGTTGAAGTGCGGCAGCAGGTCCGGCCCGGCCGTCCAGGAGGTGTTGACCACCGCCGACAGCGGCACCATCTTGCCCTGGTTGGAGCGGGTGTACAGCCGGTCCAGATCGCCGGGCGTCTGGCGGAAGGGCGCGTCGGACTGCACGATCACCCACCACACCCGGCTGTACTGGCTGAACTGGCTGGCGGTGAGCGAGCCGAACTGCGCCTGCACGGCGCTGTACACGTCCTGCACCGGCACCTGCAGCAGCATCGCCTTCTCGCGGTCGACGTCGGCGCGCAGCTGCTGGCTGTTGGCGTTGAAGGTGGTGTTCAGCCCGGCCAGCTCGGGCCGCTGCCGCGCCTTGGCCAGGAAGGCCTGCACATGGTTGCCCAGCTCCACCGGCGAGCCGGCGGCGGTGTCCTGGATCCAGAACTCGAAGCCGCCTGTGGTACCGATGCCGGGGATGGCCGGCGGCGCGATCGGGATCACCACCGCCTCGCGGATGTGCTTGGCCTCGTCGTAGAAGCGCGTCAGGATGGCGCGCACGTTCTGCTCCTTGGCGGTGGCGATGTCGGCGTAGCGTTCCTTGAAGTCGGTGAAGGTGATGAAGAAGGTGGCGGCGTTGGTCTTGAAGCCGGCGTCCACCAGGCTGTAGCCGGTGATCATCGAGCGCGTGGCCACGCCGGGGATCTTGGCCAGGATCGCATCGGCGCGCTCGGCCACGGCCTGCGTGCGCTCCAGGCTGGCGGCCTGCGGCATGATGATCGCCACCATCGCGTAACCCTGGTCCTCCTGCGGCACGAAGCTGGTGGGCAACGTGTGGAACAGGTGCCAGATGGCGTAGAGGAACACGCCCAGCAGCACGAAAGCGATGACCATGCGCTTGATCACGAACTCCACCGCATGGCCGAAGGCGCGGGTGACGCGGTCCACCTGGCGGTTGAACCAGGCGAAGAAGCCCTTCGTGGGCGGTGGGTTGTGCTTGAGCAGCAGCGCGCACATCGCCGGCGTCAGCGTCAGCGCGACGAAGCCGGAGATGATCACCGAGACCACGATGGTGATCGCGAACTGCTGGTACAACTGCCCGGTGGTGCCCGGCAGGAAGGCCGCCGGCACGAACACCGAGGCCATCACCAGCACCACCGCCACCAGCGAGCTACCGATCTCGCCCATCGAGCGGATGGTCGCGTCCTTCGGCGACAGGTGGTGCTGCACCATGTTGCGCTCGACGTTCTCGCAGACGACGATGGCGTCGTCGACCACCATGCCGATGGCCAGGATCAGGCCGAAGAGCGTCAGCAGGTTGATCGAGAAGCCCAGCGCCAGCATGCCGGTGAAGGTGGCCACCAGCGAGACGATGATCGCCACCGCGCAGATCAGCGTGGTGCGGAAGCTCTGCAGGAACAGGTAGACCACCAGCACCACCAGCACCAGCGCCTCGACCAGCGTGTGGATCACTTCCTCGATGGACAGGCGCACGAAGTCGTTGGTGTCCAGCGAGATGCTGATCTCCATGCCCTCGGGCATGCGCGCCTTCAGCTGGTCCAGCGTCTGGCGCACCGCGTTCGACACCACCAGGCCGTTGGCGCCGGGCTGCTGGTAGATGGCGATGAAGGTGGCCGGCGCGCGGTTCAGCTGGCTGTCGACGATGTACTGGCGCAGGCCCACCTCGGCGCGGGCCACGTCGCCCAGGCGCACGATGGCGCTGTCGTCGGCGTTGGCGCGCAGGATGATGCGCTCGTACTCGCGCGGGTCGGTGAACTGGCTCTGCGTGACCACCGGAAAGGTCAGCTGCACGTTGCCGCTGCTGGGCTGCTGGCCGATCTGACCGGCGCCGAACAGCGCGTTCTGCTGGTTCACCGCATTGGCGATGTCGCTGGTGGTGATGCCCAGCGAGGCCATGCGGTCCGGGTTCATCCAGATGCGCATCGCCTGGTCGGGCACGCCCATGATCTGCGCCTGGCCGGCGCCGGGCACGCGCTTCAGCGCGTCCAGCACGTAGACGTTGGCGTAGTTGGCGACGTAGTTCGGGCTGTAGCGGCCGTCCTTGCCGGTCACCGCCACCAGCATCATGATCGACGAGCTCTTCTTCTGCACCGACACGCCCTGCTGCTGCACCGCCTCGGGCAGCGCCGGCAGCGCCAGGTTGACGCGGTTCTGCACCTGCACCTGGGCGATGTCGGGGTCGGTGTCGAGCGAGAAGTACACGGTCAGCACCAGCTGGCCGTTGGCCGAGCTGGTGCTGCTCATGTAGAGCATGTTGTCGACGCCGTTGATCTGCGCCTCGATCGGCGAGGCCACGCTGTCGGCCAGCGTCTTGCTGTCGGCGCCGGGGTAGGTGGCCTGCACCGTCACCTGCACCGGCGTGATCGCCGGGTACTGCTGCACCGGCAGCAGCGTCATCGCCACCGCGCCGGCCAGGCACAGCAGGATGGCGACCACGGCCGCGAAGATCGGCCGCTCGATGAAGAAGCGCGAGAACATGCGAGGCTAGCGGGCGGCGCTGGCGGCGCTGGCGGCCGAGGCGGCGAACCCGGGCTGCGGCACGCCGTCCACCTGGGCGATGACCACGGTGGCGCCGGGCGACAGCCGCTGGCCGCCGTCGACCACCACGCGGTCGCCGGCCACCAGGCCCTCGCTGACGAACCAGCTGTCGCCGTACCAGTCGCCCACCACCAGCGGCCGCAGCTCGGCCTTGCCGTCCTTGTTGACCACCCACGCGAAGTGGCCCTTCGCGCCCTGCTGCACCGCGCGCTGCGGCACCAGGATGGCGTTGGGCCGCACGGCGCCCTTCAGCCGCGCTCGCACGTACTGGTTGGGCCGCAGCACGCCCTTCGGGTTGTCGACGGTGGCGCGGATCAGGAAGGTGCCGGTCTGCGCGTTGTAGTTCGGGTCGGCAAAGGTGATTTTGCCGGTGAATGGGAACAGGCTGCCGTCCGGCTGCACGATCTCCACCGTCATCTCGCGGTCGGCCGGCAGCTTCAGGCGGCCGTCGCGCACGTCGTTCTGGATGCGCAGGTACTCGTTCTCCGACAGGCTGAAGTTCACCCACATCGGCGTCAGCACCGACACCGTGGTCAGCTGTGCGTTCTGCGGGCTGAGGTAGGTGCCGTCGGCCACTGCCGCGTAACTGCTGACGCCGTTGACCGGTGAGGTGATGACCGTGTAGCTCAGGTCCAGCTTGGCCGATTCGACCTGTGCCTTCGACTGCTCCACCGCCGCAGCCGACTGTTCGTACTGGCCCTGGGCGTCGTCCAGGTCCTTCTGCGACAGCGCATTCTTGGCGGCCAGCGGCTTGGTGCGGTTCAGGTTGGCGGTGGCCACCTGCAGCGCCGCCTGGTTGCGCTGCAGCGCGGCGTTGGCCGCGTCCAGTTGCGCCTGGAAGGGTTTCTGGTCCATGCGGAACAGCACCTGCCCGGCCTTGACCACCGAGCCTTCGGTGTAGACCCGCTTGTCCAGGAAGCCCGAGACCCGCGCCTGGATGTTGACCGCCTGCGAGCTCTGCGTCTGCGCGATGTACTCGCGCGACAGGTCGACGTCGCGCGCCTTCACGGTGAGGATGCTCACCTCCAGTGGCGGCGGCGCCAGCTTAGGCACTTCCTTGCCGCAGCCGGCCAGCAGCGCCAGCCCGGCAAGGATCGCGATCAGGGCGGTACGGCGCGGCGTGTCGGACATGGCGGTGGCGCGAACGGGGGCTTCGGCCATTCTGCCGCAGCGGCTACACGCGTTCGATCACCAGCGCGATGCCCTGGCCGACGCCGATGCACATGGTGCACAGCCCATAGCGGCCGCCAATGGTCTCCAGCTGGTTCAGCGCGGTGGTGGCCAGGCGGGCGCCGCTGGCGCCCAGCGGGTGGCCCAGGGCGATGGCGCCGCCGTTGGGGTTGACGCGCGGGTCGTCGTCGGCGATGCCCAGGTCGCGCAGCACCGCCAGGCCCTGCGCAGCGAAGGCCTCGTTCAGCTCGATCACGTCCATCTGCGACAGGGCCAGGCCGGTCAGCTCCAGCACCTTGCGCACCGCGGGGGCCGGGCCGAAGCCCATGATGCGCGGCGCCACGCCGGCGGTGGCCATGCC
>JAFLDH010000092.1 GCA_017302505.1 Burkholderiales bacterium
GCTGCAGCCGGCCGGCCTGCGAGCGGGCGCGGATGTGCAGCGCGCTGGGCGCGCTGCGCGGCTCCACCGCATGCACGAAGGCGTTTTCCAGCAGCGGCTGCAGTGACAGCGCCGGCACGGGCAGGCCCGGCGCAGCATCCACTTCCCAATCCACGCGCACGCGCTGCGTGCCGAAGCGCAGCTGCATCAGCCGGGCATAGCTCTGCGCCAGCGCCAGCTCGTCGCCCAGCGGGTGCAGCGGCCGGCGTGCCGCGGCCGTGGCGGCGCGCAGCAGCTTCGACAGATCCAGCAGCGCCGCATCGGCGGCGTCGGGGTCCTGATGCACCATCGCGGCAATGGTGTTCAGCGCGTTGTGCAGGAAATGCGGCTGCATCTGCTGTGTCAGCTGCGCCAGCCGTGCTTCGCTGGACAAGCGCTCCAGCTGCTCGGCGCGCAGCCGCTCGGCGGCCAGCGCCTGGTGCGAGCGCAGCGCAAAGGTGATGCCGGCAAACAGCAGGTAGAAGACCGCGAACTTCAGCATCTCGTAGGCCAGCACCTCCGGCCAGGGCGGGTGTTCGTAGGGCAGGCCGAAGGCCGCCCGCAGCGCGTGGCGAAGGCCGTAGACCGCCAGCACGAAGATCAGCGCCACCAGCGGCGTCCAGCGCAGCACGCGCCAGAACCACTGCAACGGCCGGCCCAGCCAGGCGTCGTCGCGCCCGCTGCGCCGCCAGCGCCAGGCGGCCACACCCGTGGCCACGGCCATCGATGACAGCTCGTAGAACAGCGGCCAGGGCCACAGGGCCTGGCCCGCGTACCAGCGCTCCTGCAGCCCCACCAGCACCATCAGCAGGCAGAAACCGCCCCAGACGGCCAGCAGCCGAGGGGTGATGGGCATCGGTGCAGCAGCGGCCATGGCCGCCATGATGCCTGCCGGCACGGCGCTAAGATGAAACCCTCGCCTCGGCGCTGCCCGGAGAACCCTCGCGATGAGCATCTACGACCAGGATCTGGACAAGTGCGCCGCCAATTTCGTGGCCCTGAGCCCAGTGAGCTTCGTCGAACGCAGCGCCGAGGTCTTCGGCGACCTGCCGGCGGTGGTGCACGGCGGGCGGCATTACAGCTGGGCACTGTGCCGCGAGCGCAGCGCGCGGCTGGCGGCGGCGCTGCGGGCCCTGGGCGTGGGCCGCGGCAGCACGGTGAGCACGATGCTGTCGAACACGCCCGAGATGGTCGAGGCTCACTACGCCGTGCCGGCGCTGAACGCGGTGCTGAACACGCTGAACACCCGGCTCGATGCGCCGTTGCTGGCCTGGCAGATGAACCATTGCGAGGCGGCGGTGCTGATCACCGACCGCGAGTTCGCGCCGGTGGTCAAGGAGGCACTGCGCATCCTTCAACGCGAGCATGGCCGCGAGCCGGTGGTCATCGATGTCTGCGACAGCGAATACACCGGCCCTGGCGAGCGCCTGGGCGCGCACGAGTACGAGGCGCTGCTGGCCGCGCACGCGCCCCTGCCGAAGCTGGAAGGCCCGACCGACGAGTGGGACGCGATCGCCGTCAGCTACACCAGCGGCACCACGGGCGACCCGAAGGGCGTGGTCACGCACCACCGCGGCGCGTACCTGAATGCGGTGAGCAATGCCGCCACCTGGACCATGCCGCACTTTCCCAGGTACCTGTGGACGCTGCCGATGTTCCACTGCAACGGCTGGTGCTTTCCGTGGACGGTGGCGATGCTGGGCGGCACGCACATCTGCCTGCGCCGCGTGGAGGCCAGGCCGATCCTGGACGCGATGCGCGAGCGCCAGGCCGACCACTACTGCGCCGCGCCGATCGTGCACAACCTGCTGATCAACGCGCCGGCCGAGTGGCGCGCCGGCATCAGCCACAAGGTGCGCGGCATGGTGGCCGGCGCGGCGCCACCGGCGGCGATGATCGAGGGCATGGCGAAGCTGGGCTTCGACATCACGCACGTGTACGGGCTGACCGAGGTCTATGGCCCGGCCAGCGTGGCCGTCAAGCGCGACGCCTGGGCGGCACAGAGCCTGTCGGAGCAGACGCGGCTGAACGGCCGCCAGGGCGTGCGCTACGCGCTGCAGGAAGGCATGACCGTGCTCGACCCTGAATCGATGGCCGAGGTACCGGCCGACGGCCAGACCATGGGCGAGATCATGTTCCGCGGCAACATCGTGATGAAGGGCTACCTGAAGAACCCGAAGGCCACCGCGAAGAGCTTTGCCGGCGGCTGGTTCCACACCGGCGACCTGGCGGTGATGGAAAGCGACCGCTACGTGAAGATCAAGGACCGCAGCAAGGACATCATCATCAGCGGCGGCGAGAACATCAGCTCCATCGAGGTGGAGGATGCGCTGTACCGCCACCCCGCGGTGCTGGCCTGCGCGGTAGTGGCCCGACCAGATCCGAAGTGGGGCGAGAGCCCGGTGGCCTATGTGGAGACCAAGCCCGATGCGCAGGTCAGCGCGGCCGAGCTGATCGCCCACTGCAAGAGCCTGCTGGCTGGCTACAAGGTGCCGAAGGAGATCCGCTTCGAAGCGATCCCCAAGACCAGCACCGGCAAGATCCAGAAGTTCCAGTTGCGCGAGCGGGCGAAGAGCTCGTCCGCCATCGAGTAGGAGAAAGCGCATGAACACCGATGCCCTGGTGCTGAACACGCGCGATGCGCGTGGCGTGGTCACGTTGACGCTGAACCGGCCGCAGGCCTTCAACGCGCTGTCCGAAGGCCTGATGGAGGCGCTGCAGCGCGAGCTGGACCGCATCGCCACCGACGACACGGTGCGCGCGGCTGTCATCGCCGCCGCGGGCAAGGCCTTCTGCGCCGGCCATGACCTGAAGGAGATGCGCGCCGCGCCCGAGCTGGGTTATTACGAGCGGCTGTTCGCGCTGTGCGGCCGGATGATGATGACCATCCAGAAACTGCCGGTGCCGGTGATCGCGCGGGTGCATGGCATCGCCACCGCGGCCGGCTGCCAGCTGGTGGCGATGTGCGACCTGGCGGTGGCGGTGCGCGAGGCGCGCTTCGCCGTCAGCGGCATCAACGCCGGGCTGTTCTGCTCGACGCCCAGCGTCGCGCTGTCGCGCAACGTGCCGCGCAAGCTGGCCTTCGAGATGCTGGTCACCGGCGACTTCATCAGCGCCGACGAGGCCCGCGCGCGCGGGCTGGTGAACCGGGTGGTCGAGGCCGACCGGCTGGATGCCGAGGTGGAGGCGCTGGTGGCCAGCATCGTGGCCAAGCCGGGCGTCTCGATCGCGCGTGGCAAGGCGCTGTTCTACCGCCAGCTGGAGCAGGGCATCGAGGCCGCCTACGAACAGGCGGTGACGACGATGGCCTGCAACATGATGGACGCGCCGGCGCTGGAAGGCGTGCAGGCCTTCATCGAGAAGCGGCCGCCGCGCTGGGACGGCCGCTAGGCGCGCAGCGCGGTCAGCGCCGGGCCCGCGACTTGGCGGGCGCGGCCTTGGCCGGCGCCGCCTTCGGCTTGTCGGGCACCGCCACGGCGCCGCCCAGGCCTTCAGTCATGCCGATCAGCACGCCGCTGACCATCGCCGCATAGCTGTCCATCAGCGCCTGCGTGGCGCGCAGGCTGGTGGCGCGGCCCTTGCGCAGCGCGTCCTGCGCCTGCGCCATCAGCTGCTCCACCGTCTGGGTGGCGCCGGCGCCGGTGGCCGTGCCCTCCATCTTCATCGCCTTCAGCACCTGGTCCCAGGCGCCCTGCAGCGGCGCCCCGGCGCCCTGCACGGCCTTGCCGACGGTGCTGAAGAGCATGTCCTCCATCTTCTCCACGCCGTCCAGCGCAGCCTTCAGCTGCGTTTCGCGCAGGTCGGCGCCGCGGTCCATCAGCTGCTGCATGGCCTTGTGGTTGGCCTGCACGGCCTGCAGCAGCGCGGCATCCATGCCGTCGAAGGCCTTGCGCAGCATGGCTTCCATGTCCACCGCGCTGGCCGGGTTCTTCTCGGCGCCGGCCGAGGCGGCCTGCGTCACCGAGCGCACCACCTTGCGCACGTTGTCCAGCGTCAGCTCGCGGCCCTGCAGCGCCTTCAGCGTGGCGTCGGCCACCGCCTTGCGCAGCTTGTCGCCCTGCTTGGCCGAGGCTTCGGCGAACATGTCGATGAGCGCGTCCTGGTCGATCCCAGCCTTGATCATGTGTGTCTCCTGGTAGGCGGATGTCGCGGCGATGCCGCGCCCCGGATTCTGCGGCAATCAGTTGGGGAAGTGGCAGGCTGCCCGGTGGCCGGGGGCCAGTTCGCGCAGCACCGGCGCTTCGGTCCTGCATTGCGCCTGCGCGCGCGGGCAGCGCGGGTGGAAGTGGCAACCGCTGGGCGGGTGGATCGGGCTGGGCACATCGCCTTCCAGCACGATGCGCGGCCGCTTGACGGTGGGGTCGGGGATCGGCACCGCCGACAGCAGCGCTTCGGTGTAGGGGTGGCGCGGCGATGCGTACAGCGCGCGCGAGGGCGCCAGCTCGACGATGCGGCCCAGGTACATCACTGCAACCCGGTGGCTGATGTGCTCGACCACGCTCAGGTCGTGGGCGATGAAGATGTAGCTCAGGTTGAACTGCTCGCGCAGGTCTTCCAGCAGGTTGATCACCTGCGCCTGGATCGATACGTCCAGCGCCGAGACGGCTTCGTCGCAGACCAGCAGCTTGGGGTTGAGTGCCAATGCGCGGGCGATGCCGATGCGTTGCCGCTGGCCGCCGGAAAACTCGTGCGGAAAGCGGCGCATGTGGTCCGGTGACAGGCCCACTGTCTGCAGCAGCTGCACCACGCGATCTTCGATCTCGCGCGGGCCCTTGGCCAGCTGGTGGATCACCAAGCCTTCGCCGACGATGGCCGCCACCGTCATGCGCGGGTTCAGGCTGGCGAAGGGGTCCTGGAAGATGATCTGCATGTCGCGTGTCATGCCACGCAGCTGCTGCGGCGTCATCGCGCCGACGTCGCGGCCCTCGAACAGCACCTGGCCGGCGGTGGGCTCGATCAGCCGCAGCACGCAGCGGCCGGTGGTGCTCTTGCCGCAGCCCGATTCGCCGACCAGGCCCAGCGTCTCGCCGGGCTGCATGTCGAAGCTGACGCCGTCGACCGCATGCACATGGTCGACCACGCGGCGCAGCAGCCCGCCGCGGATCGGGAAGTGTTTCTTCAGGCCCTTGACCTGCAGCAGCGGTGCGCTCACTGGACTGACCTCCGTGCCGGCGCTCATAGGTCGAAGAAGCAGGCGACACGGTGGCCGGCGGCGGCCTCGCGCAGCGGCGGCGTGGCCTGGGTGCATTCGGCCTTGGCGAACTTGCAGCGCGCGGCGAAGCGGCAGCCTTCGGCCGGGTCGATCAGCTTGGGCACGGTGCCGGGGATGGCCTCCAGCCGCACCTTGTGCTGCGCATCGAGGTCGATGCGCGGGATCGAGCGGATCAGCCCCTGGGTGTACGGATGGCGCGGGTGGGCGAAGAGGGCCTGCACCGGCGCCTCTTCCACCACCTTGCCGGCGTACATGACGACCACGCGCTGCGCCACCTCGGCAACGACGCCCATGGCGTGGGTGATCAGCATCACCGCCATGCCCATCTCGTCCTTCAGGCGCTGCAGCAGGTCGAGGATCTGCGCCTGGATGGTCACGTCCAGCGCGGTGGTCGGCTCGTCGGCGATCACCAGCTGCGGCTTGCAGGCCAGCGCGATGGCGATCATCACCCGCTGGCGCATGCCGCCGGAGAACTGGTGCGGATAGTCGGTGACTCGCCGCTCGGGCGTGGGGATGCGCACCAGCTTCAGCATCTCCACCGCGCGGTCGAGCGCGTCCTTGCGCGACAGGCCCTCGTGCAGCCGCAGGCTCTCGGCGATCTGCTCGCCCACGGTGAACACCGGGTTCAGGCTGGTCATCGGCTCCTGGAAGATGATCGAGATCTCCTTGGCGCGGATCTTCTGCATCGCCTCGGGCGGCAGCGGCACCAGGTCGCGGCCTTTCCACAGTACCTGGCCGGCGACGATCTTGCCGGGGGGCATGTCGATCAGCTTCATCACCGTCTTGGCGGTGACGCTCTTGCCGCAGCCCGATTCGCCGACCACGCCGACTGTTTCGCCGCGGTCGATGGCAATGTCCACGCCGTCGACGGCATGCAGCCAGCCGTCGTCGGTCTTGAAGTGGGTCTTCAGGCCCTTGATTTCGAGCAGTGCCATCTACAAGACTCGCCGCGGGTCGAGCGCATCGCGCAGGCCGTCGCCAATGAAGCTGATGGTTAGCACGGTGATGAAGATCGCCAGCCCCGGGAACAGCACCCAGTAGGGCGCCAGGTCCATGTAGTCGCGGCCGTCGTACAGGATGCGGCCCCAGGTGGGGATGTCCGGCGGGAAGCCCAGGCCCAGGAAGCTCAGCGTGCTCTCGGCGATGATGGCGGCCTGCACGTCGATGGTGGCGGCCACGATCACCGGCCCCAGGGCATTGGGCAGGATGTGCCGCACCACCTGCCGGCTGGTGCTGGCGCCCAGCGCGCGGGCGGCCTCGACGAACTCTTTCTCGCGCAGGCTGAAGAACTGCGCTCGCACCAGCCGCGCCACCGGCATCCAGCGGAAGCCGCCAATCACGACCACGATCAGCAGGAAGATGCCCACCTCCAGGCCGAACAGGTTCTTCAGCGTCTCGCGGAACAGGAAGATCAGCAGCAGCAGCAGCGGCAGCTGCGGCAGGCTCAGGAACAGGTCGGTCACCCACATCAGCGCGGCGTCCAGCCAGCCGCGCGAGATGCCGGCGATGGCGCCGATGATCACGCCCACGGTGATGGCGATCAACATGGCCGCCATGCCCACGGCCAGCGAGATGCGGCCGCCGTAGAGCACACGCGCCAGCAGGTCGCGACCCAGGTCGTCGGTGCCGAGCGGGTGCTTCCAGCTGGGCGGTGCCAGCCGCGCCTGGAAATCGATGTCGTTGATGCCCACCTTGTAGACCAGCGGACCCAGCAGTACGCCCAGCACCAGCAGGCCCAGCACCCACAGGCTCCAGTAGGCCAGCCGGTGGCGCTTGAAGCGCCGCCAGGCCTCGGCCCACGGCGTCAGGCTGCGCGGGCTGGCGCGCTCAGGTGTAGCTGATGCGGGGGTCGAGCCAGCCATAGACCACGTCGGCCAGAAGATTGAAGATGATCACCAACGCGCTAAGCACGAAGGTGACGGCCATGACCACCGGCGTGTCGTTGCGCAGGATGGCGTCGATCAGCAGCGAGCCGATGCCCGGGATGCGGAAGATCTGCTCGGTGACGATGGCGCCGCCGAACAGCTGCGGCAGCTGCAGCGCGATCAGCGTCACCACGGGGATCAGTGCATTGCGCACCACGTGCTTCATCACCACCGCGCGTTCGGCCAGGCCCTTGCTGCGTGCGGTGGACACGTAGTCCAGCCGTATCACGTCCAGCACCGACGAGCGCACGTAGCGCATCCAGCTGGCCGCCTGGAACAGGCCGAGCACGGCCACCGGCATGATCGATTGCTTGATCTGCTCGACCCACCATTGCCAGCCGGTCTCGGAGATGTCGGCGCGGAAGACGAAGGGCAGCCAGCCCAGCTCGATGGAGAACACCAGGATGAACAGCACCCCGGTGAAGAAGGTGGGCAGCGAGAAGCCCACGAAGGCCATCGTGCTGGCGATGCGATCGAACCAGCTGTAGGGCTTGACGGCGGCCAGGATACCCACCGGCAGGGCCACCATCAGGGCCAGGATCTGCGAGGCGCCGATGATCGCAATGGTGACCGGCAGGCGCTGCCAGATCAGCGTGTCCACGTCGATGCGGCTGACGAAGGAGAAGCCCCAGTTGCCCTGAAGCATCGACCCGAGCCAATGCAGGTAGCGCTGCCACACTGGGTCATCCAGGCCCAGCGAGGCGCGCAATGCCAGCCGGACTTCGGCAGGGACATTGGGGTTGGTGGCCAGATCTTCGAAAGGGTCGCCCGGTGCCAGCGCCAGCACGGTGAAAAGAATGAGGCTGATGCCCAGCAGGCTGGGCACCGCGATCAGCAGGCGGCGCAGCAGGTAATTGCCCAAGGGGTGGCCTGGTGGCGACGAACGGGTTGTGCGGACACCCGGCCCGCGCGGCGGGCCGGGGCTTCAGCCTGGCGTGTTCAGGCTTCCTTGTACCAATGGGGCAGGGCCCACAGGTCGTTGTCCCAACCGGACAAGGGCGCCACCAGCTTCAGCGCCGCCGCCGAGGGCCGGGGGCGGAACACCACCGGGATGATGTAGCCGTCGCCGACCACGAGCTCGTTCATCTTGATGAACATCGCGGCGCGCTTGACCGGATCCATTTCCGCCTGGGCGGCGGTGTGCAGCTTGTCGTATTCGTCGTTGCGCCAGCGCGAGATGTTGCGCTTGGCCCACTTGTTGTCCTTCTGCGCCAGTTCCCAGGAGGTGTACTGCTCCATGAAGGTCTGCGGATCGGGCTGGGTCATCGTCGTGGTGTACATCTGCATGTCGGCCCAGAACTTCTGGTAGGTGTCCGGGTTGGCGAAGTCGCCACCGAAGAACACCGCCGCGGTCACGCTCTTCAGCTCCAGGTCGATGCCGGCCTTCGCACAGGCGTCCTTGACGATGGCCTGCGTCTTCTGCCGCGGCTGGTTGACCGAGGTCTGGTAGACGAACTTCAGCTTGACATCGCCCTTGGCACGGATGCCGTCGGCACCCTTCTTCCAGCCGGCGGCCTCGAGGATCTGGTTGGCCTTGTCGACGTTGAACTCGAACTTCGTGGTCTTGCTGCGGAAGCGTTCCGGGTTGTTCAGGAAGTTGGCCGTGGCCACGCCGGTGCGGCCGTAGATGAAGTCCTGCACCGACTTGCGGTCCACCAGCAGGCCCATCGCCTCGCGCACCGCCTTGTCCTGGAACGCGGGGTGCTTGCTCTTGGCGCTGGCCCGCTCACCGTCCACTTCCTTCCAGGGGTCGGTCACGTTCAGCAGGATGAACTCGATGTTGCCGCCGGGGACGATGGTGACCCTGCCCTTGCCCGAGGCTTCCAGCCGCTTCAGGATCTCGTCCTCGACCTGCAGGTTCCAGGCGTAGTCGTACTCGCCTGTCTGCAGCACCGCGCGCGCTGCGCCAATGGCATCGCCGCCGCCCTTCATCTCGAAGTTATCGAAATAGGGCCGGTTCGGCTGGTGGTAGTTGGGGTTGAGGGTGCCGCGCACCATGTCGCCCGGCTTGAAATCGACGAACTTGTAGGGGCCGGTGCCCACCGGCGCCATGTTCATCGGCGCCTCGCGCGACTTGGCGCCCATGTACGGCGCGAACAGGTGCTTCGGAAGGATCATGCCGTTGGTGCCGACGAAAGGCTCGGCCCAGAAAGGCGTGGGCTTCGGGAAGGTGACGCGCACGGTATGCGAGTCGATCTTGTCGACGACGATGTCCTTGTAGACGGCGATCAGCGACGAGGCGGTGGCCGGGTCCTTGATGAACTCCCAGTTGAAGACCACGTCGTCGGCGGTGAAGGGCTGGCCGTCATGCCAGGTGACGCCGCGCTTGAGCTTCCAGGTGACCACCTTGCCGTCGGCCGAGACGCCGCCGTTCTGGGGCGTGGGCACCTCGGCTGCCAGCACTGGGAAGAGGTTGCCGTCGTTGTCCCAGGCGGCCAGCGGCTCGTAGAAGATGCGCGAGCCTTCCTGCTCCTTGGTGCCGGTGGCCCATTGCGGGTTCAGGTGCACCGGGCCCTGCCACCACAGCACCTTGAGGGTGCCGCCGCCGCCACGCTTGGTCGGCTTGTAGGGCGGCATTGCCGTCTGCGCCTGCGCCAGGCCGGAGTGCATCAGCATCATCGAGGCCATGGGCGCCGTCAGGCCCAGGCCCACCATGCGTTGGATGAAGCCGCGCCGCGGCAGCTTGCCTTCGCGGACGTCTTCGATCAGTGCCCGGATCTGATGTTCTTGCATGTGCACGCTCCAAAAGTCGGTAGGTTGGCCGGCGCCGAGTAAATCCCAAGCCCGTGCCCGGCGCCATCCCCCCAAACCCTAGACGGCAGGGGGGCTTGTCGGCAGACAAGACAGACGCAAGTATGCAATTTTGGGGCCACGGGCTTCCGATACAGTGGCGCCCCGCCATGAACCCACGCCTGCGACTGCGCCCGACCATGCTGTCCGACCTGGACTTCGTGATCTCGGTCGAGCTCGACAGCCACAACCTGCCCTTCATCACGCCCTGGGAGCGCACCCAGCACGAGGGCGCGGTGCGCTTCCCGGATTTCCGTCACTTCATCGTGGAGGGCGGCGACGAGGACGCGCGCATCGGCTTCGTCATCCTGCAGGGCTGCCGCAACCCGCACGGCAGCGTGGAGTTGAAGCGGCTGGTGCTGCAGACCAAGGGCCAGGGCCTGGGACGGGCCTGCGTGCGGCTGCTCAAGCGCATGGCCTTCCGCGACCTGAAGGCGCACCGCTTCTGGCTGGACGTGAAGCTGCTGAACACCCGCGCGCTGGCGCTGTATGCCAGCGAGGGCTTCGTCGAGGAAGGCCGGCTGCGCGAGAGCGTGCGGGTCTCGATCGACGGGGCCGACGGCTACGATTCCCTGGTGGTCATGAGCATGCTCGACCGCGAGTACCGGGCGCGCGTCGCGCTCGAGCAGGAAGGCGACGACCTCGCCGCCACCGATGGAGACCGCCAATGATCGCCACGATGATGGACCTGCCGCTGTCCTTGAACCACCTGCTGGAGCGGGCAGGGCGCATCTTCGCCGGCAACCAGATCGTCTCGCGCCTGCCCGACAAGACGCTGGTGCGCCACAGCTACGGACAGTACTACCGCCGCACCCGGGCGCTCGCCTCGGCGCTGCAGCAGCTGGGGCTGCGCAAGGGCGAGCGGGTGGCCACGCTGTGCTGGAACCACCATGCGCACCTGGAGGCCTACTTCGGCATCCCGGCCGCCGGTGGCGTGATGCACACGCTGAACCTGCGGCTGGCGGCCGACGAGATCGGCTGGATCGCCGCCGACGCGAAGGACCGCTTCCTGATCGTCGATGACATCCTGCTGCCGCTGTACCGGCAGTTCGCGCACCTGCACGCCTTCGAGCAGGTGATCGTGTTCCCGTTCTCCGGCGCACCGGTGCCCGACGGCTTCGCCGACTACGAGGCGTTGCTGGCTGGCGCCGACCCCGACGGCTTCGAGTACGCGCCGCACGACGAGCGCGACCCGACCTCGATGTGCTACACCTCGGGCACCACCGGCCGGCCCAAGGGCGTGGTCTATTCGCACCGGTCCACCGTGCTGCACACGCTGGTCGGCTGCCTGGGCGACGTCTGGGACCTGAAGGGCACCGACGTGCTGCTGCCGGTGACGCCGATGTTCCATGCCAATTGCTGGGGCATGCCCTACGGCGCGGTGATGATGGGCGCGAAGATCGTCTTCCCCGGCCCGCACCTGCATGCCGACGACTTGCTCGACCTGATGCAGGTCGAGCCGCCGACCCTGAGCCTGGGCGTGCCGACCATCTGGTTAAGCCTGATCCAGGCCTTCGAGGCGGCGCAGACCGCGCAGCCCGGCCGCTGGAAGATGCCTTCGGGCATGCGCTCGCTGGTCGGCGGCTCGGCGGTGCCCGAGGCGCTGATCCGCGCCTTCGCTCGCCACGGCATCACGTTGGGGCAGGGCTGGGGCATGACCGAGACCTCGCCGCTGGCGACCGTGTCCTACCAGCGGGCCGAACTGCGCGACGCGGGCGAGGACGAGGCCTTCCGCCGCGCCGCGATGGCCGGCACGCCGGTGCCGCTGGTCGACATCCGGCTGTGCGACGACGAAGGCCGCGAGGTGCCGCGCGACGGCAAGTCGCCCGGCGAGGTGCAGGTGCGCGGGCCGTACATCACTGGCAGTTACCACGAGGTGCCGGTGAGCCCGGAGAAGTTCACCGCCGACGGCTGGCTGCGCACCGGTGACGTGGCGACGATGGACGCACTGGCCTACCTGCGCATCACCGATCGCACCAAGGACCTGATCAAGTCCGGCGGCGAATGGATCTCTTCAGTGGACCTGGAGAACGCGCTGATGGCGCACCCGTCCATCGCCGAGGCGGCGGTGATTGCCATCCCCGACCCGAAGTGGAGCGAGCGGCCGCTGGCCTGCGTGGCGCTGAAGCCGGGGCAGACGCTGGACGCCGCGGCGCTGGCCGCGCACCTGACGGCGCACGGCTTTGCCAAGTGGCAGCTGCCCGAGCGCT
The DNA here is from genome assembly GCA_017302505.1 of Burkholderiales bacterium. GTDB lineage: Bacteria > Pseudomonadota > Gammaproteobacteria > Burkholderiales > Burkholderiaceae_C > Rubrivivax. The sequence goes on from JAFLDH010000092.1 coordinate 12,156, forward strand.
ACGAGGTGATCCCGATGGTGCCGCGCACCTCCACCGGCAAGTTCTGGAAGCTCAAGCTGCGCGAAATATTCCCCCGATGACCCGCGAACCCGATCTCTTCGACCCGCCCGCCGCCGACCCCGACGACGCCATCCCGCTGGCCACCTATGCCGAGCGGGCCTACCTGGAATACGCGCTCAGCGTGGTCAAGGGCCGCGCGCTGCCCGACGTCAGCGACGGCTGCAAGCCGGTGCAGCGCCGCATCCTCTATTCGATGCAGCGCATGGGCCTGGGCTTCGGCGCCGGCGCTGCGCCCAAGCCGGTCAAGAGCGCGCGCGTCGTCGGCGACGTGCTGGGCCGCTTCCACCCGCACGGCGACCAGGCGGCCTACGACGCGCTGGTGCGCATGGCGCAGGGCTTCAGCCAGCGCTACCCGCTGATCGACGGCCAGGGCAACTTCGGCAGCCGCGACGGCGACGGCGCCGCGGCCATGCGCTACACCGAGGCGCGGCTGGCGCCGATCGCCCGGCTGCTGCTGGACGAGATCGACGAAGGCACGGTGGACTTCGTGCCCAACTACGACGGCTCCACCGAGGAGCCGGCGCTGCTGCCGGCGCGCCTGCCCTTCGTGCTGCTCAACGGCGCCAGCGGCATCGCCGTGGGCCTGGCCACCGAAATCCCCAGCCACAACCTGCGCGAGGTGGCCGCTGCCGCGGTGGCGCTGATCCGCAACGACAAGCTGCCCGACGAGGAGTTGTTCGCGCTGCTGCCGGCGCCGGACTTCCCGGGTGGGGCGCAGATCATCTCCAGCCCGGCCGACATCCGCGAGGCCTACCGCACGGGCCGCGGCTCGCTGAAGCTGCGCGCCCGCTGGGTGATCGAAGACCTGGCGCGCGGCCAGTGGCAGCTGGTGGTGACCGAGCTGCCGCCCGGCACCAGCGCACAGAAGGTGCTGGAAGAGATCGAGGAGCTCAGCAACCCCAAGGTGCGCGCCGGCAAGAAGGCGCTGTCGCAGGAGCAACTGCAGCTGAAGACCACCGTGCTGGCCGTGCTGGACGCGGTGCGCGACGAATCCGGCAAGGACGCGCCGGTGCGGCTGGTGTTCGAGCCGCGCAGCCGCACCGTCGGCCAGGACGAGCTGATCGCCACGCTGCTGGCCCACACCAGCCTGGAAAGCAGCGTGCCGCTGAATCTGACGATGGTCGGCCGCGACGGCCGGCCCACGCAGAAGAGCCTGCGCCAGATGCTCGCCGAGTGGATCGAGTTCCGCCAGCAGACGGTGCAACGGCGCACCCGCCACCGCCTGGCCCGCGTGCTCGACCGCATCCACGTGCTGGAAGGCCGCCAGCTGGTGCTGCTGAACATCGACGAGGTGATCCGCATCATCCGCAATGCCGACGAGCCGAAGCCGGCGCTGATCGAGCGCCTCCGGCTCAGCGACCGGCAGGCCGAGGACATCCTGGAAATCCGGCTGCGCCAGCTGGCCCGGCTGGAAGCGATCAAGATCGAGCAGGAGCTGAAGAGCCTGCGCGAGGAGCAGGTCAAGCTGGAAGAGATCCTGGGCAGCCCGGCGGCGCTGAAGCGCACCTTGATCAAGGAGATCGAGGCCGACGCCAAGGCGCATGGCGACGAGCGCCGCACGCTGGTGCAGGAAGAAAAGCGCGCGGTGGCCGAGATCCGCGTCGTCGATGAGCCGGTGACGGTGGTGGTCAGTGCCAAGGGCTGGGTGCGCGCGCTGAAGGGCCACGAGGTCGACCCCGGCACGCTGGCCTTCAAGGCCGGCGACGGGCTGTACGGCGTGTTCCCCTGCCGCAGCATCGACACGCTGGTGGTGCTGGGCGGCAACGGCCGCGTCTACAGCGTGGCGGTGGCCGGCCTGCCCGGCGGCCGCGGCGACGGCAGCCCGATCACCTCGCTGATCGAACTGGAGGCCGGCACGCTGCCGCAGCACTACTTTGCCGGCCCGGCCGACACCACGCTGCTGCTGGCCGGCAGCGGCGGCTACGGCCTACTGGCGCGGGCCGGCGACCTGCATGCCAAGCAGAAGGCAGGCAAGGCCTTCCTGACGCTGGACGAAGGCCAGCAGGTGCTGGCGCCGGCGCTGGTGCAGCCGGCGCACCGCCAGGTGGCCTGCCTGGCGCAGGACGGCCGACTGCTGGTGTTCGGCCTGGACGAGCTGAAGCTGCAGCCCAATGGCGGCCGTGGCCTGACGCTGATGGACGTGGACGCCAAGACCCCGCTGCTGTCGGTGCTTTGTTTTGCCGACACGCTGACGGTGCACGGCAGCGGCCGCGGCGGCAAGCCGAAGGACGAGTTGCTCAAGCCCGCCGGCTGGCAGCCCCATGTGGGCAAGCGCGCGCGCAAGGGCCGCAAGGTGGCCGGGCTGGTGAAGGTGCTACGGCTGGGCTGAGCGGGCGGCGCACCCGCGAACCGGGGGGAAGTCGCGCTCCGCGGGTTTTTCCGGGTCTGGCGCAGGCGTAGACTTGTCGGCAGAACAAGCAGGGGCGGTCGGGCACGCAGTCTGTGCCGCGCCCCGCACGGAGACCGAACTTGCGCCCCACCGATGTGAGCGATCCGGCCTACTTCCACAAGGTCGTCGATTGCCAATGGGCCTGCCCGGCCCACACCCCCGTCCCCGAATACATCCGACTGATCTCGCAGGGCCGCTACGGCGATGCCTACATGGTCAACTGGGTGTCCAACGTCTTCCCCGGCATCCTCGGCCGCACCTGCGACCGGCCCTGCGAGCCGGCCTGCCGCCGCGGCCGGGTGGAGGAGGAGAACCTCGCCAAGCCCGAGCCGGTGGCCATCTGCCGGCTGAAGCGCGTGGCGGCAGATTTCAAGGAAGATGTTTCCGGTCGCATGCCGCAGGCCGCGCCGCCCAACGGCAAGCGCGTCGCCTGCATCGGCGGCGGCCCTTCG
>JAFLDH010000093.1 GCA_017302505.1 Burkholderiales bacterium
AACGGGGCCTGCTGTGGGTGGCGCTGGCCATGGTGCTCACGCTGTCGGCCACCAGCGCCATGGCCCTGGTGTTTGTGCGCTCCATGACCGGGCCGCTGTCGCAGGCCGTGGCACTGTCGCGCGCCGTGGCACAGGGGGACCTGAGCGGTGCGCCCATCCCGCACGGCACCAACGAAGTCGGCCAGCTGCTGCAGGCGCTGCAGCAAATGCGCAGCCAGCTCACGCAGGTGGTGCGCCAGGTGCGCGGCGGGTCGGAGAGCGTGGCCACGGCCAGCGTGCAGATTGCACAGGGCAACACCGACCTGTCGGCCCGCACCGAAAGCCAGGCCAGCGCGGCGTCCCGCCGCACCGTCAGTTCGGTCACCGCCAGCAGCGCGCGCTCGCGCTCGATGCGCGCCTGCGCGCCGGCCGCCCGCGCCTCGCGCTTGGCAACATTGGGTACCTCCTGCATCAGGCCGATGCGCTGCATCGTCATGAAGTCGGCGGTGGTGCTGAAGCGGTCCGGCCCGGTGATCGGCAGGTTCTCCAGGCCGACGATCAGCCGCGGGTCGGGCAGCGTGGCGGCGGCCGGCAGCAGGGCCTGCGCGCCATCCAGCGCGCTGCGCTGTGCCTGCAGCGCCGGTGCCTGCTCGCGCGCCAGCTGCATCGTCTCGTCGAAGCTCAGGGCGGCGCTGGCCGCGAGCGGCAGCCCCAGCAGCAGCCAAGCGGTGGCGCCGAGGCGCAAGAGTGGAATGTCCATGTCGCATCCTTCATCGCAAAGGGAACGGGGTTCGCAAACGACGGCGCGGCGCCTCACAGGCGCCGGCACCGCTCACGACCCCGCTAATTGCGCAGGGCGAGCAGGGACAGGTAGATTGGTGGGGAGCCTGGCGCCGCGGCGCCAAGCGGTGGGTCGGACCACGGGCCCGAATGCGTGCGTGCGGGCGCCAGATCGGTCTGCGCCGCGCGTTGCCAGTTGAGGACCGCCAGCAGCAGCGGCACCGGCGTCCAGTCGCCCACGGTGGCTCCCGCGCCGACGACCTGTTCGCCCTGCTGGCAATGGGTCTTGCACAGCTGCGGCTGGTCGGCATCCATGTCGCGCGCCATGTTGCCGTCGCAATCGGGCATCGTCGCCATCGCGGCATCGCTGCGCGGCGTCTGCAGTTCGGCCGGGCAGGCATAGGCAGCCGTGGCAAGCTGCATGAACAGCAGCAGCAATACCAAGCCACCGGACATCCGGCGTCGGAAGCTTCGACCCCAGCGCATAGATTTCAGTCTACGTCGGACCCGGCGGCCAGGTTTGACTTGCGACAAGGCGACGGCGCCTCAGGCCTCGCGCAGTGCAGCCGCGCGCAGGCGCAGCGCGTTGCCGATCACCGAGGCCGAACTCAGGCTCATCGCCAACGCGGCGATCATCGGCGACAGCAGCCACCCGGTAAATGGGAACAGCACCCCGGCGGCCAACGGCACACCGAGCGCGTTGTAGACGAAGGCGAAGCCGAGGTTCTGCTTCATGTTGGCCACGGTGGCCTGCGACAGTTGCCGCGCCGTGGCGATGCCGCGCAGGTCGCCCTTGACCAGCGTGAGCTGCGCGCTGTTCATCGCCACGTCGGTGCCAGTGCCCATCGCGATGCCGACATCGGCGCGCGCCAGCGCCGGTGCGTCGTTGATGCCGTCGCCGGCCATCGCCACTACGCGGCCTTGCGCCTGCAACTGCTCGACCAGCTTCAGCTTGTCGGCCGGCTTGACCTCGCCGTGCACTTCGTCGATGCCCAGGCTCTGGCCCACGGCACGCGCGGTGGTCAGGCCGTCGCCGGTGGCCATCACCACGCGCAGGCCGGTGCGCTTCAGCGCGGCCAGGGCCTCGGGTGTCGTCGCCTTGATCGGGTCCGACACCGCCAGCAGCCCAGCCAGCCGGCCGTCGACCGCCAGGTGCATGACGCTCGCGCCGCGCCCGCGCAAGGCTTCGGCGTCGCCGGCCAGCGGTGACACGTCGATGCCGAGCTGCTGCATCAGCGAAGTGTTGCCCAGCGCGATGGCCCTGCCGTTCACCGTGCCGCGCACGCCGATGCCTGACTCCGAATCGAAGTGCTCGGCCTTGTCCAGCGTCAGGCCCTGGTCTCGGGCCGCAGCAACGATGGCGGCTGCCAACGGGTGTTCGCTGCCCTGGTCCAGGCTGGCGGCCAGGCGCAGCACCTCGTCGGCACTGAATCCCGGCATGCCCAGCGCACGTTCGAACACCGGTCGGCCTTCGGTCAGCGTGCCGGTCTTGTCGACGATCAGCGTGTCGACCTGCCGCAGTTTCTCGATCGCGGCGGCGTCGCGGAACAGCACGCCGTTCGTCGCGCCGCGGCCGGTGGCAACCATGATCGACATCGGCGTCGCCAGCCCCAGCGCACAGGGGCAGGCGATGATCAGCACCGCCACCGCGTTGATCAGTCCGTAGATCCATGCAGGCTCCGGCCCGAACAGGCCCCAGCCGAAGAATGTCAGCAGCGCGATACCGACCACACCCATCACAAAGTAGCCGGCCACGGTATCGGCCATACGCTGCATCGGCGCGCGGGAACGCTGCGCCTGGGCGACCATCTGCACGATCTGCGCCAGCACCGTGGCCGCGCCCACGTATTCGGAGCGCATCACCAGCGCGCCGCTGGTGTTCATGGTTGCGCCGATCAGCTTGTCGCCGGCGCGCTTGGTCACCGGCAGCGGCTCGCCGGTGAGCATCGATTCGTCGACTGCGCTCGTGCCTTCGACCACCACGCCGTCCGCCGGCACCTTCTCGCCCGGGCGCACGCGCAGCAGGTCGCCGACGTGCACGTGCGTCAGCGGCACATCCTCTTCGCTGCCGTCGGCGGCGATGCGGCGCGCGGTCTTCGGCGCCAGGCCGAGCAGCGAGCGGATCGCGGCCGAGGTCTGCGAGCGCGCCCTCAGCTCGAGGATCTGGCCAAGCAGCGTCAGCGAGATGATCACCGCCGCCGCCTCGAAGTACACGGCCACCCGGCCCATCGACTGGAAGGACGCCGGGAACCATTGCGGCGCGACGGTGGCAGCCACGCTGTAGACGAAGGCCGCGCCGGTGCCCAGGCCGATCAGCGTCCACATGTTCGGGCTGCGGTTGACGATCGACTGCGCGCCGCGCTGAAAGAAGGGCCAGCCGGCCCACAGCGCGATCGGCAGCGTCAGCACCAACTCGATCCAGCTCTGCGTGGCCATGTCGAACCAGCCGAAGCGGTGGCCGAACATCGCCAGCACAGTGACGACCACGGTTAGCGGCAGCGTCCACCAGAAGCGGCGCTGGAAGTGCACCAGCTCCGGGTTCTCGGCTTCGTCCAGATCGGGCAACACCGGCTCCAGCGACATGCCGCACTTCGGGCAGTTGCCCGGATGGTCCTGGCGGATCTCCGGGTGCATCGGGCAGGTGTAGATCGTGCCGGGCGCGGCTCCGGTGGCGGGCGGTGCAGGTGCTGCTTCGGCCGCCGCGGGCTGCAGGTACTTCGCGGGCTCGGCGCTGAACTTCGCCAGGCAGCGCGCGCTGCAGAAGTAATATGGCCTGCCGTCATGCTCGGTGTGGTGCGGCGACACTTCGGTCACCGTCATGCCGCAGACCGGATCCTTCAATCCGGCGGCAGCGCTCGGCGGTGGATGCGCGTGCGAGTGAGAGTGCGCATGATGTTCATGGCCGGTGTGAGCGCGTGTGTCCATGGCTTTCTTACTCCCTGATCGATGACGAATCCGTCATGGCGGCTGCACGATAGACCTTCCCACGATGTCAAAGTCAAGCGCTGCAGCGAAGCCGGCAATCAACCCTGCAGTGCACGCTGCGCGTCGCGGACCATCGTCCGCACGCACCAGCGCGCGTAGGCGCGCCCCAGCATGAGCCCGAGTCCGCGCGCCAACCTGCGTGAAGACAGCCGGTAGTCGATGCGCAGCGTCAGCGCGGTACCGCTGCCGGCGGTTTCGATCTCGAAACCCATGCGGTACGGGCCGATCACCAGCAGCCTCGGCTCGCCGATCGTCTCCCAGAACTTGCGCCGCGGCGGTTCGCGGACGACGACCTGTTCATCCAGCTCGAGCGGGACGCCGAGCACTCGGCCCTTCATTCGCAGCCGGCTGCCGATCTCCTGGAACCGGCGCTCATCGATCTCGGTGGACATCGAAGACCCGGCCATCATCCACGACGACGAATCCATGTGCGACGACAGGTGGCGGTGATCGTCGAGCCAGTCGAAGGCGCGCTGCGGATCGACTGCCAGGCTGGCGTGGGCAGCTTCGGACAGCGGATACGCTGGCGCGGTGGCCGGCGCGGTCACGACCGGCTTTCACCGCGGCCCGCGCCGGAGCCTGACGCAGGGATGAAGCGGGGCGTGCGCGCCGCGTAGGCCTCCCAGGCCGCACCGAAGCGCGCCCGCATCTCGGCTTCCTCGCTCGTCGCCAACCGTGCGTACATGACGACCAGGACCGGGAACATCAGCAGCGTCAGCAGCGTCGGCCACTGCAGCAGGAAGCCGAGCAGGATCAGCACGAAGCCGTCGTACTGCGGATGGCGGATGCGCGCATACGGGCCCGCCGTCGCCAGGGCATGCCGTCGCTGCGCGTGGTACAGCACGTTCCAGGCGCTCGACAGCAGCCAGAAGCCGCCGCCGAGGAAGACGTAGCTCGCGAGGTGCAGCACGCCGAAGTGCGGATCGCCCTTTTCGCCGAGCAGCGTCGACCAAAGGTGTCCGGCGTCGTGCGACAGGATGTCGAGCCCCGGATAGCGCGTCTGCAGCCAGCCGGACAGCAGGTAGATCGACAGCGGGAAGCCGTACATCTCGACGAACAGCGCAACGATGAAGGCGGCGAAGGCGCCGAAGCTGCGCCAGTCGCGCGGCGTCTGCGGCTTGGTGAAGCTGAACGCGAAGATCAGGAAGACGGCAGAGTTCAGCAGCACCAGGCCCCACAGGCCATAGGCGGGTGTATCGCTGGTCATCGCGAATCCTCCCGGCGGCCTGGCGCAGCGCCTGGCCCGGCGCTGCCGGATCCGTCGCCGCGCGAACCGCCGCCATGGTGCCGGTGATGCCCGTGGTGCATGAACAGGTGCATTAGCGGACAGGCCAGCAGCAGCAGAAAGGGCAAGGCGCCGAACAGGTGCGCGCGGTGCTCCTGCCACAGGAACCATCCGGCGACTCCGGCCAGCACCAGCCAGCCGAGGCCGAAGCGGCTGCGCCAGAAGCCCGGCGGGCGCGTGTCGTGCGATTCGTGGTCCATCGCAGCCTCCCGGCGCGGCTTACTTCGAGGCAGGCGGCGCGGCCTGCATGCGGTCCATCATCAACTGCATCATCGACTGCATCATCTCCATGCGCTTTTCCATGAACTGCTGACGCTCCTGCGGCGTCATCGCGCCGCCGCGCATGCCGCCGGGGACGCCCATGCCGGCGCCGCCGCCCATCATTCCCATACCCATGCCGAGGCCCATGCCGCCCATCATGGCCATGCCCTCCTGCATCATCTTCATCTGCTCGGCCATCAGCGCCTGGCGCTCCTCGGGGGTGCGGGCGTTGGCCATCTTCTCGTGCATCGCCTGCATGGCCTTCATCTGCGTGTCCATCCGGGACATGTGTTCGGCCATCGGCGCCGGCATCGACGCCGCGGGCGCGGGGCGCTTTGCGGCGGGTGCGGGCTGGGTCTGTGCGGCAGCGGCCGTCGCGGCGAGAAGGGCGGCAATCAGGGTGGTCGAGCGAATCGCGTTCATAGGAACTCCTGGGTCATGAGTCGAGATGGAAAGGACGGCACAAGCGCCGCTGCCTCGGCGTCGACAGGTCGTCGGCCGAGGCGATGCGGGAGCCGCAGGCGCCGTGGCGCCACCAGCCCCCGAGGGAGGGTCTATATCGTCAGCCGCAGGAAGCGGATGGCCACCGGCGGCTCGCGCGGCGGCGCGGCGCCGGGCAGGCGAAGGCGGGGCCCGGTCGCCGGTGCGACGACGGCGTTCCACGGCGCAACCGGCAACAGCAGCGCCGGGCCGAGTTCAGCGGCGGTGGGCAGCTTTTGGCTCGGAATCGTGCTCTGCTCGTCGTCGCAGAGGTCCTGGCATGCGGCGCGCGCTGCTCCCGTCCCATCGTCGACGCCGCCATGGCCGGAGTGCGCGGCGGCGCCGGACTCGACAAGCGCCACCGACCCGGTGTGTGCCGCATGGACGGCTTGACCCGCGGCACGGCCCTGCAGCAGGCATGCATTCGCCCAGCCCGAAACCAGTGCGAAGAACCAGACGAACAGAACCATCCTCAGCACGAGGACCCGGTTTCGGGGTCGACGCAAGGCGTTCACGGCAGACTTGAATCCAGACGAAGCACTTGAGCACGGTCGCCATTGCATGGTACGACCGCGCCCTCAGCTGCGCATGACCTGCGTCAAGGACTTCGCGTCCGACCGGCGCACGGGGCCAGCGGGCCAGACGAGGGCAGCGGAGACCGCCGCGAGCGGAGATTCCCGTTCGACTTGCTTCATGGCCTGGCTTTCGACATCCGGTTCATCTCGTCGTGCTTGGCGCGGATCTCAGCCGGCCAGCGCGATTTGATCCACGACAGCACCGCGACGATCTCGCCGTCGCTCAGCACGCCTTCGTAGGCCGGCATCGCCGAGTCGTAGCCGGGCAGGCCCGCGGCCTTGGCGACGCCGAGCTTCGTGATCCTGAACAGCACCTCGTCGGGGTGGTGCCAGGTGTGGCCGCCGGCGTCGTGCGGCGGCGCGGGCAGGCGGCCCTGCGCATCACGCTGCCGCCAGTTCGGCTGCCCCTCCAGGTTCGCGCCGTGGCAGGACGCGCAATGCGCGGCGTAGATCCGCTGGCCGAGCGCGGTGACTGCGCCATCGTCCGGGCGCAGCACGACCGATCCCGTCTCCGGCATCAGGAAGCGGATCGCCAGGGCCACGCCTCCGGCGATGACCAGCAGCGCGATCAGCAGCCAGCGGCGTCGCCGGGTGCGGCTTGCAGCGTCCACGTGCAGACCCCCTTCGGCGTTACTTGACTACCTGCAGGTTGCTGATCGTGAACTTGCCGGCTTCGTTGACGGCCTTGAACAGCACTTTGTCACCGGGCTTGACCTGGTCCAGCAGCGCCGGATCCTTCACGCCAAACACCATCGTCATGGGCGGCATGTCGAGACTCTTGATCTCGCCATGCTTGAGCGTAATTTTCCCGGCGCCCTTGTCGACCTTGCGGACTTCGCCTTCGCTCATATCGGCTGCGGCCGGCGCGTGGTGTGCGGCATGGTCGTCGGCCTTCGGCTGGGCCATCGCCGGCAGCGTCGCTGCGAGCAACACGGCAAGAGCTGCAATCGTCTTCTTCATCGGATTCTCCGGTTGTGAAGGGCGTTCACGAGCGCCGTTCGGTGGGTGATCAGGGCTTCGTGGCGGCAACCGCCGTGGCGACCTCGATCGTGCTGACCATGCCCACCTGGTAGTGGCCGGCAATCAGGCAGGCGATCGCGACGTTGCCAGCGCGACAACCTGCCGATCGGTGGGATCGTTCAGCGTTGCCTTTAGAGCAGATGCTCGGGAATCATCGCACCCAGCACCGCGCGCCGAAGCTTCAACCACGGGCTGGCCGCCGGTTCGGTACGGTGGATGATCGCCTGGCCCTGCTGCTGCGTGTGCCACTCCACAGCCGGGCCATCGACGTCATCCACCAGTTCGAGCCGGTAGGCGTGATGCGCGTCGCTGGCCTCGTCGAACAGTGCGGCCAGTTCCGCGGCAATGGCGGCGCTGCGCACCGTCAGCCAGACTTCGCGGTTGTGAAGGCGCGAGCGCGGGTCCTGGTTCGGCGAACCCACGATCGCCTGGCGGCGATCCTGGATGACGACCTTGGCATGCAGGCTGCCCGCCTCCGGCTGCAGCCAGCGGTGCGTCCGGTCATGCCGGCTCAACTCGGCCGTGGGCCGCATCTCGAACAGTTCCACACCACCCGCCAGCAGCGCCTCGCGCTGACGCGCGTAGCCGGCGTGCGCGGCCAGCGAGTCGGTCGAGTCCAGCGAGTTGGTCAACACCGCGACGCGCACGCCGCGTCGGCGCATGTCGGCCAGGTGCTGCAGAGCATCTTCTCCGAACACCAGGTACGGCGAGACGATCAGCAGTTCGGACTCGGTGCGGGTCCCTCCCGGTCGGTCCTCGATCCAGCCGTGTTCGACGCCCGAGGCGACCTGGGTCTTGCGCTCCTCGGGCAGGTCGAAATCGACGCTGGCGTCGGCCCAGACGAGCCGGTCGATCTTCGCGCGCAGGCGTTCGGCTTCGCCCGGTCGGGTCAGCGGAAACAGCGGGGCACAAGAAGGCGCGTCTTCGCAGGCGGCAGTGCGCCCATGCGGCGCTTGTCGCCAGCGTTCGGCCGCAGCAGCGTCCACGGCGGCGCCGAGCCGCTCGATCGGCACCGCCGAAGCGCTGTTCCAGTAGAGGTCGAAGGACTGCGACAGCTCGCCGACGACCGGCCCGGCCGCAAGCAGGTCGACGTCGGCGAAGTTGCCTGCGTCGCGCCCGTCGAAGTACGCATCGCCGAGGTTGCGGCTGCCGATGATGGCCGCGGCGTTGTCCGCGATCCACAGCTTGTTGTGCATGCGCCGGTTCAGCCGCTCGGCATCGACCAGCACTTCGGCCACGCGCACCGGGTCCCAGTCGCCGCTCCAGAAGAAGGGGTTGTAGATGCGCACCTGGATGCCCGGGTGCAGCGCGGCGGCGCGCCGGCCGAAACGGCGCGACGGCGGGTAGATGTCGTCGAGCAGGATGCGCACGCGCACCCCGCGCCACGCGGCGGCCTCGATGCGCAGCAGCAGCAGCTCGGTCGTCGGGTCGTCCCCGGCGCTGTAGTACTGCAGGTCGAGCGTGCGCTCGGCCAGGTCCGCCAGCTCGGCTCGCGTGGACAAAGCCTCGCGCCCCGAGAGCACCAGGCTGAAGCCGGACCGGCCCGGATGCTGGCCGGCCGCCATGCTTGTCTCGCGTCCCAGTGTCGTGGACTGCAGATCGGCGAGTGCGTACCAAGGCGGCCGCGGCGCGTCGAAACGCGGTGTGCTGCAGCCGGCGACGAGCAGCAGCGCCATGGCGAGCAAGGCCGACAGAACAGAGGCGGCCGGTCTGGTTCGCGCCACCGCCCGCTACTTCGCTGGCCGGATCTCGGTCAGCGTGAACTTGCCGCCGTCGTTGACGACCTTGAATCGGACCTTGTCGCCTGTCTTCAGCTTGTCGAGCATGGCCTTGTCCTTGACCGCGAAGACCATGGTCATCGCGGGCATGTCCAGGCTCTTGATGTCGGCGTGCTTCAGCGTCACCTTGCCCGCATCGAGGTCGACCTTGCGCACCTCGCCGTCGGTCAGGTCATCGGCACCTGCGGCCTTCGCGGCCGCAGGCTTGTGGTGGGCGTCGTCCGCCAGCGCGCCCAGCGGCGTCAGCATGGCGATGGCGACGGCGGCGATCAATGTCTTCGGGGTCGTGTTCATGGTCTCGATGTCCTTCATGGATAGTTGCGATAGGAGGGGGTGCTGCCGTCCTTGCGGAGCAGCAGCACGTCGTACGGGTCCTTGCGGGCGCCGTATTCGGGGCCGTCCATGCCGGGCGAGCCGATCGGCATGCCGGGCACGGCCAGACCGATCGCGTTCGGCCGCTCGGCAAGCAGGCGCCGGATCTCGCGCGCCGGCACATGGCCCTCGATGGCATAGCCTTCGACCAGCGCCGTGTGGCACGAGCCCAGCCGCTTCGGGATGCCCAGGCGCGAGCGAGCCGCGGTGTTGCCGCTGTCGTGGACCGTCACCTTGAAGCCGTTGGACTCGAGGTGACGGATCCAGTCCTTGCAGCAGCCGCAGGTCGGCGCCTTCCAGACTTCCATCGGCACGGGCGCCGCGGTCGCGCCTATCGGCACCGACACGGCGAGGGCCGCCAGGGCCGCGGCGATGAAGTCGCGCCGGCCGGGCGTCATGACGCGCTCACCGTGATCGTGCCGACCATGCCCGCCTGGTAGTGGCCGGCGACCAGGCAGGCAAATTCGAACTGCCCGGCGCGGTTGAAGGTCCAGACGATCTGGCCCGTCTTGCCCGGCGGCACGTGCGCCATGTACGGCTCGTCGTGCTCCATGTTCGGGAACTTCAGCATCATCGCGGCGTGCTTCTCGTTCTCGGCCTTGGTGCCGATGACGAACTCGTGCAGTTGCTTGCCGTCGTTGCGGACCACGAAGCGCACCGTTTCGCCGAGCTTGACGGCGATTCGGTCGGGCGTGAAGCGCATGCCGTCGGACATGCCCACGTCGATGCTGCGCCGGGCCTTGCCGGCGTCGCCGGCGATGCCCCAGTCCTTCTGTTCCTTCTTCGCCGGGCCGCTCTTGGCCGGATGCTTCTCGTCGCCGTGCGCCAGCACGCGGCCGGCGGAGGTGAGCAGCCCAGCTGCGGTGGCGACGATGAGGCTTCTCTTGCTGACTTGCATGGCGTGTTTCCTTGCTGGGTTTCGAGGTTGAAGTTCAGTGACCGGAGTGCCCGCCGGTGGGCTTGCGCACCTTGACTTCAGTGGGGGTGGCGGGTCTGGCGACCGGCGGCATCGAACCGCTGCCTTCGGCCTTGAAGCGCGCCGGCTCAGGCAGCGCCCCAGTGAACTCGTAGGCGACCGTGCCCGGCGGATGCTTGAACCAGCCCGGGTCGCTGTAGTCGCCCGGCTTCTGCTCCTTGCGTACCTTCACGACGCTGAACATGCCGCCCATGCCGACCGCGCCGAACGGGCCTTGCCCCGCCATCATCGGCGCGGTGTTGTCGGGCAGCGGCATCTCCATCTCGGTCATGTCCTTCATGCCGCGTTCGCCCATCACCATGTAGTCGGGTATCAGCTTGGTGATCTGCCGCGCCACGCCGCGATGATCGACGCCGATCATCGTCGGCACGTCGTGGCCCATGGCGTTCATCGTGTGGTGGCTCTTGTGGCAATGGAACGCCCAGTCGCCTTCCTCGTCGGCCAGGAACTCGATCTGCCGCATCTGGCCGACGGCGACGTCGGTCGTGACCTCGTACAGCCGCGTGCTCTTCGGCGTGGGGCCGCCGTCGGTGCCGGTGATCAGGAACTCGTGGCCGTGCAGGTGGATCGGGTGGTTGGTCATCGTCAGGTTGCCGATGCGGATTCGCACCTTGTCCATGTGGCGCACGTTCAGGCTGTCAATGCCGGGGAAGATGCGGCTGTTCCAGCTCCACAGGTTGAAGTCGAGCATCGTCATGATCTTCGGCGTGTAGCTGCCGGGGTCGATGTCGTAGGCGTTGAGCAGGAAGCAGAAGTCGCGGTCGACCTCGTCGATCAGCGGGTGTTTGCCCTTCGGGTGCGTGACCCAGAAGCCCATCATCCCCATCGCCATCTGCACCATCTCGTCGGCATGCGGGTGGTACATGAAGGTACCTGGCCGGCGCGCGACGAACTCGTAGACGAAGGTCTTGCCCGGCGGGATGCCCGGCTGGTTGAGACCCGTGACGCCGTCCATGCCGTTGGGCAGGCGCTGGCCGTGCCAGTGGATGCTGGTCAGCTCGCCGAGCTTGTTGGTGACGAAGATGCGCACCCGGTCGCCTTCGACGACTTCGATCGTCGGCCCCGGGCTCTGGCCGTTGTAGCCCCACAGGTGCGCCTTGAAGCCGGGCGCCATCTCGCGCACCACGGGTTCGGCAACGAGGTGGAACTCCTTGACGCCGCCGTTCATGCGCCAAGGGCAGGTCCAGCCGTTGAGCGTGACGCAGGGGTTGTAGGGGCGGCCGGTGCTGGGCATCAGCGGCGGCATCGTGTCGGGCTTGGTCTGGGTCACCGGCTCGGGCAGCGCGGCCATGGCCACCTTGCTGACCGCGGCGGCGGAAACGGCCGCCGTGATGGCACCGGCACCGCCGATGAGTTTGCGTCGGGAAAGCATGAGGATGTCCTTTGTTCGTTCAGTGGCCGGGGCCGCCGGCTTCGGCGGCGGCCGCCGGGCCCGCGGGGGTGGCGAGGCTGGGCTTGCCGATCAGCGCCATGTCGAGGTCGGCCTGCGCGATCCAGAAGTCGCGCAGCGCCTCGATGTAGCCGTTGACGCTGGCGATCTGCGCGCGTGCGTCGGCCAGCAGCTCGAACACGCCGATCAGCATGCCGTTGTAGCGCAGCAGGTTCTCTTCGGAGATGCGCTTGCGCACCGGGACGATTTCGTCGCGCTGGTGGCGTGCGATGTCCCAGGCCGAGCGGTAGCCGGTGTAGGCCTCGCGCACCTCGGAGCGCGCGTCGATGGCCGTCTGTGCGGCACGGTCGACGGCCTGCATGTAGATGGCTTCGGCCTTGGCCACGCGCGCATCGCCCCAGTCGAACAACGGCAATTCGAAGCCGATCTCGAAGCCGCGCTGCGACGGTGCGTCGTTGAAGGTGTTGTAGATCGCACCGACCTCGAGCACGTTGATGAACCTCGTGCTGCGGGTCAGCCCCAGGTTCTTCGCCGTTTGTTCGGCCGCGAGCTTCGCGCCGCGCACGTCGAGCCGCTGTTCAAGCGCAAGACGTTCGAGATCGGGCAGCTCCGTGACCGACTGCGGCAGGTCGGGCAGCCGCTCCGGCAGCTTGAACGCGGTCTGCGCTCCCCACAGGCCGAGCAGCCGCGTCAGCCGTTCGCGCGTTGCGCGCTGAGCCTGTTCCGCGCGCGCCAGGTTCAGTGCCGCATCGGCGTAGAACCCCTGCTCCCGCGCCCGCTGCAGCTTGTTGAAGTTGCCCACCTGTTCCATGCGCCGCGCCAGCTCGGCACCGGCTTCGGCGGCCTGCATCACACCGCGCATGTAGCGCACGGTCTCCTCGGCCGCCAGCGCGTGGAGGTAGGCCTTGCGCGCATCGGCTGCGAGCGACACCATCTGCAACGACACACGCAGTTGCGTGTGCGCGAAGCGCCTCGACTCGACCTCCATGAAGAGCGGGATCGCGACCAGCCGGGCCACGTTGATGGCCAGCAGCCATTCGAGCTCGACCTCGCTGCCCTGCGCCTTGCGGGCGAAAGCCAAACCCGGATTGGGCAGCCGGCCGGCCTGCACCAGGTCGGCCTCGGCGATGCCGAGTTCGTGATACTCGGCCTGCAGCCCGCGGTTGTTGAGCAGCGCGATCTGTACCGCGTCATCGGCCGACAAGGGCTTGGCGAGCAGCTCGCGCACGCGCTGGTCGATCGCGTCGCGGTCGGCGTCGGAGCGCGCCCGCTGCAGGTCCTTGCCGAGGCGGTCCTTGGCCGTCTGCTGCACCGGGCCGAAGCCGCCGTCGGGCGAGAAGGAGGCGCAGCCGCCGAGGAACGCGGCTGTGGCCAGCATCGCCGCAATGCGCCAGCGCGGTCGCCGGCAGGATGGGTTGTTCGTCGATTCGGTCATGGCGGGCCTCATGGGGACTTGTGCCCGCCGTGGCCCGGTGGCATGGGCATCGGTTGGGATGGACTCGTGCCGGCCGCACCGGGCTTGGGCGAGGTCGCCGCATCCTTGCCGGTCGGGGTTGCCTCAGGCTGCTGTGCCTCCCGGGCGTAGACGCGCCAGCCACCGATGCGTGCCACCGCATCGTTGGCCTCGCGCCAGGACAGGGGTTTGTCGTCGCTGAAGCCGCGGTAGTGCGCCAGCGACGAACGGTAGGTCAGCGCAGGAACGCTGGCCTTGGCGTCGAGCGGATCGGGCCGCGCGGCCGGCGCGGTGGGCGGCGAGCCGGCGCCTTGTGCCTGTGCGGCAAAGGCGGATGTGCAAAGCGCGGCCCGCACGAGCCAGCGCAGAAGAATCTTGAACATGGTGTCCTCGCGTGAAAGTCCACAAGCCCGTCGCTGCGTTCGCAGCGGGGCACGAATGAAGCCGGGCGAGGCATCGCGTGCCAAGGCACGCGAGCGGGGCCTACCGGCTACGCGAGGATGTTTCGAGGAGGACGGTCTGGCCCGTCGGCCGCATAGGGCTCGACGGCGGACGCCGAGGCAGCAAAGTCCGCTGCAGCCGGTTCGAGCACGGGCAGCTTCGCCACCGTGTCGTGGATCGCCGCGGCCGAGCAGCACGAGGCGCAGACGCTGCACTTCTGCATGCCGGATGGAGTGAATCTGTCGGTCACCGCGGCTTCGTCGGAAGCCGAGACCTCGGCCTGAACGACGGCCGTGACGTCGTGGGTACGCGGGACGGAATCCTGCAGCCAATGCGCCGCATCAGCTTGCTGAGCCGCTGCGACCGCGGCCACACGATCGTGGTGACTCGGCCCGCAGAAGACCATGGTCGCAGCGATAACGCCTTGCGCGGGCAGCGCGAGGGCCAGCAACCAGATCAACAACGTCCGAACCATGCGAACCATCTAAATAGTGTATCGCAGCGGTTTTGAAGGGTTTTTCGGCTGCGTGGCATGTGCACGGTAGCGGCTGTCCCATCGATGACTTCTGTCGGTCTGACCGGGGACTCGGTCCTGCGTTTGTAGGCCCGCCACCGGGTGGGCTCGCACAAGGCGATCACCGCTGCGCGCGCCAGCGGCGTAGCCCCAGCGCGTTGGCGACGACGCTGACGCTGCTGAAGGCCATCGCGGCCCCGGCCAGCATCGGGTTGAGCAGGCCGAAGGCCGCCAGCGGGATGCCGACCACGTTGTAGGCGAAGGCCCAGAACAGGTTCTGACGGATCTTGCGCCACGTGCGGCGGCTGATGTCGATGGCGGCGGCCACCAGCGCCGGGTCGCCGCGCATCAGCGTGATGCCGGCGGCGTGCATTGCCACGTCGGTGCCGGTGGACATGGCGATGCCGACGTCGGCCGCGGCCAGCGCCGGTGCGTCGTTCAGGCCGTCGCCGACCATCGCCACCGTCGCGCCGCTCCGCTTCAGCTCGGCGACGAGCGCGGCCTTGTGTTCGGGCAGCACCTCGGCCTCGACGCGGTCGATGCCGAGCGCGCGGCCCACCGCTGCGGCGCTGCCGCGGTTGTCGCCGGTGACCATCAACGTGCGCACGCCGGCGGCATGCAGCGCAGCGACGGCGTCGCGCGCCGAATCCTTCACGCGGTCTCGGTTCTGACGCCGAGCTTCTGAACCTTTTCGGTGCTGATCCTGAGC
>JAFLDH010000094.1 GCA_017302505.1 Burkholderiales bacterium
TGTTCTACGGCCACCTGGACAAGCAGCCCGAGTTCAACGGCTGGCGCAACGACCTGGGCCCGTGGACGCCCAAGCTGGAGAACGGCAAGCTCTACGGCCGCGGCGGCGCCGACGACGGCTATGCGGTCTATGCCGCGATCAGCGCCATCGAGGCGCTGGACGCGCAGGGCATCGCCCGGCCGCGCTGCGTGGGCCTGATCGAGGCCTGCGAGGAAAGCGGCTCGCCGGACCTGCCGATGTACCTGGACCTGCTGCGCCCGCGGCTGGGCGACGTGGGCCTGGTGGTGTGCCTGGACAGCGGCGCCGGCAGCTACGACCAGCTGTGGCTGACCACCAGCCTGCGCGGCATGGCCAGCGGCGTGCTGAAGGTCGAGGTGCTGGACGAGGGCATCCATTCGGGCGATGCCAGCGGCGTGGTGCCGTCGAGCTTCCGCATCCTGCGCCACGTGCTCGACCGGCTGGAGGATTCGGCCAACGGCGAGCTGCTGCCGCGCGACTTCCACTGCGAGATCCCGGTGCAGCGCATCGAGCAGGCCAAGGCGGCGGCGGCGATCCTGAAGGACGAGGTCTACAAGCGCTTCCCCTGGGCCTGCGGCGCCGACGGCGGCCCGGTGCTGCCGATGACCACCGACCCGGTGCAGGTGCTGCTGAACCGCACCTGGCGGCCGACGCTCAGCGTCACCGGCGCCGACGGCTTCCCGGCGCTGGCCAATGCCGGCAACGTGCTGCGGCCCTGCACCGCCTTCAAGCTGAGCCTGCGGCTGCCGCCGCTGGTGGACGGCGCGGCGGCCACGCAGCGGCTGAAGGCTCTGCTGGAGGACAACGCGCCCTACAACGCCAAGGTCACCTTCCACGCCGACGGCAGCGCCACCGGCTGGAACGCGCCGACCCTGGCGCCGTGGCTGGAGCGGGCGCTGAACGAGGCCTCGCAGGCGCACTACGGCGCGCCGCTCGGCTACATCGGCCAGGGCGGCACGATCCCCCTGATGAGCATGCTGCAGCAGGGCTTCCCGGCCGCGCAGATGATGGTCTGCGGCGTGCTCGGCCCGAAGAGCAACGCCCACGGCCCGAACGAGTTCCTGCACGTGGGCTACGGCAAGCGGCTCACCGCCGCGGTGGCGCAGGTGGTGGCGGCCTGCCCCTGAGGGCGGCGAGTGCGCGGGGCTCCCCGTGGGGGCCCTGCCATCGCGGTCGAGGGCACCTTGCCGAGCGGTTGCGGACGGTCTGGCAACGCTCGCGCACCCTTGTTGAGTTGGCTCAATGGGCAACAGCATCTCGGCGGCCTAGCATTCCTCTGATCGGTGGGATTGCCCACCTTCGCGAGGAGAAAGCCCCGATGGTTGCCCCATTCGTCCGTACCTGCTGCAGTTCAGCTTGGGCGAGCGCGTTGCTGGTCGCCGGCCTTGCCGTTTCCATGCCCACCGTGGCGGCGCCCACCAATGTCGTCGCGCAGCGCGCCGTGGTGGTGGGGGACCGCGAACACGGCGCCACCGTCGGCGACGACAGCGTGTTCCTCTTTACGGGCAAGTTCCAGGACGAGGTCGAGGCTTGGGTGGGCGGCACGCACCCCTACCCCGGGTACCCTGACTTCACGACCAGCGAACCGGCCTGGGCATCGCAGAAATCGAACATCGATGTCGCCGGCGGAGTGATCACCGGCCAGGGTGAGGCCGGCATCGGCTTCAGCGTCGTCGACGCCGACTGGGCCTATGCGAAGAGTTCGCTGGACATCTGGTTCGACCTGACGAGCCCGCACAGCTTTGTGTTGAAGGGGACGCTGGGCTCAAGGATGGACGGCGGACTGGGACTGGGCGCAGCGAGCCTGGCCGGGCCGGTGTCGTTCGCGTTCAAGAACATGGGCGGCTGGGATCCGGAGCAAGGCAGCTGGGCCGAGCTGAAGACCATCTCGCGCAGTGGCGTCCTGGCGCCGGGCAGCTATCACCTGAGCGTCGTGGCGCTGGTCCAGCCGCAATGCGAGGTCGAGCAATGCTCCGCCTACTCGTTCATGGGCGGGTCCAGCTCCTTCGACCTGAGCCTGCAGGTCGCGGCCGTGCCTGAACCGGCCACCTATGGCC
Source organism: Burkholderiales bacterium (assembly GCA_017302505.1). Taxonomy (GTDB): domain Bacteria; phylum Pseudomonadota; class Gammaproteobacteria; order Burkholderiales; family Burkholderiaceae_C; genus Rubrivivax. The sequence goes on from JAFLDH010000094.1 coordinate 2,076, forward strand.
TGATGCTGGCAGGCCTGGGGTTGCTGGGCTTCGCGGTGCGTGGCCGACGTACTCAGCGCAACGCGTAGGCGGTGACCGGCTTCATGCCGCTCATCGGCTCCAGCAACGCCAGCAGCGGCTTCAGCGGCGCGTAGCGCGTCGCCACCCGGGTGGCATAGGCAAAGAAGCGCGGCAGGTCAGCCGAGTAGGCTGGCTTGCCGTCGCGGTGCTTCAGCCGGCAGAAGATGCCCAGCACCTTCAGGTGGCGCTGCAGGCCCATCCATTCCAGCGCGCGCCAGAACTCGCCGAAGTCGGCCGACAGGTCCTCGCCCAGCGGCACGCCGGCGCGCTTGGCCTCGCTCCAATAGCGCACCGCCCAGTCGATCTCGCGCTCTTCGTCCCAGCTGATGAAGGCATCGCGCAGCAGCGAGGCCACGTCGTAGCTGACCGGCCCGCGCACGGCATCCTGGAAGTCGAGGATGCCGGGGTTGGGCGTGGCCACCATCAGGTTGCGCGGCATCCAGTCGCGGTGCACCGCCACCGTCGGCTGCGCGAGCGCGCTGTCGATCAGCAGCCGGCAGATCTTCTGCCAGCGCGCCTGCTCGGCGTCGCCCCACTTCAGGCCGTACTCGCGCTGCACGCACCAGTCGGGGAACAGCGCCAGCTCGCGCGCCAACAACGCCTCGTCGTAGGGTGGCAGGTGCTCGGCCGGCACCTTCAGTTGCCACTGCACCAGTGCGGCGATGGCGTCGCGCATCATCCGGTCGGCATGCGCCGCATCGGCCTGCTGCAGCGCCGCCAGGTACAGGTCGCTGCCCAGGTCGCTGAGCAGCAGGAAGCCCTGCGCGGCATCGCATTCCAGCACCTGCGGGCCGTGCAGCCCGGCCGCGCCAATGTAGCCGGCCACCTGCACGAAGGGCCGCACGTCTTCCTGCGGCGGCGGGGCGTCCATGATGATGCGGTTGCCCTGCGCGCCAGCGATGCGGAAATAGCGGCGGAAGCTGGCATCGGCCGAGGCCGGCTGCAGCGATTGCGGCTGCAGCCCGTGGCGCGGCGCGATGGCTGCAAGCCACTGCTCGAAAGCGCTGCGGCGCGCGGCGTCGGGCCAGGGGATCGGCGCACGCGGCGCCTCGGTGGTGTGGGTCATCGGAGGCCGGCGCTGCGAATGCGCGCTCATTGGATAATGAATTCTACAAATCGGCCGTTCCACGCAGCGCCGGCGCGCGTTGCGCCCGCGGTTGCACGAGCGACGCATTCAGTGCCTGCCCTCGCGTCCACCGTTTTCGCCCCGCTGCGCTCCCTGCTGCCCTTTGTGGCCGCAGGGCTGCTGCCTGCAGCCGCTGTGCAGGCCCAGCCCGCCGCGCCGACAGCGCCGACAGCGCCGACAGCGCCGGCCACGCCACTGCAGGCCAGCCCGCGTTTGCAGCCCGCCGCCAGCGATGAGGCGGCGCGGCGACAGGCGCCGCTGTTCCTGCGGGCCGATCAGGTCAGCGGCCAGCCGCAGACCCAGCTGCAGGCCGATGGCCGGGTGGAACTGCGCCATGCCGGCGTGGTGCTGCGCGCCGATCAGCTGCGCTACGACATGGCCGAGGACCTGGCCGTGGCCCAAGGCAAGGTGCGCATCACCTTCCAGGGCTCTTCCTTCAGCGGCCCCGAGATGCAGCTGAAGCTGCAGCGCATGGAGGGCTTCGTGCGCGAGCCGGAGTACCAGCTGGCCATCACCGGTGCGGGCGGCCGCGCCGAACGCGTCGACATCCTCGGCCCGGCCCAAGCCCGGGTGATCGAGGGCAACTACACCAGCTGCCGGCGCGACGGCGCCGAGCAGCCCGACTGGGTGCTGAGCGCCCGCAAGCTGGACCTGGACCTGGACGCCGGCGTCGGCGTGGCCGAGGACGCGACGCTGCGCTTCCTGGGGGTGCCGATCCTGTCGCTGCCGAGCCTGAGCTTCCCGCTCAGCGAGCAGCGCAAGTCCGGCTGGCTGCCGCCGAACCTGGACTTCACCACCGGCAGCGGCATGGAAGTGGCCGTGCCGTACTACTGGAACATCGCCCCCAACCGCGATGCCACGCTGACGCCGGGCATCTCCACCCGGCGCGGCTTCGCGATCACGGGCGAGTTCCGCTACCTGGAGCCCGACTACCAGGGTCAGGTCGACCTGAACCTGCTGCCTTACGACCAGGTGGCCAAGGAGACCCGCTACTGGTTCACCTTCGAGCATGAGGGCAAGGTCGGCAAGGACATCCGCTACGGCGCCAACGTGGAGCGTGTGTCCGACGATGCCTGGTGGACCGACTTCCCGCGCCGCCACCTGGCGCTGACGCCGCGGCTGCTGCCGCTGACCGCCCTGGTGGAGCGCGATTTCGGCAGCCCGGCCCTGGGCATGGAGCTGTATGCGCGCACCCAGCGCTGGCAGGTGCTGCAAGACCCCAACACGATGGAGGCGCCCTTCGACCGCGCCGCGCAGTTCGGCGCACGCGGCAGCGGTAACCTGGCCGGCGGTGCGCAGTTCGCGCTGGAAACCGAGGCCAACCACTTCATGCTGCCGCAGAACCCCGGCTATCCGGTGGGGGCCACGCCCTCCAATGGCTCGCGGCTGCACATGCAGGGCTGGGTGAGCCGGCCCTGGCGCGAGCCCGGCTGGTGGATCACGCCCAGCCTGCTGTTCAACGCCGCCAGCTACTACACCGAAGAGCCGATGCCCGACGGCCGCAGCAGCGCCGGCCGGGTGATCCCCACCTTCAGCCTGGGCGGCGGTGCCGAGTTCGAGCGCTCCACGCAATGGCTGGGCCGCAACCTGCGGCAAACGCTGGAGCCCCGGCTGCTGTACGTGAACACGCCCTTCGTGGATCAGTCGAACTACCCGAACTTCGATTCGGCGGTGAAGGACTACAGCTTCGCCTCGATCTTCTCCGAGAACGTGTTCTCCGGCATCGACCGCGTGTCCGACACCAACGCACTGACGGCCGGCGTGACGACGCGCATGCTCGACGCCACCAGCGGGGTGGAGCTGCTGCAGCTGGGCATCGTGCAGCGCTACCTGTTCAACGAGCAGGCCATCACCGAAACCGGCATCCCCGAGAACCGCGGCTACTCGGACGTGCTGCTGCGCGGCTCGACACGGGTGCTGGAGCCTTTCAGCCTGGAAGGCTATCTGCGCTACAGCCCGGCCTCGGACCGCGTGGTGCGCACGATCCTGGGCATGCAGTACGCGCCCGGCCCCTTCCGCACGCTGAACCTGACCTATCGCTATGCGCGTGACATCAGTTCGCAGTGGGAAGCCTCGTGGCAGTGGCCGCTGTACCAGCCAGGAGGTGCGCCGCAGCGCCGCGAATGGGACGGCAGCGCACGCAGCTGCGGCGGCGCCTGGTACACCGTGGGCCGGTTGATCTACAGCACCAGCGACGACCGCTTCACCGACTCGGTGATCGGGCTGGAGTACGACGCGGGCTGCTGGATCGCGCGCATGGCCGTCAGCCGATGGTCCACTGGTGTCAGCGAGGCCTCGACCCAGGTGCTGCTGCAGCTGGAGCTGGTCGGCCTGTCGCGGCTGGGCTCCAATGCCATCGGCATCCTGAGGGAGAATATTCCCGGTTACCAACTGCTGCGCGACAAGAGCACAGCGTCCCCGGCCTCGGCCTACTATGACTGATCCGCTCCGCAGACTCCGTTGGCCGGGCCTGGCCATTGCCGTCGGGCTGTGCCTGCCGCCTGCCCAGGCGCAGCTGCAAATGCGCAGCGCCGCCAGCCCGACGCCGCAGGTGGTGATCCGCGCACCCTCTTACAGCGGCGACTACATCGTCGCCGTGGTCAACAGCGAGCTGGTCACCGCGGCCGAGCTGGAGCAGCGCATGGCGCGCATGCGGGCTGCCATGGGCGGACGTGGCGGGCAGCTACCGCCGGTGACCGACGCACTGCGTCAGCAGGCACTGGATTCGTTGATCGAAGAGCGGGTGCTGCTGACCTATGCGCGCGACAGCGGCATCCGCGTTGACGATGCCGAGGTCGAGCGCGCCGTGCAGAGCGTGGCCGCGCAGAACCGCATGACGATGGACCAGCTGCGCGAGCGGCTGCGCGCCGACGGCATGGACATGGGACGATTCCGCGCCAGCCTGCGCGACCAGATCCTGCTGGAGCGCGTGCGCGAACGCGAAGTCGGCATGCGCACCCGCGTGCAGGACATCGAGATCGACAACTTCCTGGCCGAACGCAATGCGGTGGCCGGCCGCGACAGCGAGCTGAACATTGCGCAGATCCTGGTGCCGGTGCCCGAAGGGGCGGCGCCGGACGTGGTGGCGCAACGCCAGGCGCGGGCCGAAGCGGCACTGCAGCGGGTGCGCGGCGGCGAGGATTTCGCGGTGGTCGCGCGCGAGGTGTCGGAGGACGCCAATCGCGCCCGCGGTGGTGAGCTCGGCCTGCGCCCGGCCGCCCGGCTGCCTGACCTGTTCGTGGAACAGGTGCGCAACCTGAGCCCCGGCGAGGTGTCACCCACGCTGCTGCGCTCAGGCGCGGGCTTCCATGTGCTGAAGCTCATCGAGCGCAAGGAGACGACTGGCGTGCGTGTCACGCAGACGCGGCCCCGCCACATCCTGCTGCGGCCGTCGCCGCAGCTCAGCGAGGCCGTGGCCAAGCAGCGGCTGGCCGACATGCGCACGCAGATCGAGCGCGGCAGCGCCAGCTTCGAGGCGCTGGCGCGGCAGTTCTCGGAGGATCCGTCGGCGGCCCAGGGCGGCGACCTGGGCTGGGTCAACCCTGGCGCCTTCGTGCCTGAGTTCGAGGAAGCGATGAACCGGCTGACGGTCGGCGGCATCTCGCCGCCGGTGGTGTCGCGCTTCGGCGTGCACCTGATCGAGGTGGTGGACCGCCGCGAGACCACGCTGGACGCCAAGCAGGTGCGGGAGCAGGCGCGCATGGCGCTGCGCGAGCAGAAGTTCGAGGAGGCCTACCTCGAATGGGTAAAGGACCTACGGGCTCGCGCCTACGTCGAGTTGCGCGACCCGCCTTGAGCCCCGCGAGCGGCCAATGAAGCACCTGCCGCGCAAGCGCTTCGGCCAGCATTTCCTCAGCGACGGCCGGGTCATCGATGCCATCGTCGATGCCATCGACCCGCGGCCGGGTCAGGCCCTGGTGGAAATCGGCCCCGGTCTGGGCGCGCTGACCTGGCCGCTGCTGGAGCGCTGCGGTGCGCTGACGGTGATCGAGCTGGACCGCGACCTGGCCGCGCGGCTGCGCGGGCACGGCGCCGGCCTGAGCGTCATCGAGAGCGACGTGCTGGCCGTGGATTTCGTGGCGCTGGCGGACCGCCTGGGGCAACCGCTGCGCATCGTCGGCAACCTGCCGTACAACATCTCCACGCCGATCCTGTTCCATCTGCTGGAGGCGGCAGCACGGGTGCAGGACCAGCATGTGATGCTGCAGCGCGAAGTGGCGCTTCGGATGGCGGCCGAGCCGGGCGGGCGCGACTACGGCCGGCTGTCGGTGATGCTGCAGTGGCGCTACCGCATCGAGCACGTGCTCGACGTGCCGCCGCTGGCCTTCGACCCGCCGCCGCAGGTGGATTCGGCGGTGGTCTGCATGCTGCCGCTGCCCGACGCCGAGAGCACGCCGCCGGCGCTGCTGGGCGAACTGGTCACGGTGGCCTTCTCGCAGCGCCGCAAGCTGCTGCGCCACACGCTGGGCCGCTGGCTGGAGGCGCGTGGTTATGCCGGCGAGTTCGACGTGCAGCGCCGCGCCGAGGAGGTGCCGGTGGCGCAGTACGTGGCGCTGGCCCGCCAGCTGGCGGCCGGCTGAAGCACGCCGCAAAAGAAAACGGCCCCGCAGGGCCGTTTGCCGGGCTGGGCGGCGGTTTCAGGCCGCCGTCAGCCACATCGCAGTGTCGAAGGCACTGCTCATCAGCGGCATGTTCATGCCGAAGTTGGGGTTGGTCCCGTTCTTCGGTACTGCCACCTTGGGCGCCGGCTTGTCGGCCACCACCTGGGTCATCTCCGCCCGTTCCCCTGACCCGATTTCCAGGGAACGGGCTACTGAAAAGAATAGAAACACCTGAATGGTATTCGTCGTTCTCCCCAGAAGTCGGCGGCATCGCGGAACACATCGAGCAGCTGCTCGCGGGCCTCGCGATCGAAGCGCGGGTTGTCCGGCAGCTGCTCGAGCACGACCACGAAGCCCGGTTGCGCCCCAGCCTTGTGCACCAGGTCGGTCATGCAGTCGTACAACGCGTCGAGGTTCTTGCCGAAATGGGCCGGGAACAGAAAGGATTCCGCGATCCGGTCCAGCACGTCCTGCTTGGTCTGGGCCGCAGCCAGGTTGGCATACAGGAAATGCTGACCCACGCCTTCGGCGGCGCGCATCAGATCATCCACCCTGTAGGCCCGGATGGCCTGCACGATGTTGGGACGGACTGTTTGCAACAGCATGGTCACCTGCCTCCTTCAAACACAACAACCTCGAACCGGGCGTCAATGCACGATGCGGGCAAAGCTCGCATAGTGGTCGCCGGTGTAATAACAGGCCTCGGGCTTCGTCGGTTGACTGCCCCCGCAGACGATGCGCCGGGCACCGCGGTTCGACGCGCCGGGCGTCTTGACGGTGTATTCCCGGTAGAAACCCCTGGAATGGGCCGGCAGGAGCTTCTCGCGGTTACCGAACACACTGCCGTCCTTGGCATAGGGAAACGGGCCACCCTGGCGAATCAGCGCTTCGGTCTTGCGGGCCTCGGCCGGCAGGGCCGACAAGGACACCGTTGGCAACTCGGCCGGGCTGGCCGGGCTGCGCCCGAAGGCATCACCGCCGAAGGTCAGAACCCCTGCTGTCGCGATTGCAAGCGCCAACTTTCCAATTGGATGCCCTGGCGGTGGCAAACCCCTCGAAAGCACGGGATAACCCTGAACAATGAAGCTGGAATGCTACCGGAAAGCGCCCGAAAGCTCAAGTATCAGCCTCAGAATGGGGCATACAGAATGTAAAGTCAGTATGTGCACACATTCTGATGTGGACACAGACCGCCGTTGGCGGCGGTGCGCTCAGCGGGCTGCGTTGGCGTCGGCGACGGTCAGCGCGGTCATGTTGACGATGCGCCGCACGGTGGCCGAGGGTGTCAGCACGTGCACCGGCTTGGCCGCGCCCAGCAGCACCGGCCCGATCGCGATGCCGCCGCCGGCGGCCGTCTTCAGCAGGTTGTAGGCAATGTTGGCGGCGTCGATGTTCGGCAGCACCAGAAGGTTGGCGTCGCCGCTGAGCGTGGTGCGCGGCATCAGCTTGCGGCGGGCCTCCTCGTCCAGCGCCACGTCGCCGTGCATTTCGCCGTCCACCTCCAGCCAGGGCGCCTGCTCGCGCAGCAGCGCCAGCGTGCGACGCATCTTGGCGGCGCTGGGGTGGTCGCTGCTGCCGAAGTTGCTGTGCGACAGCAGCGCCGCCTTGGGCGTGATGCCGAAGCGCAGCATCTCCTCGGCGGCCATGACCGTGATCTCGCTCAGTTCCTCGGCCGTGGGGTCGGCGTTGACATGGGTGTCCACCAGGAACACCTGCCGGTTCGGCAGCATCAACCCGTTCATGCAGGCATAGACACGCACATCCTGCGCGGTGCTGGGACTGCCGCCGACACGCCGCCCGATCACCTGGTCGATGTAATGCAGGTGGGCCGCGGTGGTGCCCCAGGTGCCGCAGAGCATGCCGTCGACATAGCCCTTTTCCAGCAGCATCGATCCGATCAGCGTCAGCCGGCGCCGCATCTCGATCTTGGCCACCTGCACCGTGACGCCCTTGCGCTCGGTCATGCGGTGGTAGGTCATGAAGAAGTCGCGGTAGCGGTCGTCCTGCTCGACGTTGACCACGTCGTAGTCGACGCCCTGCTTCAGACGCAGGCCGAACTTCTCGATGCGCGCGGCGATCACCGCCGGGCGGCCGATCAGCGTGGGCCGGGCCAGGTTCTCGTCGACGACGATCTGCGTGGCGCGCAGCACGCGCTCCTCCTCGCCCTCGGCATAGGCCACCCGCTTGGCCTTGGCCCGCTTGGCCAGCATGAAGATCGGCCGCATCGTGTTGCCCGAGGCATAGACGAAGCTCTGCAGCTTCTCGACATAGGCCTCCCAGTCGGTCACCGGCCGGCTGGCCACGCCGGATTCGGCGGCCGCCCGCGCCACCGCCGGCGCGATCTTGATCATCAACCGCGGATCGAAAGGCTTCGGGATCAGGTATTCCGGCCCGAAGGCCAGCGTCTCGCCGGCATAGGCCGCCGCCACCACCTCGCTCTGCTCGGCCTGGGCCAACTCGGCGATGGCATGCACCGCGGCAATCTCCATCTCGTCGGTGATCGTCGTCGCCCCGCTGTCCAGCGCCCCGCGGAAGATGTACGGGAAGCACAGCACGTTGTTCACCTGATTCGGATAGTCGCTGCGCCCGGTGGCGATGACCGCGTCGTCGCGCACCGCGCGCACCTCGTCGGGCAGGATCTCCGGCGTCGGATTGGCCAGCGCGAAGATCACCGGCCGCGCGGCCATGGCCCGCACCATGTCGGGCTTCAGCACGCCGCCGGCCGACAGGCCCAGGAACACGTCGGCGCCGGGGATCACCTCGGCCAGCGTGCGCAGCGAGGTCGGCTGCGCGAACTGCGCCTTGTCCTCGTCCATCAGCTCGGTGCGGCCCTGCCAGACCACGCCGGCCAGGTCGGTCACCCAGATGTGCTCGCGCTTCAGGCCCAGCTTCAGCAGCAGGCTCAGGCAGGCCAGCGCCGCGGCGCCGGCGCCGCTGACCACCAGCTTGACCTCGCCGATCTGCTTGCCCACCACCTTCAGCGCGTTCAGCATCGCAGCGCCGACGACGATGGCCGTGCCGTGCTGATCGTCGTGGAACACCGGGATCTTCAGCCGCTCGCGCAGCTTGCGCTCGACGACGAAGCAGTCCGGCGCCTTGATGTCCTCGAGGTTGATGCCGCCAAAGGTGGGCTCCAGCGCGGCAATCACCTCCACCAGCTTGTCGACGTTCTTTTCGTTGACCTCGATGTCGAACACGTCGATGCCGGCGAACTTCTTGAACAGCACCGCCTTGCCTTCCATCACCGGCTTGGCCGCCAGCGGACCGATGTCGCCCAGGCCCAGCACCGCGGTGCCGTTGGTGATCACCCCGACCAGGTTGCCACGCGTGGTGTAGCGGAAGGCGGTGGCCGGGTCGGCGGCGATTTCCTCGCAAGCCGCGGCCACACCGGGCGAATAGGCCAGCGCCAGGTCGTGCTGGTTGACCATCTGCTTGGTCGGCATGATGGCCAGCTTGCCGGGCTGCGGGAACTCGTGATACTCCAGCGCAGCCTGGCGCAGCTCGGCGGCCTTGTTCTTGCTCGTGGGCACGGTGATGTCTCCGAAGTGGGGCGTCCGGCGCGGGGGCGCATTCTAGGTGCGCAGGGTCCCGCCCGTCGGTCGCGCGAAAGCCCGAGTGTGCGCCCTGCGCCGCCGGAGACCATGCGCGAAACTGCGTAGCGGTGCAGGCCCGCCGCGGCGCCATACTGCGCCCGCTGTCGCCTGCCGCACCCCACCTTGAACGCTGCCACCGCCGACCCGTCCGCCGTGGCCCGCGAGCGCCGGCGCCGCTGGCGTCGGCTGGCTTCGTGGGGCGCGATGGCCGCACTGCTGCTGGTGGCGATGACGCTGCTGCTAATCCTGACGCTGCGCCACGAGGCCGGCCGCGCGCAGGAGCAGGTCGAGCGGCTGGCCGCCGAGGCGGCCGGGCAGGTGCGGGCCGGCCTGCTCGGTGCGCAGCAGAGCCTGCAGGCGCTGGCATTGCCGGACGCGCCTTCCGAGCGTTGGCGCGAAGACGCTGCGGCACTGCTGCGCCGCGACGGCCACATGCTGCGCATCGAACGCCGCCGTGCAGACTGGCAACTGGCCGACGCCGTCGATTCCCCGCATGGCCCGCCGCTGTTCAGCCAGATCGGCCGCGCCGACATCGATTTCGATGCGGCATCGGCCTGCAGGGCTGCATTGCGCCAGTCGAGCCCTACCTTCTCCAGCAGCTATTTCGTGCCGCGGCGCGACGCCACCGGCCTCGAGGTGATGGACCTGTGCCTGCCGGTGCAGTCCGGCGGCCGCGACGATGGGTACCTGATCGCCACTTTCTCGCTGCCGGCGCTGCTGACCGACGCGCTGCCGGTCGATCAGGCGCGGCATCACGAACTGTCCTTCGTCGAAGGCGATGGTGCTCGGCTGGCGCGCGCCGGACCGTCACGCGGCACCGGGGTGTACCGCGCCGACAGCCTGGTCGACTTGCCCGGCAGCACGCTGCGGCTGCGGCTGGACAGCCAGGCCGGGCCGCCCAGCCTGATCCCCAACCTGGCCACGGCGCTGGTGCTGGGGCTGTCGCTGGCGCTGTTCGCGCTGCTGCTGCTGCTGGCCCGCGACGCCGGCCGCCGCGCCCGCGCCGAAAGCGCGCTGGCCGAGGCGCTGGCCTTCCGCAAGGCGATGGAGGATTCGCTGATCACCGGCCTGCGCGCCCGCGACCTGCAGGGCCGCATCACCTACGTGAACCCGGCCTTCTGCACGATGGTCGGCTTCAGCGCCGAGGCGCTGCGCGAGGCACCGCAGCCGCCGTACTGGCCGCCCGAGCTGGTGCCCGTCTATGAACAGCGCCAGACGCAGCGGCAGGCGGCGCCCAGCGCCTCGCGCGAGGGCGTGGAGACGCTGTTCATGCGGCGCAACGGCGAGCGCTTTCCGGTGATGATCTACGAGGCGCCGCTGGTCGACGGCCAGGGCCGGCACACCGGCTGGATGAGCGCGGTGGTCGACATCAGCGCCCAGCGCCGCGCCGAGGAGCTGTCGCGCCAGCAGCAGGAGCGGCTGCAGGCCACCGCCCGGCTGGCCACCATCGGCGAGATGGCCTCGCTGCTGAGCCACGAGCTGAACCAGCCGCTGGCCGCCATCGCCAGCTATGCCACCGGCTCGCTGAACCTGATGGCGCAGCCCGACGAGACCACGCCAGCCATGCTGCACGATGCGCTGCAGCGCATCGCCCAGCAGGCCGAGCGCGCCGGCCGGGTGATCAAGAGCGTGCACGACTTCGTGCGCCGCCGCGAGCAGCTGCGCGAGGCGCTGGGCGTCGAGCAGCTGATCGAGGCGGTGCTGCCTCTGGTGCGGCTGCAGGCGCGCAAGAGCGGCACGCAGATCGACGCCGACCTGCCGCAGCCCGCGCCGCGCGTGCTGTGCGACCGCACGATGGTCGAGCAGGTGCTGCTGAACCTGGCGCGCAACGCCATCCAGGCGATGGAGCAGAACGCGGACCCGGCCAGCCGGGTGCTGCGCATCCGCGTGCGCCAGACGCACGAGCGCTGGGTCACCTTCTACGTGGCCGACACCGGGCCGGGCATCGACCGCGAGCTGGGTGCACGGCTGTTCACGCCCTTCTTCACCACCCGGCGCGAGGGCATGGGCCTGGGCCTGAGCCTGTGCCGCACCGTGGTCGAGCAGCACGGCGGTGCGATGGACTTCGATTCGCCGGTGCCCGGCACGCGCCATGGCACAGAATTCCGCTTCACGCTGCCGTCGGCGCGGCCGCGCACCGAGGCCGGCGCCGACGAAAGCGCCGAACCCCAGACCCTGACCCCATGAGCCCCTCGCTGGATCCGACCCTGGGCCTGCCCGTTGTCTACCTGGTCGACGACGAAGACGTGGTGCGCGACGCGCTGGCCTGGCTGCTGCGCTCGCGCCGGCTGCTGTCCGAAGGCTTCGGCAGCGCCGAGGCCTTCTGGCAGCACCTGCAGACGCGCCGCGGCAGCGGACCGGACAGCGCCTTCCCCGGCGCGCCGGCCTGCCTGGTGCTGGACGTGCGCATGCCCGGCACCAGCGGGCTGGAGCTGTTCGAGCGGCTGGTCGATGCCGGCCTGCTGCCGGCGTTGCCGGTGATCTTCCTCACCGGCCACGGCGACGTGCCCACCGCGGTGGCCGCGGTCAAGCGCGGCGCCTTCGACTTCGTCGAGAAACCGTTCTCCAACAATGCGCTGGTCGACCGCGTCGAGCAGGCGCTGCAGCGCAGCGCCGACGAGTTGCTGCGCCGCCGCTCGCAGCGGGCGCAGTCGCGGCGCATGGCAGAGCTGACCGAGCGCGAGCTCGAGGTCATGCGGCTGGTGATCGAGGGCCACCCGAACAAGCGCATCGCCGACGAACTGGACATCAGCGTGCGCACGGTGGAGGTGCACCGCGCCCGGGTGTTCGAGAAGATGGGCGTCAAGTCGGCGGTGGAGCTGGCCAACCTGCTGCGCGACGGCGGCAGCTGAGCCCCGGGCCACAATGCGCCCATGGCCCTGGGCGAATTCGAACTGATCGAGCGTTACTTCACCCGGCCGGCACGCCGCGCCGTGCTGGGCGTGGGCGACGACTGCGCCGTGCTGGCGCCGGCAGCGGGCATGCAGCTGTGCGTCAGCAGCGACATGCTGGTCGAGGGCCGGCATTTCCTCAGCACCGTGGCGCCGGCGAGGCTGGGCCACAAGGCGCTGGCGGTGAACCTGAGCGACCTGGCGGCCTGCGGCGCCGAGCCACTGGCCTTCACGCTGGCGCTTTCGCTGCCGCGCGCCGACGAGGCCTTCCTGGCCGGGCTGGCCGAGGGCCTGTGGGCGCTGGCCGAGCGCCACGGCATCGATCTGGTCGGCGGCGACACCACCGCGGGGCCGCTGAACCTGTGCATCACCGCCATCGGCCAGGTGCCGACCGGCAGCGCACTGCTGCGCAGCGGCGCGCAGCCCGGCGACACGCTGTGGGTCAGCGGCACGCTGGGCGATGCCCGCGCCGCGCTGGAGGTCTTCCGC
>JAFLDH010000095.1 GCA_017302505.1 Burkholderiales bacterium
GCCATCGGCGCCGCCTTCGGCGCGCTGGCCTGGTTCGCGCCGGGCCTGGTGGGCAGCGGCGACGGGCTGGCGCAGCAGGCACTGAACGGCCAGGGCACGCTATGGGGGCTGCCGCTGCTGTTCCTGCTGCGGCTGGGCCTGATCGCCCTGTCAGTGGCCGCAGGTGCGCCCGGCGGGCTGCTGGTGCCCTTCCTGGCGCTGGGCGCCGAACTGGGGCTGTGGATTGGCCTGCTCGGTGCACTGGCCTTCCCGGGTCTGGGGCTCGACGTGCACGGCTTCGCGGTCGTCGGCATGGCCGCGCTGTTCGCGGCCATTGTGCGCACGCCGCTGACCGCCGTGGTGCTGGTGTGCGAGATGACGGCCAGCGCCACGCTGTGGCTCCCGCTGAGCCTGGCCTGCTACGCGGCGATGCTGGTGCCGACCGTGCTTGGCCAGCCGTCGATCCTGAACGCGCTGAAGGCGCGGATGCTCGGGGCCTATGGGACAGCGGCGGGAGGTGCGCGGGCAGTGCCCTGACACCCAGCCCGAGACTACAGAGGCGGCGAGTTCAGCAAGACGCGCGCGGGGCCGGACCGTCGCGCCGCCTAAGGAGGCTGCCCTGCCATGCAGCGACTGTAGGCGACGGGGTCCTGCATCATGCGCTCGCTGGAACACGATGCTGCATTGGCATTGCGCTCGCTGCGGCTGCTGCTGGTCGTCTCGCCTCCGCGACTATTGGAACTTGCCGTTGCCGCTTCTGTAGCGGCGCCCGCATCAGCGGACTTGCCATGCGTCGCCGAAGAGGGGGTGCCCGTGTCGCCGTCACTGACCGCTCCCGTCGTTGCATGGGCAGGTGCCGCCGGGTGCGGGCCGCCTGGTCGCGCCATGCCGTCGGCGGTCTGAGTTGCCACACCTGGCTTGGTGGCTGTTGCAGGCATGGCTGGTTTCGGTGTCGCCTTCGCCGCCTGGACGCTGGGTCGGGAATTCGTCGGTTGCGACTGCTGCCCGCCCAGTCCCGCCGCAATGACGACAAGCACCCCTACAACGATGGCCGGCGCGACCCACGACCGGCGGGGCCGCCGGAAGGGTTGGCGCCACTGCGCGCGGCGCGCAGCGAAGCCGTTCAAAGGGCGCTGCGGCTTGGCGATGCCGCTGGTTGACGGAAGAATGTCGCGGTCCGCCGCTGGCGTGGCGGACGGTGGGGCTGGATCCGCCGCGCCCCGCTGATCCACCGCGCTGCAAACCATCCTGATGGCTTCCTTGGCCAGTGCAAGATCGACCTCGAAGAACTCCTGGCCCCACTTGCCGCGCCGATGTGCACTGAGCCTGGCGAACACCTCCTGCTCGGCAGTGCCGCAATCGACTGTTCGAACCTGATAGACGCACCGATAGGCCCCGGGGGTACCGGTGTTGGCATCGGCGTTAAGGTCCAAGGCCCGCGCAATACCTGACCGTGTGCTGCATCCGATCTTCAGCCAGCCATGTCGCAGACCGTCGTTCTCTAGCACGTAGACGACGCCAGGTTTGCCAACAAGAGACCTGTAGCTATTGCGTACGGTTGGCTCGGACCTTTCCACAACCCACTCCGGAACCGATGCACCACATGACAACGCCCGGCTGGCGTCGCAATCGGCAGCTTTCGTTCAAGTCGCTCAGAACGTGCCCGGATAGGCCCCGCCATCCAGCAGGATGTTCTGCCCGGTCAGGTAGGCCGCGTGGGCGCTGCACATGAACGCGCAGAACGCGCCGAACTCGTCGGCCGTGCCGAAGCGCTGCGCCGGGATGGTGGCGCGGCGCTGGGCCAGCACCTCTTCCACCGTCTTGCCCAGCTTGGCCGCCGCGCCCATCGAGGTGTTGCGCACGCGGTCGGTGTCGAACACGCCGGGCAGCAGGTTGTTGATGGTGACGTTGGCCGCGGCCAGCTTGCTCTGCCGCGCCAGGCCGGCGACGAAGCCGGTCAGGCCGCTGCGCGCGCCGTTGCTCAGGCCCAGCACGTCGATCGGCGCCTTCACCGCGCCCGAGGTGATGTTCACCACCCGGCCGAAGCCGCGCTCGGCCATCTTGTCCACCGTGGCCTTCATCAGCTCGATCGGCGTCAGCATGTTGGCGTCCACCGCCTTGATCCAGGCCTCGCGGTCCCAGTCGCGGAAGTCGCCCGGCGGCGGGCCGCCGGCGTTGTTGACCAGGATGTCCACCTGCGGGCAGGCGGCCAGCGCCGCGGCGCGGCCCTCGAGCGTGGTGATGTCGCCGGCCAGCGCCTGGACGCTGACCTTCGGGTTCAGCGCGCGCAGCTCGGCCGCGGTGGCCTGCAGCGCCTCGTCACCCCGCGCGGTGATGACCACGTTGACGCCTTCGCGCACCAGCGCCGCGGCGCAGCCCTTGCCCAGCCCCTTGCTGGCGGCGCAGACCAGCGCCCACTTGCCTTCGATACCCAAGTCCATCTGATGTCTCCAAAAGAGGAAGTTCAGCGCACGCGCGTCAGCGTCCACACGCCGGCCATCACCAGCGCCGTACCCGCGGCGACCCATGCGGTGAAGGGCTCGCCGAGGATGAAGACGCCCATCGCGATCGTGCTCACCGGGCCGATCATGCCAGCCTGCGAGGCCATGGCCGCGCCGATGCGCTCGATGGCCATCATCACCATCAGCACCGGCGCGAAGGTGCACAGCGTGGCATTCAGCAGCGACAGCCACAGCACAGGCGGCGCCACCTGCAGCGCGGTGTCCCAGGGCCGCAGCAGCAGGTACTGCAGGATGCACAGCACGCAGGCGACGCTGGTGGCCAGGCCGGTGAGGCGCGCCGCGCCCAGGCGCTTCACCTCCTCGCCGCTGTACACCAGGTACAGCGCATAGCTGAAGGTGCTGGCGAAGACCAGCGCGCCACCGAGCACGGTGTCGGCACCTTCGAGCTTCAGCTCCTGGCCGAAGACCAGCAGCACGCCCAGATAGCTGATGGCCAGCGCCACCAGCTGCATGCGCCGCACCGGCCGCTTGAACAGCAGCCGGCCCAGCAGCAGCACCAGCGTCGGGCCCAGGTACAGGATCAGCCGCTCCAGGCTGGCGCTGATGTACTGCAAGCCCCAGAAGTCGAGGAAGCTCGCCAGGTAGTAGCCGCTGAAGCCCAGCAGCCCGACGACGCGCCAGTCGCGCGCCGTCAGCGCCGGCTTGCCACGCCCGGCCCACCAGGCCAGCGCCACGAAGAAGGGCAGCGCGAACAGCATGCGCAGCATGATCAGCGTGACCGCATCCACGCCGTGGCGGTAGGCCAGCTTGACGATGATGGCCTTGCCCGAGAAGGCGATGGCACCGGCCATGGCCAGCGCCAGCCCCGGCCAGCGCGCACTGGCCTGCGGGATCGAGCCGACCGCCGGGTTCAGAAGCCCGCGGCCTGGCCGTCGCGCCGCGGGTCGCTGGCGGCGGCATAGCCTTCCACCGCCGGGTCGCCCATGCGCCAGATGAACTGGCCGGCGCCGAAGTCCTGGTAGCTGTCCTGGATGTCGTCCAGCACATGGCCCAGGTCGCGCAGGCCCTGCACCGTGGCCGCGGGCACGCCGGGCTCCAGGTTCAGCTTCTTCTGCAGGTTGAAGCGCCAGCGCGGCGCGTCGCAGGCGGCCTGCTTGTGCTGCTTGTAGTCGAGCATGCGCACGAGGGTCTGCATGTGGCCCTGCGGCTGCATGTCGCCGCCCATCACGCCGAAGCTCATCACCGGCTGCCCGTCCTTGGTCAGGAAGGCGGGGATGATGGTGTGGAAGGGCCGCTTGCCCGGCGCCACGAGATTCGGGCTGCCGGACTTCAGGCTGAAGCCGTGGCCGCGGTTCTGCAGGCTCAGGCCCCAGTCGGGGATGACCACGCCCGAGCCAAAGCCCATGTAGTTGCTCTGGATGAAGCTGACCATCATGCCGCGCTCGTCGGCGGCGGTCAGGTAAATGGTGCCGCCCTTCACCGGGTTGCCGGCGCCGAAGTCCTGCGCGCGCTTCGGGTCGATCAGCCTGGCGCGGCTTTGCAGGTAGGCCGGGTCGAGCAGCTGCTCGGTCGTGACCTCCATCGTCGAGCGCTCGGACACGAAGCGGTAGACGTCGGCGAAGGCCAGCTTCATCGCCTCGATCTGCAGGTGGAAGGACGCCGTGCCGTCCACCGGCAGTGCCGCCACGTCGAAGTGCTGCAGGATGCCCAGCGCCATCAGCGCCGCGATGCCCTGGCCGTTGGGCGGGATCTCGTGCAGCGTGTGGCCGCGGTAGTCCTGGCTGATGGGCGTGACCCATTCCGGCTTGTAGGCCGCGAAGTCGGCCACCGTGTGCGCCCCGCCCTGCTCGCGTGCTGCACGCGCCAGGCTTTCGGCGATCTCGCCGCCGTAGAGCGCCTGGCCCTTCGTTTCAGCCACCGCGCGCAGCATGCGCGCCGCCGCCGGCATGCGGAACAGCTCGCCCACCTGCGGCGCGCGGCCCTTGGGCAGGAAGGTGCCGGCGAAGCCCGGCTGCGACACCAGGTCGGCCACCTGTGCGGCCAGCATCCACTTCTCGGCCACCACCACCGGTACCAGGTAGCCGCGCTCGGCGATGTCGATGGCCGGGGCCAGCAGGTCGCCGAAGGGCAGCTTGCCGAAGCGCTGGCTCAAGGCCACCCACGAGGCCACCGCGCCCGGCACGGTCACGCTGTCCCAGCCGCGCTGCGGCGGCGCGATGGCGGCGTCGCCGTGCTTGCGGCGGAAGTACTCCGGCGTCCACGCGGCCGGCGCGGTGCCCGAGGCATTCAGCCCGTGCAGTTGCGTGCCGTCCCACAGGATGCAGAAGGCATCCGAGCCCAGGCCGTTGCTGCAGGGCTCGACGATGGTCATCACTGCCGCGGTGGCGATGGCCGCGTCCACCGCATTGCCGCCGGCCGCCAGCATGCGCAGCCCGGCCTGCGCGGCCAGCGGGTGCGAGGTGGAGACGATGTTGCGCGCGAAGACCGGGCGGCGCGGCGTCGGGTAGTGGGTGTTCCAGTCGAAGGCGTGGTTCATGCGGGGGTCTCAGTCGAGGGTGATCTTGCGTTCGCGGATGATCGCGGCCCAGCGGTCGCTGTCGGCCTGCACCAGCGCGGCAAACTGCGCCGGCGTGTTGGCCACCGCCACCTCGGCGCCCAGCCGGGCCAGGCGATCGCGCACCTCGGCCGACTGCAGCGCCTTGTTGAACTCGGCGTTCAGCCGCGCGGTGATGTCGGCAGGCAGGCCCTTGGGGCCGTAGATGCCGAACCAGGTGGTGCTGCTGAAGCCGGGCAGGCCCGATTCCGCCACCGTCGGCAATTCGGGCGCCAGGGCCGAGCGCGTCTTGCCGGTGACAGCCAGCGCCTTCAGCTTGCCGTCCTTCACATGCGGCATGCCGGAGACGATGCTGTCGAACAGGATCTGCACCTTGTTCGACACCAGGTCGGGAATCGCCAGCGCGGTGCCGCGGTACGGGATGTGGGTGACGTAGATGCCGGCCTGCGACTTGAAGGCCTCGGTGGTCAGGTGAACGATGGTGCCGTTGCCGCTGGACGCATAGTTCAGCTGCCCCGGCCGCGCCTTGGCATAGGCGTTGAGTTCGGCCACGTTCTTCACCGGCAGGTCCAGCGGCACCAGCAGCACGTTGGTGGCATCGGCCACGTGGGCGATGGGCGTGAAGTCGCTGTCCGGCCCGGTGGTCTTGTAGGGCAGCTTCGGGTTCAGATGCGGGCCGATCGAATGCGTGCTGCTGGTGGCGATCAGCAGCGTGTAGCCGTCCGGTGCGGCCTTGGCCACTTCGGCCGAGCCCAGCGAGCCGCCCGCGCCGGCCTTGTTCTCCACCACCACCGTCTGGCCAAGACCCTGGCCCAGCCGCTGCGCGATGCTGCGCGCCAGCAGATCGGTGGCCCCGCCGGCCGGGAAAGGCACGACCAGGCGGATCGGCTTGGTGGGGTAGCCCTGGGCGTGCACGAGCGGCGCGCTCAGCGCCAGCAGGGCCAGGGACAGCAGGCTTCTTCGGATCATGGGGTGCGGGCCGGGCGATGGGAAGCGCGCATTGTCTCCCGCGCGGGTCGTGCCCTCAGTCGCCCAAGAGACCCGCCACTTCCTCGGCAATCGCCAGGCTGGCAGTCAGCCCTGGCGATTCGATGCCCAGCAGGTTCACCAGCCCCGGCACGCCGTGCGCCGCCGGCCCCTGGATCAGGAAATCGGCCGCCGGCTCGCCGGGGCCGCTGATCTTCGGCCGGATGCCGGCATAGGCCGGCTGCAGCGCATCGTCGGGCAGCGCCGGCCAGTAGCGGCGGATGGCCTCCGCGAAGGGCGCGGCGCGCACCGGGTCGACGCGGTAGTCCTCCCGCCCTGGCGGCGCCAGCGGCACCCACTGCACGTCGGGCCCGAAGCGCATTTGGCCGCCCAGGTCCAGCGTGACATGTACGCCCAGCCCGGCTTCGTCGGGCATCGGGTAGATCAGCCGCGAAAAGGCGGGCTTGCCTGGGCACGCGAAGTAGTGGCCGCGTGCCCAGTGTGCCCGCGGCAGGGGCAGCGGCGGCACGCCTTCGATGGCAGCGGCCAGCGCCACCGCATGCAGCCCGGCGCTGTTGACCACCGCGCGGGCGCGCAGGGCCATCGGATCGGCACCGCCGACCTCGATCTCGAAGCCATCGCCCACGCGGCGCACGCGCTGCACCGGGCTGCGCAGCGCCAGCAGCGCGCCATGGGCTTCGGCCTCGCCCTGCAGCGACAGCATCAGCCCGTGGCTGTCGACGATACCGGTGGACGGCGACAGCAGCGCCGCCGTGCAGCGCAGCGCCGGCTCCAGCGCCTGGGCCTCGTCGGCCGCCAGCCATTGCAGATCGTGCACGCCGCAGGCCGCGGCGCGCTGGCGGATGGCCATCAGGCCGTCATGCTGCGACGCATCGGTGGCCACGATCAGCTTGCCGCAGCGCCGGTGCGCCACGCCCTGCGCGGCACAGTACGCGTAGAGCAGCCCGCGACCGCGCACACACAAGCGCGCCTTCCACGAGCCCGGCGGGTAGTACAGCCCGGCGTGGATGACCTCGCTGTTGCGCGAGCTGGTGCCTTCGCCGATGGCGCCGCCGGCCTCCAGCAGCAGCACCTCGCGCCCGGCCATCGCCAGCGCGCGCGCCACCGCCAGGCCCACCACGCCGGCCCCGACCACCACCACCTCCACCCGATCCATCGTCACCACCCCGGCCAGGGGCCCGCCGACTGCAGGCCCTCGGCGACGAAACGCCGCACCTGCGGCGGGCTCTCGCCGCGGTGGAAGGCCAGGCGCTGTTCGCGCAGGCCCGCATCGGCGGCGGTGAAACGTTCCAGGCGGCGCAGGTGCTCCACCCAGCTCTCGTCGACGAAGTATTCGATGTAGCGGCCCGGCGCGGCCGTGTCGCGGAACAGACCCCACGACAGCGCGCCCTGGCGCAGCCGTGCGCGGCGCGTCTTCTGCATCACGGCAGCAAAGGCTTCGGATTGCGCCGGGTCGATCTGGTACTCCACTGTCACCATCACCGGGCCTTCGTCGGCGCCCACCTCGATGGCGGTGGCCGGCAGGTTGGCCGGCCGGGCCGGGCTGAAATCGGGGTCGGCGCCGCCCTCCACCGTCAGCTTGCGGGTCAGCAGCCACAACACCGGCCCCACCACCGCCGCCGCGCAGACAGCGATGCGCACGCTGGTGACGCCGGCCACCTGCCCCCACAGGAAGGAGCCGGCCGCGGCGCCACCCATCAGCGCCATCTGGTAGATGGCCATGCCGCGCGCCCGCACCCAGTTGGGCAACGCCACCTGCGCGGCCAGCGTCAGCGAATTGGCGGTGCTGATCCAGGCCATGCCCAGCACCACGATGGCCGGCAGCGCCACCCAGGCGTTGGGCGCGAACACCACCACCACCGACATCGCCGCGTGCGCGAAGGTGCCGATGACGACGAACTGGTCGCGGTTGAAGCGCTCGCGCCAGCGCGGGAAGTACAGCGCCGCGACCACCGCGCCGCCGCCGATGCAGGCCAGCATCAGCGTGTAGGTGCCGGGCCCGGCGCCATGCAGCTCGCGCGCGATCAGCGGCAGCAGCGCCAGCAGCGCCGACGAATGCAGAAAGAAGAAGAAGATGCGCACCAGCACCGAGCGCATGCGCGGCGACTGCATCACGTGCTGCCAGCCCACGCGCATCGCACCGACGAAGCGCTCGCCGGGCAAGGTGCTGGTGCGCGGCGTCGAGCGCCAGCGCAGGATCGTGACGAAGGCCGCCACCGCCAGCACTACGTTCAGCACGAAGACCGCGCCGCTGCCCACCGCCGAGAGGATGGCGCCCGCGGCCACCGGGCCGACCACGCGCGACAGGTTCATCGAGATGCCGTTCAACGCCATCGCCGCGCCCAGCTGCGGCCGCGGCACCACCTCGGGCACGATGGCACTGAACACCGGCCAGCGCATCGCCAGGCCCACGCCGTTTGCGAACGTCAGCGCCAGCAGCAGCGGGGCCGTCAGCGCGCCCGTCAGCGACAGCGTGGCCAGCACCAGGGCGGTCAGCGCCACCCACAGCTGCGTGGCCGCGAAGTAGCGGCGCCGGTCGATGATGTCGGCCAGCGCGCCGCTGGGCAGGCCCAGCAGGAACACCGGCAGCGTCGACGCGGTCTGTACCAGCGCCACCATCACCGGGCTGGTGGTCAGCGAGGTCATCACCCAGGCGGCGGTGACGTCGTTCATCCACATCGAGATGTTGGCCGCGAAGGTGGCCAGCCACAGGTTGCGGAACACCACCGTGCGGAAGGGCGCGAAGGTGGGGCTCTCGGTCAGCCGTCGCAATAGGGCAGACATCGGCTCAGCATAACGGCCGCGGGCGGCCGAGGCCGCCCGCGTGGGGGTGAAGGACGGACGGCTTCAGCCTTCTTCCTGGAAGGCCTCTTCGCGCTTGCTCTTGATCGACGGCAGCGACACCACCACGATCATCAGCAGGGCGGCCAGCAGCAGGCCCGCCGACAGCGGCTTGGTGATGAAGGCCGTCCAGTCGCCCCGGCTCAGCAACAGCGCGCGGCGCAGGTTCTCCTCCATCATCGGGCCCAGGATGAAGCCCAGCAGCAGCGGCGCCGGCTCGCAGCCTAGCTTGAAGAACAGGTAGCCGACGATGCCGAATCCAGCGGCCATGAAAACATCGAAGTTGTTGTTGTTCAGCGTGTACAGGCCGATGCCGCAGAAGGCCATGATCGCCGGGAACAGGAAGCGGTAAGGCACCGTCAGCAGCTTGATCCAGATGCCGATCAGCGGCAGGTTCAGGATGATCAGCATCAGGTTGCCGACCCACATGCTGGCGATCAGGCCCCAGAACAGCTCGGGGTTGCTGGTCATCACCTGCGGGCCGGGCTGGATGCCCTTGATGGTCATCGCGCCGACCATCAGCGCCATCACCGCGTTGGGCGGGATGCCCAGGGTCAGCATCGGGATGAACGATGTCTGCGCGCCGGCGTTGTTGGCCGCCTCGGGGCCGGCCACGCCGCGGATGTTGCCTTGGCCGAAGGGCACGTCGCCGGGGTTGCCCTTGGTCTTCTTCTCCAGCGTGTATGCCGCAAAGGACGCCAGCAGCGCTCCACCGCCAGGCAGAACGCCCAGGATGGACCCCAG
The DNA here is from genome assembly GCA_017302505.1 of Burkholderiales bacterium. Classification (GTDB taxonomy): domain Bacteria; phylum Pseudomonadota; class Gammaproteobacteria; order Burkholderiales; family Burkholderiaceae_C; genus Rubrivivax. The sequence goes on from JAFLDH010000095.1 coordinate 9,568, forward strand.
CGCAGTGCCGCGCAGCACCGCCGGGTAGGCGTTCTTGAAGTCCTGCCGCGTCGGCCAGATGCCCTTGACGTCCTTGGTGAAGACCTCGCGGTGTTCGGCCGGGCGGCTGAGGTTGGCGATGATCTCGCCGAAGCCGAAGATGCCCATGGCAATGGCCACGAAGCCGATGCCGTCGGTCAGCTCGGGGACATCGAAGCTGAAGCGCGGCACTCCCGAAATCACGTCGGTGTTGATCTGCCCGAGCAACAGGCCCAGGATGATCATCGAGATGGCCTTGATCAGCGAACCCGAGGCCAGCACCACTGCGCCAATGAGGCCCAGCACCATCAGGCTGAAGTATTCGGCCGGGCCGAACTTGAAGGCCAGTTCGGTCAGCGGTGGCGCGAAGGCCGCGATGATGATCGTGCCCACGCACCCGGCAAAGAAACTGCCCAGGCCGGCTGCGGCCAGGGCCGCCCCGGCCCGGCCCTTGCGCGCCATCTGGTAGCCGTCGATCGCCGTGACCACCGAGCTCGATTCGCCGGGCACGTTGATCAGGATGGCCGTGGTGGAGCCGCCGTACTGCGCGCCGTAGTAAATGCCGGCCAGCATGATCAGCGCCGGCGTGGCGTCCAGCGCGTAGATGCTGGGCAGCAGCATCGCGATGGTGGCCACCGGGCCCAGACCGGGCAGCACGCCGATCAGCGTACCCAGCAGCGCCCCGAAGAAGGCGTAGAAGACGTTCTGCAGCGTGAAGGCCACGCCGAAGCCAAGCGCCAAGTTGTTCAGCAGTTCCATCGTGCGCTCCTCAGTTGCCCAGGAAGGTGGGCCACAGCGGGATCACCAGGTTCAAGCCCTTGATGAAGATGGCCCACGAACCCACCGTGAGGATCACCATGTTGAGCAGCACTTCCTTCAGCTTGAATTCGTCACCGGCCAGGCTGGCGACGAAGATCAGCAGCGGCAGCGAGATGATCATGCCCAGCCGCGGCAAGGCCAGACCGAAGAGCACCACCGACAGCACGATCAGGCCCAGCGGCTTCCAGCCGATCTTGCCGATTCGGTCGCCGCCTTCGGACTCCACGGTGAGCGACTTGAAGAGAATCAACGCGCCCAGGATCGCCAGCAGGATGCCCAGGCCGAAGGGGAAGTAGCCAGGCCCTGGCCGCGCCGAAGTGCCAAAGTTGTAGTTGGTGGCGCCAGCCGCGAAGCCCAGGCCCGTGACCACGAACATCAACCCCGACCAGAAATCCTTCTGGCTCTTGATCTTCACCTTGTTGTCTCCTCGGCTGCCTGACGGTGCCGGATTCTAGGCAGCCCGCTGCGGCGGACCGGATGTGGTTTCCACGTAAGCCGGCGGGCGCGGATCTCAGCCGCGCACGTCCAGGCTGGGGGTACTGCGCAGCACCTCTTCGATAGTGGTCAGCCCTTCGGCGACCTTCATCGCGCCGGCCAGGCGCAGTGCGCGCATGCCGTCCTTGACGGCCTGGCGGCGCAGCGCGCCGGCATCCAGCGCGGGGTGCACCGCGGCGCGGGCGCCTTCGGTCATCACCAAGAGCTCGTACAGGCCGACGCGGCCGCGGTAGCCGGTGTGCCGGCATTCCAGGCAACCCACCGGCTTGTAGGGCCGTACGCCGCCGGACAGCCGCCAGGGCTTGGCCAGCTCGTCCAGCGTCTCGCGGGTGGTGGTCTCGTCGCGCTGCTTGCAGGCCGGGCACAGCATGCGCGTCAGCCGCTGCGCCAGCACGCCGATGACGGTGGCCGAGATCAGGTACGAGGGCACGCCCAGATCGGCCAGCCGGGTGATGGCCGAGGCCGCGTCGTTGGTGTGCAGCGTGCTGAACACCAAGTGGCCGGTGAGCGCGGCCTGGATCGCCATCTCGGCGGTGGCCAGGTCGCGGATCTCGCCGACCATGATGATGTCCGGGTCCTGCCGCATCAGCGCCCTCAGCCCTTCGGCGAAGCCCATGTCCAGCGCGGCCTGCACCTGCGTCTGGTTGAACGAGGGCTCGATCATCTCGATCGGGTCCTCGATGGTGCAGACGTTCACCTCGTCGGTGGCCAGTTGCTTCAGCGTGGAGTACAGCGTGGTGGTCTTGCCCGAGCCGGTGGGCCCGGTGACGAGGATGATGCCGTGCGGCCGCGCGATCAGCTCCTGCCAGCGCGCGGTGTCGTGCGCGCCGAAGCCCAGCGCCTCGACCCGCTTGACCGCGGTCTCGGGGTCGAAGATGCGCATCACCAGCTTCTCGCCGAACGCGGTGGGCAGCGTGGACAGCCGCATTTCCACCTCGGCACCCACCTTGTCGGCGGTGTCGGGCCGCTTGGTCTTGATGCGCCCGTCCAGCGGGCGGCGCTTCTCCACCACGTCCATGCGGCCCAGCAGCTTGATGCGCGAGACCATCGCGTTCATCACGCCCAGCGGCACCTGGTAGACGGTGTGCAGCACGCCGTCGATGCGGAAGCGGATCGCGCCCATGTCGCGGCGCGGCTCCAGGTGGATGTCGCTGGCGCGCTGGTCGAAGGCGTACTGCCACAGCCAGTCCACCACCTGCACCACGCCCTGGTCGTTGGCGTCCAGCTGCTTGGCGGTCTTGCCCAGCTCCACCAGCTGCTCGAAGCTGGCCGCGGGCGAGACCTCGCCGGTCTTCTGCGCCGCCCGCACCGACTTGGCCAGCGCATAGAACTCGGTGGTGTACTTGCGCACGTCCTGCGGGTTGGCCAGCACCAGCTTGACGCTGCGCCGGGTGTGCGCCTCGATCTCGGCGATCCAGCCCAGGTCGAAGGGCTCGCTGGTGGCGATCACCACCTCGGCGCTGTTCAGCTGCAGCGGCAGCGCGCAGCGGCTTTCGGCGTAGTGCACCGACATCACGTCGGCCACCCGGCCGACATCGGCCTTCAGCGGATCGATGCGCAGATAGGGCATGCGGCAGCGCCGTGCCAGCCATTCGGTCAGCGCCTCGGTGTCCAGCGGCTGGGCGCTGCCGGCGCGCTGCAGCCCGGCGGCGCCCAGACGTACCAGCGCATGCTGGCTGGAGGCGCCGGCGCCGAAGCGACGGGTCAGCCGCTCGGCCTCATCGGCGCTAACCACCGCATCGTCGCGCAGCCAGCCCAGCAGCACGCGCCAATCGAGCTTGCCGGTCCAGGCCGGGGCGGTGGTGTCGTCGGCCGGCACCGGACGGGCGGCGCGCTGCAGCGTGGGGGTGGTGCTCATCCTGGGCTCTTGGAGGCCGCGGCCTGGGGCCGCAGCATGCGCAGCCATTTTCGCGCCGGCAGGCCCCAGCGGCCGAAGCGCTTCTCGATGGCAGCGGCCCGATCGAGCAATGCGGCACGGTCGGGCAGCACCACGTGGCGCCCGGCCATCACCACGCAGTTGCCTTCGCGCGTCGGCCGCAGGCTGCACACCTGCTCGGCACCGAAGGCCGCCACCAGGTGCGCCAGGCTGCGCGCGAAGCTGGCATGCCGGCCGAACAGATTGACGCTCATCACGCCACCGTCGGCCAGCACCTCGCGGCAGGCGGCATAGAAGCCTGCATCGTCCAGCACCGGCGCGGCGGCCTCGTGGTCGTACAGGTCGACATGCAGCAACTGCACGCTGCCCTGGTGCGCCGGATCCTGCACCCACTGGCCGGCGTCCATGGCCAGCACCTGCAGCTTGGGGCCATCGTTGGGCAGGTGAAAGAACATCCGGCAGGCGCCGATGACGGCCGGGTTCAGCTCCACCGCCACGGTGCGCATGCGCAGCGCCTTCAGCGTGAAGCGGGTGATGGCACCCGCCCCCAGGCCCAGCTGCACCGCCAGGCCCTGCCCCAGCTGCGCCGGCTCCAGCCACAACAGGCTGGCCATCATGCGCTGCACGTACTCCAGCTCGATGCGGTCCGGCCGCTCGGTGCGCATCGATCCCTGGATCCACACCGTGCCCAGGTGCAGATTGCGCACGCCCTGGTACTCGGAAATCGTCACTTCGGGCAGTTGCGGGGTGCGGGATCGGGAACTGGGCATGGTCGCTATGCTAGGCGCCGATGCCACAGGCGCTGAACACCTGCCGCCAGGCCTGCAGTTTGCGCTCGAAGCTCCAGCTGGCGTGGGCCGGGCTGCTGGAGGGCAGCCGATGCACCGCCAGGCCGAGTGCGGCCGTCACCGGCATCAGCCGGGCCGAGGCACCGCCGTTGTGGGCCACCGCCTGCAGCCCAGGCGCGCGCCGGCGCAGGCCGGCCAGGTCGTTGTAGACGGGGTTGCGGATCGCGCTGTCCAGGCTGCCCTCGCGTTCGCAGGCGCCGATCACGTCCCACAGCCCGACGCCACGAGCACGCAGGCGCTGCAACCGCCGGGCATAGGGCAGCGCCACCAGGTCCTCGGCCAGCAGCGCCGACAGCAGCGGCCAGAACTGGTTGCGCGGGTGCGCGTAGTACTGCCCGGCCGCCAGCGATGCGGCACCGGGGAAGCTGCCCAGCACCACCAGCCGCGTCTGCCGGCCGATCACCGGTGGCAGGCCGCTCAGCACGCCAGGCCCGGCAAGGCGGCGCGGGCGTTGTCGGCGGTGCGCGTTGCCACCTCGTCCAGTGTCCAGCCGCGCAGTGCGGCCAGGGTCTCGGCGATGCGCGGCAGCTCGGCCGGCTCGTTGCGGCTGGTGGCGCCCGCCGCGCGCTGCGCGGCGGTGCGGTACAGCCACTGCGGCGGGATGTCGGGCGCGTCGGTCTCCAGCACCAGCGCTTCGGCCGGCAGCGTGGCCGCCAGGCGGCGGATCTGCAGCGCGCGCTCATGCGTCATCGCGCCGCCGAAGCCGAGCTTGAAGCCGCGCTCGACGAACAGCGCCGCCTGTGCCGCGCTGCCGTTGAAGGCATGCACGATGCCGCCTCGCACCGGCCAGCGGCGCAGGCCCTTCAGCAGCGCATCGGCCGAGCGGCGCACGTGCAGCAGCACCGGCAGTTCGAAGTCGCGCGCGATCTGCAGTTGTGCGGCATAGAAATGTTCCTGCCGCGCGCGGTCGAGATCCGGCACGAAATGGTCAAGCCCGATCTCGCCCACCGCCACCAGCTGCGGGTCGTCGCGCCATGCCGTCAGGCAGCGGCGCAACTGCTGCAGGTCGGCCTCGGCGGCGCGTTCGACGTACAGCGGGTGGATGCCCAGCGCGTAGACATCGCCGTGGGCATGGGCGAGCTCGCGCACCGTGCTGAAGTGGGCGGCCTCCACCGCTGGCAGCACCAGCCGCACCACGCCGGCCGCGCGGGCGCGGTC
>JAFLDH010000096.1 GCA_017302505.1 Burkholderiales bacterium
CGCCGCTGCCGTCGACGAAGGTGTAGGTGGCGATCACTGCCGCGTTGGCCAGCGCAAAGCCGATGGCGCGGCCGTGGTGCAGCGCCTCGGCCGGCCGGGCCAGGCCGACCAGCATCACGCCGGCGGTGATGGCGATGACGCCCAGCCAGGCGGCCGGCGACAGGCTCTCGCCGAGCACGGCCGAGCTGCCGAGCGCCACCAGCATCGGCGCGCTGCCGCGCATGATCGGGTAGGTGCTGCCCAGGTCGCCATGCTGGTAGGCGCCGTTCAGCGTGATGTAGTAGGCCACGTGGATCAGCAGCGAGGCGGCGATGTACGGCCAGGCTGCCGGCGGCGGCAGGCCCACCCACAGCAGCAGCGGCAGCGCCGCCACGCCGCCCAGCAGGTGCACCAGCGCGATGTCCAGCTGCTTGTCGCCGCTGCTCTTGACCAGCGCGTTCCACGACGCGTGCAGCAACGCACCCAGCAGCACCGCGAGCACGACGCCGGTGCTCATCCGCGGTGGGCCATGCTCATCGCAGCGTCTCGTCGGCCGACAGCTCGGCCAGCCGCGATTCGCGCAGCCGGGTCGCGGCCAGCACGCCGGCCGATTCCAGGATCGGGTAGGCGATCGAGCAGATGTGCGAGTTGATGCGCTTCAGCTCGCTGATCAGGTCCAGGTGCAGGCTGCTGGTCTCGATGCTCTGCGCGGTGTTGTCGCGCAGCCGGGCGATGTGGTTGGCGGCGTACTCGTGCTCCAGCTCGCGGAAGCGCGCCTTCTCCTCCAGCAGCTTGCGCGCGTCGTTGACATGGCCGTCGAGGAACACGCTCATGCCCAGCCGCAGGTTGGACAGCAGCCGCTCGTGCAGGTGGCTGATCTCCGCCATGCCGGCCTCGCTGAAGCTGCGGCCCTTGCTGATCTTCTTGTCCTCCACGTCCTGCAGCACACGCTCGACGATGTCGCCGATCTGCTCCATGTTGATGGTGAAGCTGACGATGTCGGTCCAGCGCCGGCCCTCGCGCTCGGACAGCGCCTCGCGGCTGATCTGCGTCAGGTAGAACTTGATGGCCGAGTACAGGTCGTCCACCGTGTCGTCCATCTTGCGCAGCTGCTCGGCCAGCTGCAGGTCGTTGCGGCGCATCACGTCCATCACGCCGCGCAGCATGGTCTCCACCACGTCGGCCTGGTGCAACGCCTCGCGTGCGGCGCAGGCAATGGCCAGCGACGGCGTCTGCAGCGCCACCGGGTCCAGGTGGCGCGGCCGGCTCTGCGACGGGTGCGGCGCGGGCGCAACCATCCAGCGCTCCAGCTGGCGCGCCAGCGGGCCGGTCAGGCCGATGAACAGCAGCGCCAATGCCGCGTTGAAGGCCAGGTGGAAGGCCACCACCTGTTGCGGCACGTTGTCCAGCTGCTGCTGCAGCAGCACGTGGATCTGCGGCAACCAGGGCACGACCAGCACGCAGCCGGCCAGCTTGAACAGCAGGTTGCCCATCGGCAGCCGGCGGGTGGCGATGTCGGCCCGCGCCGTGGTCAGCACGCCCAGGACGCCGCTGCCGACGTTGGCGCCCAGCACCAGGCCCAGCGCCACGCCCGCCGGCAGCATGCCGGCGCCAGCCAGAGTGGCGGTCAGCAGCACGATGGCCAGTGACGAGTAGGACAGCACCGTCAGCACCGCGCCGACCAGCAGGTCCAGCAGCACGTCGTTGGGCAGCGTGGCCAGCAGCTGGCGAACCGCCGGCGATTCGATCAGCGGCCTCGTCGCGCCGACGATCAGCTGCAGAGCCAGCGTGATCAGCCCCAGGCCGATGACGATGCGGCCGAAGCGGCCCACGCTGGTGGACTCGCGGCTGATGAACAGCACCACGCCGACGAAGATCAGCAGCGGCGACAGCCACGACAGATCGAAGGAGAACACCACCACCATCGCGCTGGTGCCCAGGTCGGCACCCAGCATCACCGCCAGCGCCGCGGCGGTGGCAATCAGCCCGCGGCCGACGAAGGACGAGACGATCAGCCCGGTGGCCGTGCTGGACTGCACCAGCGTGGTCACCGCAAAGCCGGCCAGCAGCGCCTGGAAGCGGTTGCCTACGCTGCGCGAGATGACATGCCGCAGGTTGGCGCCATACAGCCGCAGCACGCCGGTGCGCACGATGTGCGTGGCCCAGACGAGCAGCGCAATCGCCGCCAGCAGGTTCAGCAGGTGCTGCACGGGGAAACGGCGACGGCCGCCACGGGCGGGCGGCGGGCGGAGCCCCTTCGGGCGGGATCGGTCATGGCTCGTGCATTGGACCGCGACGCCGCGACAATGTCAACAATCTGCAACCTACATGAAACTTCGGTTGACAGGCATCGGCGCGACACGGCAGCATGCAAGCGTTGTGCCCGGCATGGTGGCGTCACGCCTGCGTCATCGTCGTGCGGCACGCTTTTCGGTTTGGCTTCCCACACACACCCCTTCACCCAGGAGTCCGTTCCATGCGCCTGCCCTTCCTGCCCCTAGCCGCCCTGGCGCTGTGCCTGGCCGCCGGCACTGCCGCCGCCCAGAAAACGCAGTTGCTGGTCTACACCGCGCTGGAGACTGACCAGCTGAAGGCCTACCAGGAAGGCTTCAACAAGGTGCATCCGGAGGTGGAGATCAAGTGGGTGCGCGACAGCACCGGCGTCATCACCGCCAAGCTGCTGGCCGAGAAGGGCAACCCGCAGGCCGACGCGATCATGGGCGTGGCTGCCTCCAGCCTGGCGCTGCTGGACAAGAACGGCATGCTGCATCCCTATGCCCCGCTGAACCTGGATGCCATCATGAGCCAGTACCGGGACAAGAAGAACCCGCCCGCCTGGTTCGGCATGGACGTGTGGGGCGCGACGGTGTGCTTCAACACCGTGGAAGCGCAGAAGCGCAACATCCCGAAGCCCGAAACCTGGAAGGACCTGACCAAGCCCATCTACAAGGGCATGATCGTGATGCCCAACCCGGCGTCCTCGGGCACCGGCTACTTCGACGTGACCGCCTGGCTGACGCTGTTCGGCGACGACAACGGCAAGGGCGGCGGCTGGAAGTACATGGACGCCCTGCACGAGAACATCATGCAGTACACCCATTCGGGCTCCAAGCCCTGCGTGATGGCCGGCAACGGCGAGGCCGTCATCGGCATCAGCTTCGAGTACCGCGCCAACACCATCAAGGCCAAGGGTGGTCCGATCGACCTGATCTTCCCCAAGGAAGGCCTGGGCTGGGACCTGGAGGCCTTCGCCATTCACAAGGGCACGAAGAAGCTCGAGGCCGCGCAGAAGCTGGCCAACTGGGCGGCCAGCAAGGACGCGATGATGCTCTACGGCAAGAACTTCGCCATCACCGCGCAGCCCGGCGTGGCCGCGCCGCTGGCCAACGTGCCCAAGGACTACGAGCAGCGCCTGGTGAAGATGGACTTCAACTGGGCCGCCGAGAACCGCGAGCGCATCCTCGACGAGTGGAACAAGCGCTACAACGCCAAATCCGAACCCAAGAAGTGAGTTCCGCGTACTTGAAGCTGGCCGGGATCCGCAAGGATTTCGGCAGCTTCACTGCGCTGCGCGACATCCGTCTCGACATTGCCAAGGGCGAGTTCGTCTGTTTTCTCGGCCCTTCGGGATGCGGCAAGACCACCTTGCTGCGCATCATTGCCGGGCTGGAAGCGCAGACGGCCGGCCGCATCGAGCTGGCCGGGCGCGACATCTCGGTGCTGCCGCCGGCGCAGCGCGACTACGGCATCGTCTTTCAGAGCTACGCGCTGTTCCCCAACCTGACGGTGGCCGACAACGTGGCCTATGGGCTGGTGAACCGGCGCGTGCCACGCGCGCAGGCGCAGCAGCGCGTCGACGAACTGCTGAAGCTGGTGGGCCTGCCCGGCAGCCAGGGCAAGTACCCGGCGCAACTGTCCGGCGGCCAGCAGCAGCGCATCGCGCTGGCCCGTGCGCTGGCGACGAAACCCGGCTTGCTGCTGCTGGACGAGCCGCTGTCGGCGCTGGACGCGATCGTGCGCGTGCACCTGCGACAGGAGATCCGCGCGCTGCAGCGCCAGCTGGGCGTGACCACCATCATGGTCACGCACGACCAGGAAGAGGCGCTGGCCGTGGCCGACCGCATCGTGGTCATGAACCACGGCGTCATCGAGCATGTGGGCACGCCGATGGAGGTGTACCGCGACCCGGGCACGCCCTTCGTCGCCGATTTCGTCGGCCGCATCAACGTGCTGCCGGCGCGACTGGTGGAGGGCCACCACGTGGTCTTTGCCCCGAACGGCGCCATGCCCTTCCACTGCCCGCACGACGGCGCCGCAGGCAGCGAGGTCAAGGTCTACCTGCGGCCCGAGGACGTGCTGGCCCGGCCGATAGCGCCCGGTGACAGCAATGTCTTCGAGGCGCAGATCGAGAAGATCGAGTTCCTGGGTTCCTACTGCCTGGTGCAGGTGCGCTCTGCCGCGCTGGGTGAGCACCGGCTGTCCGTGGTGCTGTCGCTGAACTTCCTGTCCGAGCAGCACCTCGAGGTGGGCGCGCGGCTGCCGCTGCGCCTGCTGCCCGAGCGCATGCGCATCTTTTCCTGAGGGTGAACACCACCACGCTTCCCGCCCCGGCCCGCGTGACACTGCGCGTGCACTGGAGCGACCGGCTGGCGCATGTGGCGCTGGCCGGGGTGGCGCTGGTGCTGCTGGCCTTCCTGGCGGCGCCGCTGCTGGCCATCCTGATCAAGTCGGTGCAGGACGGCGACGGCCGATGGATCGGGCTGAAGAACTTCATCGACTATGCGCGCAGCCCGGCGCTGCTGCAGTCGCTGTGGAACAGCCTGTGGGTGTCGGCGCTGGTCACCGTCATCACCGTGCCGCTGGCCTTCGGCTTTGCCTATGCGCTGACGCGCAGCCGCATGGGCTTCAAGAAGCTGCTGCGTGGCATCACGCTGATTCCGCTGCTGGCGCCTTCGCTGCTGTCGGCCATCTCGCTGATCTACTGGTTCGGCAACCAGGGCGTGCTGAAGGCCTGGATGCAGGCCCTGGGCATCGACCAGATCTACGGTGCGCCGGGCATCGTCATGGCCGAGGTGTTCGCGCTGTTCCCGCATGCGCTGATGATCCTGGTCACCGCGCTGACCACCGCCGACGCGCGGCTGTACGAGGCCGCCGACGCGATGGGCACCAGCGCGGCGCGCAAGTTCTGGACGATCACGCTGCCCGGCGCCAAGTACGGGCTGATCTCGGCGGCGCTGGTGACCTTCACGCTGGTCATCACCGACTTCGGCATACCCAAGGTGATCGGCGGCAACTTCAACGTGCTGGCCACCGACGTGTTCAAGCTGGTCATCGGCCAGCAGGATTTCCAGAAGGGCGCGGTGGTGGCCCTGCTGCTGCTGGCACCGGCCGTGCTGACCTTCAGCGTCGACCACCTGGTGCAGCGCAAGCAGACGGCCATGCTCAGCGCCCGCGCGGTGCCCTACCGGCCCAAGCGCGTGCCCTGGTTCGATGCGCTGATGCAGGCCTATTGCCTGCTCATCGCGCTGCTGATGCTGGCGATGCTGGGCATGGCCATCTTCGCCAGCTTTGCCAAGTTCTGGCCCTACGACCTGAGCTTCAGCTGGAACCACTACCGCACCGGCCTGGTCGAGGGCGAGGTGGCCACCGGCTTCGTCAACAGCCTGCTGATGGCCGCAGGCACGGCCTTGTTCGGCACCACGCTGGTCTTCGTCGGCGCGTACCTGCTGGAGAAGACGCACGGCGGCGGCCCGCTGCGCGGCGGCGTGCGCATGCTGTCGATGCTGCCGATGGCGGTGCCCGGGCTGGTGCTGGGCCTGGGCTACATCTTCTTCTTCAACGAGCCCGCCAACCCGCTGAACAGCCTTTACCACACGCTGACGCTGATGACGGTGTGCAGCATCGTCCACTTCTACACCACCGGCCACCTGACGGCGGTGACGGCGTTGAAGGCGCTGGACGCCGAGTTCGAATCGGTGTCGGCCTCGCTGAAGGTGCCGTTCTACAAGACCTTCTGGCGCGTGACGCTGCCGATCTGCACGCCGGCGCTGGTGGACATCGCGCGCTACTTCTTCGTCAACGCGATGACCACCATCTCGGCGGTGGTCTTCCTGTACTCGCCCGAGACCAAGGTGGCCTCGATCGCGATCCTGAACCTGGACGAAGCCGGCGACACCGGCGCCGCCGCGGCGATGGCGCTGCTGATCGCCGCCGCCTCCACCGTGGCCACGCTGCTGTTCATGGGCCTGTCGTGGCTCGTCGAACGCCGCACTCAACAATGGAAGGCATGACATGGACCGCGACCGCATCCTGCTCACCCCCGGCCCGCTGACCACCACGCTGCGCACCAAGCTGGCGATGCTGAAGGACTGGGGCAGCTGGGACGCCGACTTCAACGCCATCACCGCGCGGCTGCGCGGCCGGCTGCTGGACATCGTCGATGGCCACGACACGCATGTCGTCGTGCCGCTGCAGGGCAGCGGTACCTTCAGCGTCGAGGCCGCAGTGGCCACCCTGGTGCCGCGCGACGGCCATGTGCTGGTGCCGGACAACGGCGCCTATTGCAAGCGCGCCGGCAAGCTGACGCAGATGATGGGCCGCAAGGCCACCGTGCTGCCCTTCGCCGAGGACCAGCCGGTCTCGGCCGCGGCGGTGGACGAGCGGCTCAAGACCGACGCCTCGATCACCCACGTGGTGCTGATCCACTGCGAGACCGGCACCGGCGTCGAGAACCCGTTGGCCGACGTCGCGGCAGTCTGCCGCAAGCATGGCAAAGGCCTGATCGTCGACGCAATGTCCAGCTTCGCGGCGCTGCCGATCAATGCGCGAGAACTGCAATTCGACGCGCTGATCGCCGCCAGCGGAAAATGCCTGGAAGGCGTGCCGGGCATGGGCTTCGTCTTCATCCGCAAGGCAGTGCTCGACGCCTGCGCCGGCAACAGCCAGAGCCTGGCGATGGACCTGCACGACCAGCATGTATACATGGGCAAGACGGGGCAGTGGCGCTTCACGCCGCCGACGCACGTGGTGGCGGCGCTGGACGAGGCCACCGCCCAGTTCGTCGAGGAAGGCGGCCAGCCGGCGCGTCTGGCGCGCTACACCGACAACTGCCGCACGCTGGTGGACGGCATGGCCAAGCTCGGCTTCAAGCCCTTCCTGAAGCCCGAAGTGCAGGCGCCGATCATCGTCACCTTCCATGCGCCGGCGCACGCCCACTACGACTTCAAACGCTTCTACGACGGCGCCAAGCAGCGCGGCTTCATCCTCTATCCCGGCAAGCTGACCGAGGTGGAGACCTTCCGCGTCGGCTGCATCGGCGCCATCGGCCGCAACGAGATGCAGCAGGCGGTGAACGCCGTGGCCGAGACGCTGGCCGAGATGGGCATTCCGGACGGCACGCCGGCACGCTGATTCGACCCGAGGAGACCAGGCCATGGCCACCAAGAAGAACACCGAGCATCCTGCTCTGCAGGCAATCCGCAACGAAGGCCACACCAAGGTCAAGGTCGCGGTCAGCGACATCGACGGCATCCTGCGCGGCAAGTACCTGCACAAGGACAAGTTCTTCGGCGCCGCACAAGCCCACCCCGACGGCGGCTTCGGCTTCTGCGACGTGGTCTTCGGCTGGGATGCGCACGACGTGTGCTACGACAACACCCAGGTCACCGGCTGGCAGCACGGCTTCCCCGACGCGCTGGCGCGGCTGGACCTGGGCACCGCGCGGCGCGTGCCCTGGGACGGCGGCGTGCCCTTCTTCCTGGGCGAGTTCGTCAATGCCGACGGCAGCCCCTACCCGGTGTGCCCGCGGCAGACGCTGCAGCGCGTGCTGAAGCGCGCGCAGAAGCTGGGCTTCGCGCCGATGGCCGGCATGGAGTTCGAGTGGTTCAATTTCGCCGAGACGCCGCAGAGCTGGGCGGCCAAGCGCGGCGTGGGGCCGGAGCCGATCACGCCCGGCATGTTCGGCTACTCGCTGCTGCGCATGGGCGACCAGCGCGGCTTCTTCAACGCGCTGATGGACGAGATGGGGGCCTTTGGCGTGCCGATCGAGGGCCTGCACACCGAGACCGGCCCCGGCGTGTACGAAGCGGCCATCGCCTTCAGCGGCGCGCTCGAGGCGGCCGACCGCGCGATCCTTTTCAAGACCGGCGCCAAGGAGATCGGCAAGCGCTTCGGCGTGATGCCCAGCTTCATGGCCAAGTGGAGCCAGCAGTACCCGGGCTGCAGCGGCCACATCCACCAGAGCCTTTCGGACGGCAAGGCCAACCTGTTCTACGACGCGAAGAGTCCGCGCCGCATGAGCAAGCTGTTCGAAAGCTACCTGGCCGGCCAGGTGGCCTGCATGATGGAGTTCGCGCCGCTGATCTGGCCGACGATCAACAGCTACAAGCGGCTGGTGGACGGCTTCTGGGCGCCGGTGAAGCCCACCTGGGGCATCGACAACCGCACCGCCAGCTTCCGCGTCATTGCCGGCAGCCCCAAAAGCACGCGGCTGGAAACCCGCTGCCCTGGCGCCGACGTGAACCCCTATCTCGCGATGTCCGCGGTCATCGCCGCCGGGCTGCATGGCGTGGAGAAGGGACTCAAGCTGACCGCCCCGCCGATCACCGGCACCAACCAGGGCGCGGAAAACATCCCGCGCGCGCCGCGCACGCTGATCGAGACGACCAGGCAGTTCCGCGAATCGGCCATCGCCCGCGACTGGCTCGGCGACACCTTCGTGGACCATTTCGCGGCCACCCGCGAATGGGAGTGGCGGCAGTGGCAGGACGGCGTCACCGACTGGGAACTGAAGCGATACTTCGAGATCATCTGAGCACCGCCCACCCGATGCCTCTCGTCGCCCTGTGCCTGCTGCTGGCCGCCGCCTTGCCGGCGTGGGCCCAGCAGACCCCGAACGACCTCGAGGTGCTGAAGAAGTACGCCGGCATCTGGGCCGTCGATTGCCGCGCGCCGGCCGGCCCGCGGCTGGTGGTCGACGTGCAATCGCTGACGCTGCAGGCCGATGGCCGGCAGCTGCGCACCACCGCGCCGCTCAGCGCCTTCAGCTACTTCGGCAAGCAGCCGCCGCCGGCCGGCTTTGACGTGGCGCTGCTCGGCGAAGGCCAGCCCACCGGCCTGAGCCTGCTGGCCATGAAAGACCGCACCGGCCCCTACCTCACGGTCGACGCCGATAAGCCGCTGCGCAAGCAGTTCGGCGACAAGGCGCTGGCCGGTAAATTCCGCCCCTGCCCATGAGCATCACCCGTTTCGCCTTCCCCACCCCCATCCACTTTGGCGCCGGCGCTCGCAAGCTGGTGGCCGAGCATCTGGCCGAGGCCGGCTGCCGCCGGCCGCTGATCGTCACCGACCGCGGGCTGTCGGGCCTGCCGGTGCTGGCCGAGTTCCGCTCGCTGCTGGCGCCTCTGGACGCGGTGGTCTTCGACGGCATCCACGGCAACCCGACCTGCGCGATGGTGATGGACGGCGCCAAGGCCTACAAGCTGCACGGCGCCGACTGCATCATCGGCTTCGGCGGCGGTGCGGCGCTCGACGTGGCCAAGGTGGTGGGCGTGGCCGCCACGCACGAGGGCGACATCCTCGAATACGTGTGGGACCACCCGCAGGTGCGGCCCATCGAGCACGATCTGCCGTACATGGTGGCGCTGCCCACCACCGCCGGCACCGGCTCGGAGGTGGGCCGCTCGTCGGTGGTCAGCGAGAACGACACGCACAAGAAGCGCACCGTCTTCAGCCCGAAGATCCTGGCCCGCGCGGTGTTCGCCGACCCCGAATTGACGCTGGCGCTGCCGCCGGCCGTCACCGCGGCCACCGGCATGGACGCGCTTACGCACAACATCGAGAGCTACCTGTCGCCGGCCTTCCACCCGATGTGCGACGGCATCGCGCTGGAGGGCCTGCGCATCGGTGCGCGCGCGCTGGCCACCGCAGTGGCCGAGCCCGGCAACCTGCAGGCCCGCGCCGACATGATGATGAGCTCGATGATGGGCGCAGTCGCTTTCCAGAAGGACCTGGGCGGCGTGCATGCCTGCGCGCATGCGCTGGGCGCCGTCTGCGACATGCACCATGGCCTGGCCAACGCACTGATGATCGACACCGTGCTGGCCTGGAACTTCGAGGCCGTGCCGGCCAAGTTCGACGAGCTGGCCCATGCCGCCGGCCTGAGCGGCGGCGGCGCCGCCTTCGTGCCCTGGCTGAAAACATTGAAGCAGCAGATCGGCATCACCGGTGGCCTGGCGCAGCGCGGCGTGACGCTGGAGCACCTGCCGCGGCTGGTGCCGCTGGCCAACACCGACTTCACCAGCCAGACCAACCCGCGGCCGGCCACCGAGGCCGACTACGAGCGGCTGTTCCGCGAGGCGATGTGACATGCCCTTCCGCAGACCCTGGCTGACGATCGGCGTCTCGGCGCGCATCTACTACCCGGCCGGCCCGGTGCTGGACCTGGGCGGCGTGTGGACCAAGACGCTGCACTACCTGGAGCAATCGGTCGCGCACTGGGTGATGCGCGGCGGCGCGCTGCCGGTGATGGTGCCGGCGGTCGATGCGCAGAGCATCGTCAAGCGCAGCGAGATCGAGCTGTCCCACTATGCCGAGGCGCTGGACGGCCTGGTGCTGCAGGGCGGCAACGACCTGGCGCCCGAAAGCTACGGCGAGACGCCGCTGAAGCCCGAATGGGCCGGCGACCGCGTGCGCGACCGCTACGAGATGGAGCTGGTGCAGGCCTTCCTTGCCGCCGGCAAGCCGGTGTTCGGCATCTGCCGCGGCTTTCAGCTGCTGAACGTGATGCACGGCGGCACGCTGCTGCAGGACATCCCGACGCAGCGCCCTGCATCTCGTGCGCACCGCGACGGGCCGAGCTACGAACGCCACTTCCACGACATCGAGATCGTCGAGGGTTCGCGCCTGGCGCAGCTGTACCCCGGCCAGCGCCGCGCCAAGGTGAACAGTATCCACCACCAGGGCATCAAGGACCTGGCGCCCGGCTTCGAGGTGGAGGCGCGCTGCCCCGAAGACGGCATGATCGAGGCCATCCGCCGCCGCGGCCCCGGCTACCTGGCCGCCGTGCAGTGGCACCCCGAGTTCCACGACACCGAGCACGGCACCTTCGACGACGGCGCGCTGCTGGCCGAGTTCCTGGCCGCGGCGCGCGCCACCCGCAAAGACTGAGCACCCCATGCCCACGCTGAAGATCCACAACCCCGCCACCGGCGCGCTGCTCGTCGAACCGAATGCCGACGATGCCGCGAGCGTCGCTGCCAAGGCCGCCGCGGCGCGCGCCGCGCAGCCGGCCTGGGCGTCCGTGCCGCTGGCCGAGAAGCTGGCGGTCGTGCAGCGCTTCCGCGCCGGCGTGGTCGCCGAGCTGGACGCGCTGGCCACCACGCTGACGATGGAAATGGGCAAGCCCATCGCCCAGGCGCGCAACGAGCTCAACGGCCTGCTGCCGCGCATCGACTTCTTCCTGGAGCAGACCGAAGCCTCGATCCGCGACGAGCATGTGTTCGACGGCGGCGGCATGCACGAGCAGATCACGCACATTCCGCTGGGCGTGGTGGCCAACATCTCGGCCTGGAACTACCCATGGTTCGTCGGCTGCAACGTCATCGTGCCGGCGCTCTTGACCGGCAACGCGGTGCTCTACAAGCCCAGCGAACATGCGACGTTGACCGGACAGCACATCACCCGGCTGCTGCATGCCGCCGGCGTGCCGGCCGCGGTGATGCAGTGCCTGGTGGGCGCCGGCGAGGTGGGCAGCGCGCTGCTGGCACAGCGGCTGGACGGCGTGTTCTTCACCGGCAGCCATGCCACCGGCGTGCGCATCGCGCAGGCGGTGGCGCCGAAGCTGCTGAAGCTGCAGTTGGAGCTGGGCGGCAAGGACCCGGTCTACGTGCGCGCCGATGCCGACCCGCTGAGCGCCGCCGAAGGCCTGGCCGACGGCGCCATGTACAACACCGGCCAGAGCTGCTGCTCGGTCGAGCGCATCTACGTGCACGAAAGCCTGCACGATGCCTTCGTCGAGCGCTTCGTCGCCACGGTGAAGGGCATGCGCATGGGCGACCCGCTGCAGGGCGACACCTACATCGGCGCGGTGACGCGCGCGCCGCAGCTGGCCGTGCTGCAGGCGCAGGTGGACGATGCGGTGGCCAAGGGCGCCACGCTGCACTGCGGCGGGCGCAGCCGGCCCGGCCCGGGCCACTGGTTCGAGCCCACCGTGCTGACTGGCGTGAACCACACGATGGAAGTCATGCGCGAGGAAAGCTTCGGCCCGATCATCGGCATCCAGAAGGTGCGTGGCGATGACGAAGCCATCGCGCTGATGAACGACACCCGCTACGGCCTGACGGCCGGCGTCTACACCCGCGACGAGGCCAAGGCGCGCGAACTGCTGGCGCAGGTGAACGCCGGCACCGTGTACTGGAACTGCTGCGATCGCGTCAGCCCGCGGCTGCCCTGGTCGGGCCACGGCGATTCGGGCGTGGGCCTGACGCTGTCCACCTACGGCATCCAGGCCTTCACCCGGCCGAAGGCCTGGCACCTGCGACAGCCCTAGGGCCTGTCAGCGCCACGGGAGGGTTCGCGTGACTCAGCAAACGGCCGCCAGCAAGGCGCAAACCGCAGCCATAGCCGCCGCTATGGCGAGGATTTGCAACGCGGCTGGCGGTCGTTTGCTGAGATCACCCTGCGGGCCGGATCGCGGCCGTCCGCAGGGCGTCGTTGCTCGCTCGTTGCGTGCCTCGGGCACGCGGCCTCACTCGCGCCTAGCCCTGCGGCCGGCGGCGACCCGGCGCGAGCCCTCCCGTGGCGCTGACAGGCCCTAGATGCGTCTCGCGCTGTTCGACCTGGACCACACGCTGCTCGACGGCGACAGCGACCAGCTGTGGTGCGAGTTCCTGATGGACCGCGGCGTGCTGCCGCGCGACCCCTTCGAGGCGCAGAACCGGCAGATGGCGCGCGACTACGCGGCCGGCGCCGTCAGCGCCCAGGCCTTCTGCGATTTCTACATCGGCACGCTGGCCGGGCGCAGCGCGGCCGAGTGGCAGGCCTTGCGCGCCGAGTTCATGGACACGCGCGTCGCGCCGCGCATCGGCGCCCGCGCGCGGGCGCTGGTAGACAAGCACCGCGAGGCCGGCGACCGGCTGGTGCTGACCACCGCCACCTGCCGCTTCCTCAGCGAGCTCAGCGCGCAGGTGCTGGGCTTCGCTGACCTGATCGCCACCGAATGCGAGATCGATGCGGCCGGCCGCTTCACCGGCCGCAGCCAGGGCGTGCTGAACATGCGCGAAGGCAAGGTGCTGCGCCTGCACGACTGGCTGGCCGCGCAACGGCTGGCGCTGGCCGACTGTGAGACGCTGCTGTACAGCGATTCGATCAACGACCTGCCGCTGCTCAGTGCCGTGCAGCGCGCGGTAGCCGTCAACCCGGACGCCAAGCTGGCCGCAGTGGCGGCCGAGCGCGGCTGGCCGGTGATCGAGCTGCACTGAGCGGCCGGCGATGGAACTGCCCTGGCTGGTGGTCACCACCGTCGGCACGGTCGACGAGGCCCGCGCGCTGGGCCGGCAGATGGTCGAGCGCCGGCTGGCGGCCTGCGCGCAGATCACCGCCATCGAAAGCATCTACCGCTGGCAGGGCGCCGTCGCGCACGACGCCGAGCACCGGCTTCTGCTGAAGACGCGCGAGGCGCTGGTGCCGGCGCTGCAGGCGGCGCTGCTGGAAGCGCACCCCTACGAGCTGCCGGCGATCCACGCGCTGCCTGTGGCGCAGGCCCATGCGCCCTATGCCGAATGGGTGGTGGCCAGCACGCAGCCGGAGTCTGCGGCAGACTAGTCGGCCTTGTCGCCGGAGACCGCCATGCGCCTGTCCAGCCTGCTCGCCTGCCTGATCTTCGCGGCCCTGCCGGCCGCCGCGGCCGAGCTGCCGATCTTCGACGCCCACGTGCACTACAGCCACGACGCGGTCGACCTGACGCCACCGCGCCAGGCCGCCGAGATCCTGCGCAAGGCCGGCCTGAAGCGCGCGCTGGTCTCCAGCTCGGGCGATGCCGGCACGCAGAAGCTGCTGGCCGAGGCGCCGGACATCGTGATCCCCTCGCTGCGCCCGTACCGCACGCGCGCCGAGGTCGGCACCTGGGTGCGCGACGACAGCGTCGCCACTTTCCTGGAAGAGCGTCTGAAGAACGCGCGCTACGCGGCGGTCGGCGAGTTCCACCTGTTCGGCGCCGATGCCGATCTGCCCGTGCCGCGGCGCATGGTGCAGCTGGCCAAACAGTACGGCCTGGTGCTGCATGCGCACAGCGATGCCGACGCGGTGGAGCGGCTGTTCAAGCAGGACCCGCAGGCGCGCATCCTGTGGGCGCATTCGGGCTTCGAGCGGCCTGAAGGAGTGGCCGCCATGCTGCGCAAGCACAAGAACCTGTGGTGCGACCTGGCCTACCGCAGCGAGCACGGCAGCGGAGGCAAGGTGGCGCCGGAATGGAAGGCGCTGTTCACCGAGTTCCCCGACCGCTTCATGGTCGGCACCGACACCTTCACGCCCGAGCGCTGGCACTACCTGGTCGAGCATGCGCAGTGGACCCGCGCCTGGCTGGCCGACCTGCCGGCGCCGCTGGCCGAACGCATCGCCTGGCGCAACGGCGAGGCGCTGTTCGCGCACTGGAAGCAGGGCGCACCGTGAGGCAGTGGCTGCTGGCCGCCGCGCTGGCCGGCGGCGCGGCATCGGCCTGGGCCTGCGGC
>JAFLDH010000097.1 GCA_017302505.1 Burkholderiales bacterium
CGTCATCGGCCGCGAGGCCTGCCGCGTGCGCGAGGCCGAGGCGCTGGCGCACGTCGCCGGCTACACCGTGTGCAGCGACCTGAGCGTGCCGCATCCGTCGTACTACCGGCCGTCGCTGCGCTACAAGGCGCGCGACGGCTTCCTGCCGCTGGGGCCGTGGATCGTCGCCGCCCGCCACGTGCCGCAGCCCGATGCGCTGGAGGTGGTGGTGCAGATCGATGGGCAGGAAGCGCAGCGCTATTCGACGGCCGGCATGCAGCGCGGCGTGGCGCGGCTGATCGCCGAGGTCAGCGCCTTCATGACGCTGGCGCCGGGCGATCTGCTGATGCTGGGCGCCGGGCCGGCCGCGCCCTTGGCGCGGGCCGGACAGACAGTGCGCATCAGCATCGACGGCGTCGGCACGCTGGAACACCGGCTGGTGGCGGAGGCCGCGGCATGAAGCACGCCCGCATCGCCTGGGCCGGCGCCGTCCATCACGCGGTGGCCGATGGCGACCGGCTGCTGCTGGCCGACGGCACGCTTCTCGCCGAGGACGAAGTGGTGTGGCTGCCGCCGGTGCAGCCGGGCACGATCATCGCGCTGGGCATCAACTATGCCGACCACAAGAAGGAGCTGGCCAAGGAACTGACGCTGACGGCGAAGGACGAGCCGCTGGCCTTCCTGAAGGGCCCGAACGCGCTGATCGGCCACCGCGGCCGCACGCGCCGGCCCGCCGACGCGGCCTTCATGCACTACGAGTGCGAGCTGGCGGTGGTGATCGGCCGCCCTACGAAGCGCGTGAAGCGCGCCGAGGCGCTGCACTACGTGGCCGGCTACACCATCGCCAACGACTACGCGGTGCGCGACTACCTGGAAAACTGGTACCGGCCGAACCTGCGGGTGAAGAACCGCGACGGCGCCACCGCGCTGGGCCCCTGGCTGGTGGACGCAGCCGACGTGCCCGACCCGCATGCGCTGTCATTGCGCACGCTGGTCAACGGCGAGCCGCGCCAGCACGGGAACACGCGTGACCTGATCGACGACGTGCCGGCGCTGATCGAATACCTGAGCAGCTTCATGACGCTGGCCCCTGGCGACATCATCCTCACCGGCACGCCCGAAGGCGTCAGCAACGTCATGCCCGGCGACGAGGTGGTGTGCGAGATCGAAGGCCTGGGCCGGCTGCTCAACACCATCGTCAGCGAAGGACCCTGAACATGCGCATCCCCCACCTGATCGACGGCCGGTTCGTCGAAAGCCGCGAGTGTTTCGAGACCGTCAACCCGGCCAACCAGCAGGTGCTGGCCGAGGTGGCCGCCGGCGGCGAGGCCGAGGTGCATGCCGCGGTCGCCGCCGCCAAGTCCGCCTTCCCGAAGTGGGCGGCGACGCCGGCTGCCGATCGGGCGAAGATGATGCACAAGCTCGGCGAGCTGATCACCCAGCACGTGGCCGAAATCTCGTCCATCGAGACCGGCGACACCGGCCAGAGCATCAACCAGACCGGCAAGCAGCTGGTGCCGCGCGCGGCCGACAACTTCCACTATTTCGCCGAGATGTGCACCCGCGTCGACGGCCACACCTACCCGACGCCGACGCACCTGAACTACACGCTGTTCCACCCGGTGGGCGTGTGCGCGCTGATCTCGCCATGGAACGTGCCCTTCATGACCGGCACCTGGAAGATCGCGCCCTGCCTGGCCTTCGGCAACACCGCGGTGCTGAAGATGAGCGAGCTGTCGCCGCTGAGCATCTCGCGCTTCGGCGAGCTGGCCACCGAGGCCGGCCTGCCGAAGGGCGTGCTGAACATCGTGCACGGCACCGGCAAGGAGGCCGGCGAGCCGCTGTGCGCGCACCCCGACGTGCGCGCCATCTCCTTCACCGGCTCCACCGTCACCGGCAACCGCATCATCCGCGCGGCGGGGCTGAAGAAGTTCAGCATGGAGCTCGGCGGCAAGAGCCCCTTCGTGGTCTTCGACGATGCCGACTTCGAGCGTGCGCTGGATGCCGCGGTGTTCATGATCTTCAGCAACAACGGCGAGCGCTGCACCGCCGGCAGCCGCATCCTGGTGCAGAAGAGCCTCTACCCGCGCTTCGTCGAACGCTTTGCCGAGCGCGCCGCGCGCATCAGCGTCGGCGACCCGATGGACGAGAAGACCATCATCGGCCCGATGATCAGCCCGCAGCACCTGGCCAAGGTGCGCAGCTACATCGAGCTGGGCCCGCAGGAAGGCGCGACGCTCTTGACCGGCGGGCGGGACGCACCCGAGCTGCCCGCCGCCTTCGCCAAGGGCAACTTCGTGCGGCCCACCGTGTTTGCCGACGTGAAGAACTCGATGCGCATTGCGCAGGAGGAGATCTTCGGCCCGGTCGCCTGCCTGATCCCTTTCGGCGACGAGGCCGATGCGATCGCGCTGGCCAACGACATTCAATATGGCCTGTCCAGCTATGTCTGGAGCCAGGACATCGGCCGCGCCCACCGCGTGGCCGCGGCCATCGAGGCCGGCATGTGCTTCGTCAACAGCCAGAACGTGCGCGACCTGCGGCAGCCCTTCGGCGGCACCAAGGCCAGCGGCACTGGGCGCGAAGGCGGCACCTGGAGCTACGAGGTGTTCCTGGAGCCGAAGAACGTGGCCGTCTCCTTGGGTGGCCATCACATTCCGCACTGGGGGGTCTGAGCATGGGCAAGGTTGCGCTGGCCGCCAAGATCACCCACGTGCCCAGCATGTACCTGAGCGAACTGCCGGGCCCGAGACACGGCACGCGGCAGGATGCGATCGACGGCCACGTCGAGATCGGCCGGCGCTGCCGCGAACTGGGCGTGGACACCATCGTCGTCTTCGACACGCACTGGCTGGTCAACGCCAACTACCACCTGAACAGCGCGCCGCATTTCAAGGGCACCTACACCAGCAACGAGCTGCCGCACTTCATCAGCAACATGGGCTACGAGTTCCCGGGCAACCCGGCGCTCGGCGCGCTTCTGGCGCAGACGGCCAATCAGCTGGGCGTGGAAACGCTGGCCCACGACCGCACCACCCTCGGCCCGGAGTACGGCACCCTCGTGCCGATGCGCTACATGAACGCCGACCAGCGTTTCAAGGTGGTCAGCGTGTCGGCGCTGTGCATGGCGCACTACCTGAACGACAGCGCGCGGCTGGGCTGGGCTTTCCGCCGCGCGGTGGAAGATCACTACGACGGCACGGTCGCCTTCTTCGCCAGCGGCAGCTTGAGCCACCGCTTCGCGCAGAACGGCCTGGCGCCGGAGTTCGGCTTCAAGATCTGGAGCCCCTTCCTCGAGCATCTGGATCGCGAGGTGGTCCGCATGTGGCAGGCCGGCGAGTGGCAGGCCTTCTGCGAGATGCTGCCCGAGTACGCCGCCAAGGGCCACGGCGAAGGCTTCATGCACGACACAGCGATGCTGCTGGGGCTGCTGGGCTGGAGCGCCTACGACGCACCCGCCGAGATCGTCACGCCCTATTTCGGCGCCAGCGGCACCGGGCAGATCAACGTGGTGTTCCCGGTGACGCCGCAGGATGGCCGGGCCATTCCCAAGGCGGTGGCCTCGGCCGCCGAGGGTTACACCACCATTGCGACGAGGCTGTAGATGCCGCATCTGGTCATGCTCTACACCCCGCAGCTGGACGCGGAAGCCGACTTCCCGCGCCTGTGCCGCAGGTTGGCCGACGCGATGCTGTCGGTGCGCGACGAACAGGGCGCGCAGGTCTTCCCCACCGGCGGCACGCGCGTGCTGGCCTACCCGGCCGCGCACTATGCGGTGGCCGACGGCAGCGGCGACTACGGTTTCATCTACTTCAACGTGCGCATGGCCAAGGGCCGCAGCGCTGCCGTGCACAAAGTGGTTGGAGAGACGCTGGCCGCCGCTGTGCGCGAGGAACTGGCCCCGCTGCTGGCCAAGAGACCCGTGGGCCTGACGCTGCAGGTGGACGAAGGCCACGAGGTCTTCGACGCCAAGCT
This sequence comes from Burkholderiales bacterium, assembly GCA_017302505.1. Lineage (GTDB taxonomy): Bacteria > Pseudomonadota > Gammaproteobacteria > Burkholderiales > Burkholderiaceae_C > Rubrivivax. The sequence continues at coordinate 3,955 of JAFLDH010000097.1, forward strand.
GGGCAACCTGCATCCGCTGTTCGCCAAGAAGACATGAGCACCACCCTCGACCCGCAGACCATCGCCGCCCTGGCCCGTGAGCTGTACGACGCGCGCAAGTCGCGCACGCAGCTGCGCCACTTCTCGAAGCGGCACCCGGGCATGAGCATCGACGACGGCTATGCGGTGCAGCGCGCCTGGGTGGCGCTGGAGATCGCCGACGGCCGGGTGGTCAAGGGTCGGAAGATCGGGCTCACCTCGCGCGCGATGCAGCAGTCCAGCCAGATCGACGAGCCCGATTTCGCGCCGCTGATGGACGACATGTTCTTCGCCAACGGCGGCGACATCCCGATCCAGCGCTTCATCGCGCCGCGCATCGAAGTGGAGCTGGCCTTCATCCTGGGCAGGCCGCTCAAGGGCCCGGGCGTGACGCTGTTCGACGTGCTGTCGGCCACCGAATGGGTGACGCCGGCCATCGAGATCATCGACGCGCGCATCGAGCAGTTCGACCGCGACACCAAGGCGCCGCGCAAGGTCTTCGACACCATCAGCGATTTCGCCGCGAACGCCGGCATCGTGCTGGGCGGCCGGCCGGTGAAGCCCGACGCGGTGGACCTGCGCTGGGTGGGCGCGATGTTGTTCAAGAACGGCGTGATCGAGGAGACCGGCCTGGCCGCTGCGGTGCTGAACCACCCGGGCAACGGCGTCGCCTGGCTGGCCAACAAGATCGCGCCCTTTGGCGAGCAGCTGAACGCGGGTGAGGTGATTCTCGGCGGCTCCTTCACCCGGCCGACCACGGCCGTGGCCGGCGACACGCTGCAGGCCGACTACGGTCCGCTGGGGGTGGTGAGCTTCCGCTTCGTCTGAGCTTCTGTGTGCGCCAGCGCCAAGCGCCACCCCTCGCTATGATGGTCCGCACGGCGCCCGGCACGTGCGCCATGCAGGGAGCCGACGATGGATGTACGGAAGGAGACCGACAGCCTCGGTGAGGTCGACGTACCCGCCGACAAGCTGTGGGGGGCGCAGACGCAGCGCTCGCTGGAACACTTCAGCATCGGCCGGGACCTGATCCCGCGCGAGATGATCACCGCCTACGCGATCCTGAAGAAGGGCGCGGCCATCGCCAACCATGCCGACAAGCGGCTGGGCGACGAGCAGTACAAGCTGATCGTCAGCGTCTGCGACGAAATCCTGGCGGGCCAGCACCACGACATGTTCCCGCTGCACGTGTGGATGACCGGCAGCGGCACGCAGTTCAACATGAACGTCAACGAGGTCATCAGCAACCGCTGCTGCCAGCTGGCCGGCACGCCGCTGGGCAGCCACGCGCCGGTGCATCCGAACGACCACGTCAACATGGCGCAGTCGTCGAACGACTCGTTCCCGTCGGCGATGTACATCGCCACGGCGCTGAACGCCAAGCAGCGGCTGCTGCCCGCGGTGCAGGCGCTGCATGACGCCATCGCCGCCAAGGCGGATGCGTGGAAGGACATCGTCAAGATCGGCCGCACCCACATGCAGGATGCGACGCCGCTGACGCTGGGCCAGGAATGGTCGGGTTATGCCGGGCTGCTGGCCGACGGCCTAGCACGGCTGGAATCCGCGCTGCAGGACGTCTACCAGCTGGCGCTCGGCGGCACCGCGGTGGGCACCGGCATCAACTCCGCGCCGGGCTTCGACGTGGCGGCGGCCGCGCAGATCGCGCAGCTGACCGGCCTGCCCTTCATCACCGCGCCCAACAAGTTCACCGTGCAGGGCAGCCACGACGCGCTGGTGCAGTTCTCCGGCACGCTGAAGACGCTGGCCGTGTCGCTGTACAAGATCGGCAACGACATCCGGCTGATGTCCTGCGGCCCCCGCGCCGGCTTCGCCGAGCTGAACATCCCCGCCAACGAGCCGGGCTCGTCGATCATGCCCGGCAAGGTGAACCCCACGCAGGCCGAGGCGCTGACCATGGCTGCGGTGCAGGTGCTGGCCAACGACGTGGCCGTCAGCTTCGGCGGCGCCAGCGGCTACCTGGAGATGAACGTCTACAAGCCGCTGATCATCTACAACATCACCCACTCGATCACGCTACTGACCGACAGCTGCACCAACTTCCGCAAGTTCCTGGTCGAGGGCACCACGCCCAACCTGAAGAAGATAGGCGAATACGTCGAGCGCTCGCTGATGCTGGTGACCGCGCTGTCGCCGGTGATCGGCTACGACAAGGCCTCGAAGATCGCCCACTACGCGATGGACAACGACCTGACGCTGAAGGCCGCGGCGCTGAAGCTCGGCTACGTAACCGAAGCCGAGTTCGACCGCGTGGTCGATCCGGCGAAGATGGTGAAGCCCTATGTCGCCGCCGACCACTGAGCCGCGCGGCGAGGCCGCGCTGCGCCAGCAGATCGGCGCCACCCGCTTCAACGCCGACTGGAAGAACCCCGACCACCGCGCGCGCCGCCTGCTGGCCGAATTCATCGGCACCGCGGGGCTGTGCTTCGTGCTGTCCGGCGGCGCCGCGGTGCTGGCGCTGTATGCGGGGCGGCCGCTGCACCCCTTCGAGGCGGCCTTCATCCTGTCGGCCGTGTCCGCCCTGTGGCTGGTGGCCGCGGTGTACGCGCTGGGCGACATCAGCGCGCACTTCAACCCGGCAATGACCGTCGCCTTCACCGTGCGCGGCGACATGGGCTGGCCGATGTGCGGCGCCTACATCGCCGTGCAGCTGCTGGCGGCGGTGGCCGGCTCGATGCTGGCGCGCGGCTTCTTCGGCATCGAAGGCAACCTGGCGGCCACGCAGCCGCAGGCCGGCATGGCGCTGGCCGCGGCCGGCTTCGAGGTGGTGCTCACCTTCGGCATGGTGCTGCTGGTGCTGTCGATGGCCAACGGCCCCAAGCTCAACGGCCCCTTCATCCCGCTGGCGGTGGGCGCCTACGTGATGTCGCTGGGCACGATGGGCGGGCCCTTCCAGGGCGCGGCGATGAACCCGGCGCGCGCTTTCGGCCCCGACGTCGCGCGCGGCGACCTGTCCACCTGGTGGGTCTACGTGGTGGGCCCGCTGCTCGGCGCGATGCTGGCCGTGGCGGTGGCGACCTTTCTGCGCGGCCCGGCCAAGGCGCAGGAGGCGCAGGCCGCGATGGGCACCCCTTTAGGAGACGGCTGAGACCATGCCCCTGATCAAGTACCTGACCGACATTCACATCGAAGCCGGCGCGCGCCACCAGCTCGCCGCCGAATGCGAGCGCATCGGTGTCAAGAAACCCTTGATCGTCACAGACGCCGGCGTGCGCGCGGTGGGCGTGCTGCAGCAGGTGCTGGATGCCCTGCCGGCGGCGATGCGCGGCGCGGTCTACGACGGCACGCCGCCGAACCCCACCGAGCGCGCGGTGCGCGAGGCGGTGGCGCTGTTCCACCAGCATGGCTGCGACGGGCTGATTGCGGTGGGCGGCGGCTCGTCCATCGACTGCGCCAAGGGCGCGGCCATCGCCGCGCGGCACGACGGGCCGCTGAAGACCTACGCCACCATCGAAGGCGGCAGTCCGAAGATCAGTGAAGCCTGCGTCCCGTTGATCGCCGTGCCCACCACCGCTGGCACCGGCAGCGAGGTGGCGCGCGGCGCCATCGTCATCGTCGACGACGGCCGCAAGCTCGGCTTCCATTCGTGGCACCTGCTGCCGCGCGCGGCCATGCTCGACCCCGAGCTGACGCTGAAGCTGCCGCCGCTGCTGACTGCGGCCACCGGCATGGACGCCATCGCGCACTGCATGGAGACCTTCATGGCGCCGGCCTTCAACCCGCCGGCCGACGGCATCGCGTTGGACGGCCTGGCGCGCGGCTGGGCGCACATCGAGCGCGCCACGCGCGACGGCGCCGACATGGACTCGCGGCTGCAGATGATGAGCGCCTCGGCCCAGGGCGCGCTGGCCTTCCAGAAGGGCCTGGGCTGCGTGCATTCGCTGAGCCATTCGCTGGGCGGCGTGAACCCGAAGCTGCACCACGGCACGCTGAACGCGATGTTCCTGCCGGCGGTGATCGACTTCAATGCCGCGGCCGAATCGATGGTCAAGGAGCGGCGGCTGGAGCGCATGGCGCAGGCGGTGGGCCTGGCGCGCGGCGACGAGCTGCCCGGCGCGATCCGCACGCTGAACCAGCGGCTGGGACTGCCCACGGGCCTGGCGGCGATGGGCGTGCAGCGCGAATGGTTCGGCCGCATCATCGAAGGCGCGCTGGCCGACCACTGCCACAAGACCAACCCGCGGCTGGCCAGCGCGGACGACTACCGGGCGATGCTGGAAGCGTCGATGTAGGGCGGCGGGAAGCGCGCCGCGCCCGCCTCCATCGGCAGTCGCAGCGCGTTGGTCAAGTAGCTAACGGTCCGGTAGAAGCCGGCCAGCATCAGCAGCTCCAGCATCGCCTCTTCGCTGAAGTCCTCGCGCAGCGCCCGCCACAGCGGGTCGTCGACATCGCTGTCGCGGTGCAGCGCGTCGCATAACCTCAGCAGCCGCTGCTCGGCCGCCGGCCAGCAGGCATCGTCCGGCCGGCCGTGCACCAGCGAGTGCACCTGCTCGGGCGTCAAGCCCACCCGCGCGCCAAAGATCTTGATGTGCACGCCCCATTCGTATTCGCTGCGGCACAGCGCGGTGGTGCGGTCGATGACGATCTCGCGCTGGCGCGGGCTCAGGTGGCCGCGGTCCAGCAGGCCGGCGGCGAAGAACTTGCGGCATAGCCGCGGGTCGCGCGCGAGCGTGGTGAACAGCCGCAGCGGCGGCTGGCCCGGCGGCATCGTGCGGTCCAGCCACGCCTGGATGTCGTCGGGGTACGGGGCGCTGGCGGGGGCGATGCGGGCGTCCATGGCAGGTCCAGTGCTACAGTTTCGATAGCACAGCATAGGACCTTCGCTATGGAAAGTAAAGCATGGGCGCGCCACGCGTAGGCCAGCCGGTGCGCGGCTCGAAGACCGGCCGGCCGATCATGGCCGCGCTGGACCTGCTGGGCCGGCGCAGCAGCCTGCGCATCCTGTGGGAGCTGCGCTCCGGCAGCGCGCTGACCTTCCGCGCGCTGCAGGACGCCGCGCAGACCAACCCCAGCCTGCTGAACACCCGGCTGAAGGAGCTGCGCGAGGCCGGCCTGGTGCAGCACCTGGGCGAGGGCTACCAGCTCACCGCCAGCGGCAGCGAACTGCTGGCCGCGCTGCAGCCGCTGTCCGACTGGGCGCAGCGCTGGGCCCGCACGGTGATACACACCGCGGGCCAGGCCTGATGCGCGCGGCGGCGCCGCGCCTTAAGCTGGCCGCCTGCCTGAGCCGGAGACCGCCATGCCGCTGACCGTCACCCCCCAAGCCGCGCCCTGCGGTGCCATCGTCCAGGGCCTCGACCTGCGCCAGCCGCTGCCGGCCGACACGGTGGCGCAGATCCGCCAGGCCTGGCTGCAGCACCAGGTGCTGGCCTTCCCGGACCAGGCGCTGTCGCTGGAAGACCTGGAGCGTATCGCGCTGCACATCGGGCCCTTCGGCACTGACCCCTTCTTCGGCTGCGTGCCCGGCCATCCGCACATCGCGCAGGTGCGGCGCGATGCCGACGAGAAGACCAAGATCTTTGCCGAGACCTGGCATTCGGACTGGAGCTTCCTGCCGCGGCCGCCGCAGGCCACGCTGCTGTACGGCAACGTCATTCCGCCGGTGGGCGGCGACACGCTGTTCGCCAGCCAATATGCCGCCTGGGACGCGCTGTCGCCGGGGATGCAGGCGCTGCTGCAGGACAAGCGGGGCATTCATTCGGCGCGCCGCGGTTATGCACGCGACGGCATGTACGGCGAGCGCGACCAGGGCCGCTCCATGGCCATCCGCTACGGCGACGACGCGCTGGCGACCCAGTCGCACCCGATCGCGCGCGTGCATCCGGAGACCGGCCGCACCGCACTCTTCGTCAGCCCCGGCTACACCATCGGCATCGAGGGCATGGCCGATGCCGAGGCCCAGCCGCTGCTGATGGAGCTGTTCCGCCACCAGGTGCGCGAGGACTTCGTCTACCGCCACCGCTGGCAGCCGGGCATGCTGGTGCTGTGGGACAACCGCTGCGTGGTGCATGCCGCCACCGGCGGCTACGACGGCCACACGCGGCTGCTGCACCGCATCACCGTGGCCGAGGCCACGGCCTGATCGACGTTCAGGCGCGGCGGGTCTGCCGGCGGGCGCGCCAGCCCAGCACGCCCAGGCCGGCGGTCATCAGCAGCACCGAGGCCGGCTCGGGCACCGGCGCGGCCAGCGGCGGCTGCACGGCGTTGAAGCCGACCATCTGCGCGCCCACGTAGGCACCCAGGCCACCGCATTCGTCGGGGCTGCCGCCGCCCTTGCCCGATTCCTCGCCGCGGCCACGACCCTTGCCCAGGCCGCACTGCGCCTCGCCTTCGGCATTGAAATCGCCCTGGTACTTGTAGAAGTCGAAGCGCAGCACCACGCCGGCATCGCCCGCGCCCAGCTGCAGCTCGCGCAGCTTCTTGCCCACCTCACCGCCGGCCTGGAAGATCTCGAACTCCACCTCGGGCGCCTCGGCCTCGTCGGGCACCTTGCCGTTGTCCTTGACCAGCTCCAGCAGCTCGACGTTGCCGCCCTGGTGCTTGGTCAGGATCTTCACCCAGTAGGCGTCGCCGAACACGCGGTTGTCGTCCTCGGCCTTCGGCGCTTCGATCTCGGCGCGCACCACCGGCGCCACCGCGGGCTGGCCGGGCAACGGCGCCGGCGGCGGCACGTAGGCAAAGGCCACGGCGGGGATGGCCGCCTGCTTGGGCGTCAGCACGCCGCTGTTGGTGGGGTCGATCAGCCAGTCGTAGCTGACCTTGGCCGGCGTGCCGTAGGTGGCCACGCCGAAGTGGTCGCAGGTCAGCGTGCCGCTGTTGTAGGCGGCGTTGCCGAAGGGCCAGCAGCTGTCGCCGGGGTTGGCATAGGGGCCGGTGGGCGTGCCCTTGCTCCACGCGCCATTGGCAAAGGTGGCGGCATAGCGGATCGTCACGCCCACGCCCGGCAGGTCGGTGATGGTCGGCGCGCCGTAGCGCACCACGGTTTCCGGCGGCACGCCAAAGTTGCGGTCCAGGCCGAAGACGCTGTAGATCTTCGAGCGGTCGTAGCTCGAATCCTCGATGCGGATCTCGAAGCCATGCGCCGTGTAGCCGGTGTCGTTGACGGCGTCGAAGTTGGCCAGGCTGCCGAACACCTGCGCCATCGCGGGCGTGCAAGGGGCCAGGACGGCCAGGACGGCCAGGGTCAGGGTGCTGCGGGAAAGCTTCATCGGGAACTCCTCGGGTCGGGTGAAGGGCAGGGATGGGGTCTTGATGGGCAAACTCCGGGCCACGCCGACCCCCCTGTTCTCGCCAGGAAAACAGGGCCCCACGCGGCCGCAAGTGGGTGATTTCCACCACTGGCCGCGTGATTTGCCCCACCCAATGGGCTCCCACCATCACCGACAATGGGCCGGCCCCTGGGAGCCGCCGTGGCGCGGCCGCAGGACACGGAACTTGCTACCTCGCAGGTGCCGCCATGCCGCCGAACACCGCCCCCGCCCGCCCCGATCGCTTCAACCTCAGCCGCTGGTTCGCGCTGACGGCGCTGCTGACGATCACCGTGCTGGCCGTCGGCCTGGGCACGCTGCTCGACCGCTTCGTCACCCAGCGCATGCTGCAGCAGGAGGCGGTGCTGACGCAGGAGTTCGTGCAGAGCCTGGTGCAGGTGGAGAAGTCGCTGCAGGCCTACTTTGCCGACCCATCGCGCGGCCTGGACGACGAGATCGAGACCGCCTTCCGGCACATCGCCGCGCTGCCCGACATGCTGCGCGCCAATGTCTACGACACGCAGCGGCGCATCATCTGGTCCAGCGACCGCCAGCTGATCGGTCGCAGCTTCGGGCCCAACGACGAGCTGGACGAGGCGCTAGCCGGCCAGGTGGTGGCGCACTCGGCCGACCCGGCCGGCGCCGACAAGGCCGAGCACCAGGACCTGAAGCACCCGCAGCCGATGTTCGTGGAGATCTACGTGCCGGTGCGCGATGCGCAGGGCGGCCGCGTGCAGGCGGTGATCGAGTTCTACAAGAACCCCAAGGCCCTGGTAGCCGCGCTGCAGCAGCTGCGGCTGTACATCGCGCTGGGCGCGGCGGCCAGCGGCGCACTGTTGTTCGGCGCGCTGTTCTGGCTGGTGCGCCGCGCCGACCAGACCATCCGCCGCCAGCAGCGCCAGCTGGTGGACAACGAGACGCTGACCGTCATCGGCGAGATGAGCACCGCCGTGGCCCACGGCATCCGCAACCCGCTGGCCTCGATCCGCAGCTCGGCCGAACTGATCCCCGAAGGCGACCTCTCGCAGGCCCGCGAGGCGGCGCAGGACATCGTCGCGCAGTCCGACCGGCTGGAGGTGTGGGTGCGCGAGCTGCTGGCCTATGCGCGGCCGCTGGACGAAGCCAGCGCGCCGGTCACCTGGCAGCCGCTGGTCACCCGCTGCCTGCAGGAGTTCGAGCGCGAGCTGCGCCGGCGCGGCATCCGCAGCCAGGCCGTGCTGCCCGAGGATCTGCCGGCCGTGCGCGGCAACGCGCTGCTGCTGGGCCAGGTGCTGAGCAGCCTGCTGGCCAATGCCATCGAGGCGCTGGAGCGCGACGGCCAGATCACCGTGCGCGGCGATTGGGCGCGCGGCCAGTCGCAGGTGACGCTGAGCATCGAGGACAGCGGGCCCGGCATGACGCCGGCGCAGCTGGGCCGCGCCGGCAAGCCCTTCCACACCACCAAGCCGCGCGGCCTGGGCGTGGGCCTGGCGCTGGCGCGGCGTGTGGTCGAGCGCTTCGGCGGCAGCCTGGAAATCGACAGCAGCCCCGGCCGCGGCACCAGTGTGCGGCTGCACATGCCGGTGGCCTGAGGACATCCCAGATGCCGCATGCCGTGCTGGTGATCGAAGACGAGGAGATCCTCGCCAAGAACATCCATATCTACCTGGAGCGCCACGGCTACGAGGTGCAGGTGGCGCACAGCGCTGAGCAAGGCCTGGGCCTGCTGGACAGCCTGCGGCCCGACGCCGTGCTGCTGGACTTCAACCTGCCGGGGCTGGACGGGCTGGAGGCGCTGTCGCGCATCCAGGCCTTCGACCCGGCGATCCGCGTGCTGATGATCACCGGCCACGGCAGCGTGGAGATGGCGGTCGAGGCGATGAAGCGCGGCGCGGTCGACTTCCTGACCAAGCCGGTGGCGCTGGGCAAGCTGCGGCTGCTGCTGGACAAGGCCATGGCCGAGGCGCGGCGCGCGCAGGCGCTGCAGTACTACCAGCAGCGCGAGGCGCAGGGCGGCTCGATCGACGGGCTGCTGGGCGATTCGGCACCGATGGCGCAGCTGCGCCAGACCGTCGAGCAGCTGGTGCAGGCCGAATCGCAGCTGCGCGACGGCGATGCGCCGGCGGTGCTGGTGCTGGGCGAGACCGGCACCGGCAAGGAGGTGGTGGCGCGCGCGCTGCACTACAACGGCCCGCGCCGCGACAAGCCCTTCGTCGAGCTGAACTGCGCGGCGCTGCCGGCGCAGCTGCTGGAATCCGAACTCTTCGGCCACGAGCGCGGCGCTTTCACCGACGCGCGCGAGCGCAAGCTGGGCCTGGTGGAGACGGCCGAGGGCGGCACGCTGTTCCTCGACGAGATCGGCGACATGGATATCGCGCTGCAGGCCAAGCTGCTGAAGCTGCTGGAAGAGAAGACCGTGCGCCGCCTGGGCAGCCTGCGCGAGCAGAAGGTGGACGTGCGCATCGTCGCCGCCACGCACCGCTCATTGGAAGCGCTGGTGCGCGAGGGCCGCTTCCGCGCCGACCTGTTCTTCCGCCTGGGTGTGGTGCAGCTGCGGCTGCCGGCGCTGCGCGAGCGCGGCGACGACATCCTGCTGCTGGCGCGGCATTTCCTGCGCGTGCACGCGGCGCGCTACGGCAAGGCTGCGCCGGCGCTGACGCCCGAGGCCGAGGCGCGGCTGCGCCAGCACCGCTGGCCGGGCAATGTGCGCGAGCTGCGCAACGTGCTGGAGCAGGCGGTGCTGCTGAACACCGGCGCGCCGATTGGCGCGGCGCAGCTGGCGCTGTCGACGCTGGGCGAGCCCGAAGCCGCACCTGCCAGCGCTCGGCCGGCAACACCGTCCCCGGCCAGCACGCTGCCCGAGATGGAACGCCAGGCGCTGCTGCAGGCGCTGCAGCTCAGCGAAGGCAACGTCACCCGCGCCGCGCGCGAGCTGGGCATCTCGCGCGACACGCTGCGCTACCGGATGGAGAAGTACGGCCTGCCGGCGCGCTGACTGCGCACTCAGGCCGGCACGGCGGCGTCCTGGCCCAGCGCCTGGCGGATGTGCGCCAGCAGCGCCTCTTCGGGATAGGGCTTGCCCAGCAGCACGCTGACGCCGGACTGCTGCGCCTGCTCGCGGTGCCGCTCGTCGGCCGCAGTGATCATGATCACCGGCATCTGCGCGGTGGCCGCCTGGCTGCGCACATGCCGCGTTAGCTCGAAGCCGTCCATGCCCGGCATCTCGACATCGGTGATCAGCACGTCGGGCGTCTGCGCCTGCATCAGCTGCAGCGCCTCCAGCCCGTCGTTGGCATAGCAGACCTGGTACTGGTGCGCGGCCAGCAGCCGGCCGGTCTTGATGCGCACCACCTTCGAATCGTCGGCCACCATCACCAGCGTCTGCGCCGGCGCCTTGGCCGCCGCTGCGGCCGGGGCCTCGGGCGGCACCGCCGCGGC
>JAFLDH010000098.1 GCA_017302505.1 Burkholderiales bacterium
CGCGGCCGGCGGGCGCACGCCGTCGTCGGCGCCGTCGAAGGTCAGCGCCGGCACGGTGATCGGCGGCTGCGCGGCCAGTGCGGCCTCGATCGTCGCCAGCGCCGGATCGCCGGGCACCAGGCCGAAGCGGTGGCGGTACGAGTGGATCACCACCTCGACGAAATCCGGGTTGTCGAAGGCCGCGGCGCTGCGCGCGAAGGTGGCCTCGTCGAAGCGCCAGGTCGGTGACCACAGCTGCCACAGCAGATGGCAGAGGCCGCGGCGGTCCTGCGCCAGGCCGCGGCGGCCGCGTTCGCTGTGGAAGTAGTACTGGTACCACAGGCTGTGCTCGTTGCGCGGCAGGTCGGGCGTCATCGCGCTGGCGATGTGCTGGATGTTGTAGCTGTTGAAGCTGAGCAGCCCGGCGCAGCGCTCGGGCCACAGCGCCGCCACCACGCAGGCGGCGCGGCCGCCCCAGTCATAGCCGGCCAGCACCGCGCGCGGCACCTGCAGCGCGTCCATCAGCGCCTTCAGGTCGTGGCCCAGCGCCGCCTGCTCGCCCGAGCGCGGTGTGTCGTCATGCAGGAAGCGCGTCGGCCCGAAACCGCGCAGGTAGGGCACGTGCACCCGGCAGCCCTGCGCCACCAGCCGCGGCAGCACCTCGGCATAGGCCTGCACGTCGTAGGGAAAGCCGTGCATCAGGAACACCGGTGGGCCGTCGGCCGGGCCGGCCACGTGGCAGGCCACCTCCAGCACGCCGGCGGTGATGTGCAGCAGCGGGATGCCTTGCATCGCGTCAGCCCTCGGGCGCTTCCATCACCTTCTGCAGCTTGCGCATGCCGTGCAGCCAGCGCTCCAGGTCGCTGGTCTTGTGCTGCATCCACTTCTGCGCGATCGGGTCGGTCAGGATCAGGAAGCGCTCGGCCGCGATCGCATCCATCACCATCTGCGCCACCTCCTCCGGCTCCTTGATCGGGCCGGCGAAGTTGCGCGCAAAGGCCGAGTCGGTGGGCCCCAGCATCGGCGTGCGCACGCCCAGCGGCGCCAGCAGCGACACACGGATGCCCTTGTCGTGGTAGGTGATCGACAGCCATTCGGCCAGGCCCACCACCGCATGCTTGGTGGTGGCATAGGTCAGGTTGCCGGCGCTGGTCAGGATGCCGGCCATCGAGGCGGTGTGCAGCAGGTAGCCGCGGCCGCGCGCCAGCATGCCGGGCAGCACCGCGCGCACCGCGTACACATGGCTCATCACGTTGATCTGCCACTGCGCGTCCCACACCTCGATGGGCGTGTCCAGCGGCCCGCCGCCGGTGGCCACTCCGGCGTTGTTGAAGAACAGGTCCACCGGCCCCAGTTCGCGCTCGGTGCGCGCCACCAGGTCGTTGACCTGCGCCTCGCTGGCGATGTCGCAGGCGATGGCCAGGCCGTCGATCTCGCGCGCCACCTGCTCGGCACCTTCGGCATTGACGTCGACCACCACCACCCGCGCGCCCTGCGCCGCGAAGGCCCGTGCGCAGGCCGCGCCGATGCCACTGGCCGCGCCGGTGACGATGCACACCCGATCCTTCAGTTCCATGTCCGTACCTCCTTGGCCCTGCACCATACTGCGTCCGGCCCTTCACCCGACCCCGCAATCACCATGAGTCCCACCCGCCCGCGCATCGCCATCATCGGCGGCAACTTCGCCGGCCTGACGGCGGCCGCCGCGCTGTCGCCGCGCCATGCGGTGACGGTCATCGACCCGAGCCGGCACCTTGAATGGGTGCCGGCCATCCACGAGATCCTGTCCAGCGTGAAGACGCCGCAGGCGCTGCGGCTGGACCGTGCCGCCATCGTGCGCCAGGCCGGCCACCGCTTCCTGCGCGACCGCGTCACCGCGTTGCAGCCGGCGCTGGGTCGCCTGCAGACCGCCGGCGGCCGGGACCTGGCCTTCGATGCCTGCATCGTGGCGCTGGGTGCCGAGGGCAACACCGGGCGCGTGCCCGGCGCGCAGCGCCACGCCCTGCCCTTTCGCAACGTGGACGACGCCCAGGCCATCGAACGCCGGCTGAAGGCCCTGTGGCGGCCCGGCCAGCCGCTGCGCGTCGTCATTGCCGGGGGCGGCATTGCCGGGGTCGAGGCCGTGGGCGAGCTGCTGCGCCAGCACCGCGACGACAGCCGGCTGTCGGTGCAGTGGGTCGAGGCCGGGCCGCGCCTGCTGCCCGGATTGCCCGCCTCGCTGGATGCCGATCTGCGCCGCCTGTGCGCACCGTATGCGGTGACCATCCGCACCGGCACGGGCATTGCCGCGGTGGCTGCCAAGAGCGTGCGCCTGGCCGACGGCACCCGGCTGCGCTCGGACCTGACGCTGTGGAGCGCGGGCCTGGCCGCCCCGGCGCTGCTGCGCGAAGCCGGCCTGGCCACGCCACCGCAGACCTGGGCCGAGGTGCTGCCCACGCTGCAAAGCCGTCACGCCGACAACGTGTTCGTCGCCGGCGATGCGGCGCTGCTGCCGCAGCCGCTGGGCAAGCAGGCCTACCACGCCATCGACATGGGGGCGCTGGCTGCGGCCAACGTGCAGCGCTGGCTGGAGGGGCAGGCGCTGCGGCGTTTCCGGCCCGCGCCCAAGCCGGTGCTGATCGCCTTCGGCGACCTGCAGACCTACCTGGTCGCAGGCCGCACGGTGGTGGCCAGCAAACTGCTGGCCGGCGCCAAGGAAGGCATCTACCAGTGGTTCATGGCCCAGCGCGAACCCATCAGCCTGGTGGCCAGCCTGCCTTCGGCCGCCGGCCGGCTGTGGACGGGCTGGCAGCAACTGGCGGTGCCGCAACTGCTGTCGCTGGCCGGCTTCCGGGCGCTGCCGGATTGCCGCAACCTCCGCCAGACTTGAGCCGCTGTGCTCAGGGCGCGTCGTCGCCTTCGGCCGCGTGCGGCAGGTAGGGCCCGGTGCCGCTGTGCTCGGCCAGCGAGGCGGCCACGAAGCCGCCACTGCGCACGTCGAAGACATGCACCTCGCCGTCCTCGATCACGTAGTGCCAGCCATGCAGCGTCATCGCACCGGCCTCGACGCGCTCGCGCACCATCGGGTAGCCCATCAGCCGCTCCAGCTGCAGCACCACCGCACGCTGCTCGGTACGGCGCAGCGCCTCGGGCGACAACTGCACCGGCAGCACCGCCTCGCGGCCCAGCTCCAGCCAGGCCTGCAGGTTGGTGGCCTGCGGCGGCGCGCCTTCGTACAGCGCGCGGATGCCGCCGCAATGGCTGTGGCCACAGACCACGATGCGCGACACGTTCAGGTTCAGCACCGCGAACTCGATGGCCGCCGCCGTGCCGTGGTAGCCCGCCGAGCCATCCCACGGCGGCACGAAGGCACCCACGTTGCGCACCAGGAACAGGTCGCCCGGCCCGGTGCCGGTCAGCAGATAGGGCACCAGCCGCGAATCCGAGCAGCCGATGAACAGGATGGTGGGATGCTGCCCCTCCTTGACCAGCGTCGCGAAGGTCTCCTGCACCCCCGGGAAGGTATGGTCGTGAAAGCGGCGCAGCCGCTGCAGCAGCTCGTCGGGCATGGCCGGTGGCCTACTGCACCAACGGCGTGTCGGCCGCGTCCAGCGCCACGCCCACCACCTCGGCTTCGCCGGCCAGCAGCTGCAGGTACTGTCGCAGCGCGCTGACGAAGCTCTGCTGGCGCAGGGCCAGCGCCACCGCGCCGCGCACCGCCTCGAAGTCCGGCGTGTGGCCGGCTTCGCGGGCCAGCACCTCCACCACGTGCAGGCCGAAGCGGCTGTGCACCAGCCGCGGCAGCACGCCAATCTCGGTGCCGGCGAACAGCTCGCGCGCGAACTCGGGCGCACAGTCTTCGCGCCGCAGCCAGCCCAGCTCACCGCCCTGGGCGCCCGAGGGGCAGTTGGACAGCTCGGCCGCCCGGGGTGCAAAGCGGTCGGCCTCACCCTCGCGGTGGCAACGCACTTCCAGCAGCAGCGCCTCGGCGCGGTCGCGCAGCTTGCGCACGTCCACCCCGGGCGTCACCGCGAACAGCACGTGCCGCACCCGGGCGCGGTCGCCGCTGCGCCAGCGTGCCGGGTGCGCGTCGAAGTGGCGGCGGCAGGCTTCGTCCGAAGGCTCGGGGACCTCCAGCTGCGTGGCCAGCAGCGCCTCGATGGCGGCGCTGGCGGCTTCACTGGTGCTGCCGTCCACGCTGGCCGCGTCGTCGGCGGCCAGCAGGCCTGCCTGGATCGCGGCCTGACGCAGCAGCTCGGTGCAGGCGCGCTGGCGCAGGCTGTCGTCGTCGAGCATCTCGCCCGCCGCGTGCAGCGGCACGCCGTTGACGCGTGCCACCGCGGGATGGAGCATCGTGTCCATGGTGGCTCCTTTCACTGGCGCACCGGCGGCGTGTTGTGGCCCGCGGGCAGGTTCAGCCGGCGCGAGCGCACCACCTGGTAGGGGCGGAACAGATAGGCCACCGAGCCGAAGCCGCTCCACACATGCACCAGCCGGCTGAAGGGGAACAGCAGGAAGATCGTCATGCCCAGCAGCATGTGCGCCAGGTACGGCCAGCTGATGCCGGTGAGCAGGGCCGCGTCGGGGCGGAAGGTGGCGATGCCCTGCAGGTAGTTGGCCAGCACGATCATCGTTGTCGCCTCTTCGCGATGGCTCCAGCTGTAGGGCAGCGTCACCAGGCCGATGACCAGCTGCACCCACAGGATGACCAGGATGGCGATGTCGGTGCGGTGGCTGGTGAGGCGGATGCGCGGGTCGAAGATCCGCCGGTGCAGCAGCAGCGTCAGGCCGATGAAGCAGACGATGCCGGCAATGCCGCCGGCGACGATGGCCACCAGCTGCTTCTGCTCGGCGCTGACGAACATCTCGTACAGCCAGTGCGGCGTGAGCTGGCCGAACAGGTGGCCGAAGAACAGGAACAGGATGCCGCCGTGGAACAGGTTGCTGCCCCAGCGCAACTGTCCGGCGCGAAGCAGCTGCGAGCTATCGCTCTTCCAGGTGTACTGGTCGCGGTCGAAGCGCGCCAGGCTGCCCATCAGGAACACCGCCAGGCAGATGTACGGGTAGACGTTGAAGGCGAAGTTGTGCAGGTAGGTGGTGACGGTGTTCATCGTTGCGCTCCCGGGGCTTGGCCCTGTGCGTGGCGTTGGATGCGGATGGGCTGCGGCTGACCCGGACGCGACTGGCCGGCCGCGCTGCAGCCGTCGAAGGCCGCCGGCTCGGCCCAGCTGTCGTCGAGGGCTTCTTCGTCGGGCAGCTGCACCGGCGCGGCCTTTTCGCCAGCCAGCTCGATCAGCGCGCCCAAGACGCTGGCATATCGGCTGCCGCGCTGCTGCAGCGCGCTGAAGATCACGTTCAGGATGTGCGCCATCTCGGCCAGGAAGTCGCGCGCCTCGCGCGGCGGCTGGGTCGACGCGTACTCCAGCACCACCGGCAGGTGGTCGGGCATCTCACCGATGGCCAGGTAGAGCCCGGCCTTCTCGAAGGTCTGCGCCAGATCGATCATCGCCGGCCCGCGGTCGCGCGAGTCGCCGTGCACATGCTCGAAAAGGTGCAGGCTGGTGCGCCGGCCGCTGTCGAAGAGCTGCACGTAGTCGGCTTCGGCATCGATGGCGCTCTGCGCGCCGATGCCGGCGATCAGCGCCTCGAGCTCGGCCAGGCGTGGCGGCGCGAGCGCGGCCTCGTCGCGCAGCGCCTGGCGCAGTTCGCCCAGGTGCGCGCGCAGCTCGGCATCGGGGTAGCTCAGCAGGCGTGACAGTACGCGCAGCGTCAGGCTCATCGGCTTGGGCGTCTTCATGGCTCAGACCTCCGCCTTGATCGGGATGGTGCGCTTCTTCTCGCTGCCGAAGAGGCTGGTCTCGCCCACGCCTTCCGAGCAGCCGTTGCCGAAGCTGAAGCCGCAGCCGCCGCGCACGTTGAAGGTGTTCTCGGCGTATTCGCGGTGCGTACTGGGAATGACGAAGCGGTCCTCGTAGTTGGCGATGGCCATCACGTGGTACATGTCCTCCACCTCGGCCTCGCTCAGGCCCACCTGCTTCAGCACCTCGATGTTGGACCTGCCCTCGACATGCTTGTCGCGCTGGAAGGCGCGCATCGCCAGCATGCGTTCCAGCGCGCGCTCCACCGGCGCCGGGTCGCCGGCGGTCAGCAGGTTGGCGAGATAGGCCACCGGGATGCGCAGCTGCTTGACGTCGGGCAGGGCGCCATGGCTGCCCAGCTGCCCGGCGTTGACCGCGGCGCTGATCGGCGACAGCGGAGGCACGTACCAGACCATCGGCAGCGTGCGGTACTCGGGGTGCAGCGGCAGCGCCACCTTCCACTCCATCGCCATCTTCCACACGGGGCTCTTGCGCGCGGCCTCCAGCCAGGCCTCGGGGATGCCGTCGGCGCGCGCCTGGGCGATCACCTTCGGGTCGTTCGGGTCCAGGAAGATGTCGCACTGCGCCTGGTACAGGTCGCGGTCACGCTCGACGCTGGCGGCCTCCTGGATGCGGTCGGCGTCGTACAGCAGCACGCCCAGGTAGCGGATGCGGCCCACGCAGGTCTCGCTGCACACGGTGGGTTGGCCGGCCTCGATGCGCGGGTAGCAGAAGATGCACTTCTCGGCCTTGCCGCTCTTCCAGTTGTAGTAGATCTTCTTGTAGGGGCAGCCGCTGACGCACATGCGCCAGCCGCGGCACTTGTCCTGGTCGATCAGCACGATGCCGTCTTCCTCGCGCTTGTAGATGCTGCCCGAGGGGCAGCTGGCGACGCAGGCCGGGTTCAGGCAGTGCTCGCACAGCCTTGGCAGGTACATCATGAAGGTGTTCTCGAACTCGCCGACCATCGCCTTCTGCGCGGCCTCGAAGCCGTCGAAGTTCTTGTCGGCGCTGCGCTTGCTGAACTCGCCGCCGAGGATCTCCTCCCAGTTGGGGCCCCAGACGATCTTGTCCATCTGCTGGCCGGTGATCAGGCTGCGTGGCCGGGCCGTGGGGCTGGCCTTCATCTCCGGCGCGCTCTGCAGGTGGTCGTAGTCGAAGGTGAAGGGCTCGTAGTAGTCGTCGATCTCCGGCAGGTTGGGGTTGGCGAACATCTTCATCAAGAGCTTCCACTTGCCGCCCTGGCGCGGCTCGATGCTGCCGTTGGCCTTGCGCACCCAGCCGCCGTTCCACTTGTCCTGGTTCTCCCATTCCTTCGGGTAGCCGATGCCGGGCTTGGTCTCGACGTTGTTGAACCAGGCGTACTCCATGCCGGGCCGGCTGGTCCAGACGTTCTTGCAGGTGACCGAACAGGTGTGGCAGCCGATGCACTTGTCCAGGTTCAGCACCATGCCGATTTGGGCTCTGACCTTCATGCGTTTTCTCCCTGGGCTTGAACCAGCGCGACGCGCTCGGCGCCGACCGGCGTGTCCAGCCAGTCGATCTTGTTCATCTTGCGCACCACCACGAATTCATCGCGGTTGGTGCCGATGGTTCCGTAGTAGTTGAAGCCGTAGCTCAGCTGCGCATAGCCGCCGATCATGTGCGTGGGCTTGGTAACGATGCGCGTCACCGAGTTGTGGATGCCGCCGCGCACGCCGGTGATCTCGGCCCCCGGGGTGTTGATGATCTTTTCCTGGGCGTGGTACATCATCACCATGCCCGGGTTGACGCGCTGGCTGACCACCGCGCGCGCCGCGATCGCGCCGTTCACGTTGAACAGCTCCACCCAGTCGTTGTCGACGATGCCCGCGCTCTTGGCATCCGCCTCGCTGAGCCAGATGATCGGTCCGCCGCGGCTCAGCGTCAGCATCATCAGGTTGTCGGTATAGGTGCTGTGGATGCCCCACTTCTGGTGCGGCGTGATGAAGTTGAGCAGGATCTCCTTGTTGCCGTTGCCGCGTTGGTTGTGCATCGCCGCAGTGGTCTTCAGGTCCACCGGCGGGCGGTAGCTGGAAAAGCCCTCGCCGAAGGCAATCATCCACGGGTGGTCCTGGTAGAACTGTTGCCGCCCGGTCAGCGTGCGCCAGGGGATCAGCTCGTGCACGTTGGTGTAGCCGGCGTTGTAGCTGACGGTCTCGCTCTCGATTCCGCTCCAGGTGGGCGAGCTGATGATCTTGCGCGGCTGCGCCTGCACGTCACGGAAGCGGATCTTCTCGTCCTCGCGGTACAGCGCCAGGTGCTTGTGCTCGCGTCCGGTTGCCTTGCTCAGCGCCTCCCAGGCCTTCACCGCGACATGGCCGTTGGTCTCGGGCGCCAGCTGCAGGATGACCTCGGCCGCATCGATGTCGGTCTCGATCTTCGGCATGCCCTTGGTGGCGCCGTCGTCGCGCACGTGGCCGTTCAGTTCGCCAAGCTGCTTGACCTCGGTCTGCGTGTTCCAGGCGATGCCCTTGCCGCCGTTGCCTACCTTGGCCATCAGCGGGCCCAGTGCGGTGAAGCGCTTGTAGACGTTGGGGTAGTCGCGCTCGACCACCGTGATCTGCGGCGCGGTCTTGCCGGGGATCAGGTCGCATTCGCCCTTGGCCCAATCGCACACTTCGAAAGGCTGGCCCAGCTCCGCCGGCGTGTCGTGCATCAGCGGCGTCAGCACCACCTCTTTCTCCACGCCCAGGTGGCCGACGCAGACCTCGCTGTACTTCCTGGCAAAGCCCTTGTAGATCTCCCAGTCGCTCTTGCTCTGCCAGGCCGGGTCCACCGCGGTGGACAGCGGGTGGATGAAGGGGTGCATGTCGCTGGTGTTCAGGTCGTTCTTCTCGTACCAGGTGGCGGTGGGCAGCACGATGTCGCTGTACAGGCAGGTGGTGCTCATGCGGAAGTCCAGCGTCACCAGCAGGTCCAGCTTGCCTTCGGGTGCGTGCTCGTGCCAGACCACCTCGCTCGGCTTGGCATCGTCGGTGCCGAGGTCCTTGCCCTGCACGCCGTTGCTGGTGCCGAGCAGATGCTTCAGGAAGTATTCGTGCCCCTTGCCGCTGGAGCCCAGCAGGTTGCTGCGCCAGACGAACAGGTTGCGCGGCCAGTTGTTCGGATGGTCGGGGTCGGTGCAGCTCAGCTTCAGCGCGCCGCTCTTCAGCCCCTGGACGACATGGTCCTTGGGGTCCACGCCGGCCGCTGTCGCTTCGCGTGCCACTTGCAGCGGGTTGGTCTGCAGCTGCGGTGCGCTCGGCAGCCAGCCCATGCGCTCGGCGCGCACGTTGTAGTCGATCATGCTGCGGCCGTACTTCGCCTTGTCGGCCAGCGGCGACAGCACCTCGTCCATGCCCAGCTTCTCGTAGCGCCACTGGTCGGTGTGGGCGTAGAAGAAGCTGGTGCTGTTCTGCTGCCGCGGCGGGCGGATCCAGTCCAGCGCGAAGGCCAGCGCCGTCCAGCCGGTCTGCGGGCGCAGCTTCTCCTGGCCGACATAGTGCGCCCAGCCGCCGCCGCTCTTGCCGATGCAGCCGCACAGCATCAGCAGGTTGATGACCCCCCGGTAGTTCATGTCGCTGTGGTACCAGTGGTTCATCGCCGCGCCGATGATCACCATCGACTTGCCTTCGGTCTTGTGCGCGTTGTCCGCAAACTGCCGCGCCACCGTGATGACCTGCTGGCGAGGCACGCCGGTGATGGCCTCCTGCCAGGCGGGGGTGTAGGGCGCGTCGTCGTCGTAGCTTTTCGCGCCGCTGCCGAAGCCTCGATCGATGCCGTACTGCGCGGCCTGCAGGTCGAAGACGGTGGCCACCATCGCATGGCGCTCGTCGCCAGCCTTGCCCAGGCGGATGCGCACCGCGGGCACCTTGGCGTGGTTGATCTCGCCCTGCTGCGGGTTGTTGGGGAAGTGCGGCGTCTCGGCCCCGGCGAAGTAGGGGAAGGCCACCTCCACCACCTCGTGCGCCTGCGCCTCGCCTTCCAGCACCGACAGCTTCAGCTGGGTCGTGTGGCCGTGGCGCGCTTCCTTGTCCTCCAGGTTCCACTTGCCCGCATCGGCGCGGCCTTCGGGGCCCCAGCGGAAGCCTACCGAGCCGTTGGGCAGCACCACCTTGCCAGCAGCGTCGAAGGCCAGCGTCTTCCATTCCGGGTTGTTGGCCTGGCCGAGCTTGCCGTTGAAGTCGCTGGCGCGCAGGTAGCGGTCGGGCACCAGCGTCTTGCGGCCGTCGGCGGCGGTGTGCTCCTTCAGCAGCACCAGCATCGGCAGGTCGGTGTAGCGGCGCGCGTAGTCGTCGAAGTAGGCGCTGCGGGTGTTGAAGTAGAACTCCTTCAGCACCACGTGGCCCATCGCCATGGCCACCGCTGCATCGGTTCCCTGCTTGGGGTGCATCCACAGGTCGGCCAGCTTGGCCACTTCGCTGTAGTCGGGCGTCACCGCCACCGTCTTCGCGCCCTTGTAGCGCACCTCGGTGAAGAAGTGCGCATCCGGCGTGCGGGTCTGCGGCACGTTGCTGCCCCAGGCGATGATGTACGTCGAGTTGTACCAGTCGGCCGATTCGGGCACGTCGGTCTGCTCGCCCCAGATCTGCGGGCTGGCTGGCGGCAGGTCGCAGTACCAGTCGTAGAAGCTCATGCACACGCCGCCGATCAGGCTCAGGTAGCGGCTGCCGGCGGCGTAGCTGACCATGCTCATCGCGGGAATCGGGCTGAAGCCGATCACCCGGTCGGGGCCGTAGGTCTTGGCGGTGTAGACGTTGGCCGCCGCGATGATCTCGTTGACCTCGTCCCAGCTGCTGCGCACGAAGCCGCCCAGGCCGCGCACCTTCTGGTAGTCGCGGCGCTTGGCTTCGTCCGCCTGGATCGCGGCCCAGGCTTCCACTGGCCCATGCTGCAGGCGGGCGGCGCGCCAGTGCTTCAGCAGCCGGCCGCGCACCATCGGGTGCTTGACGCGGTTGGCGCTGTACAGGTACCAGCTGTAGCTGGCGCCGCGCGCGCAGCCGCGCGGTTCGTGGTTGGGCATGTCCCAGCGCGTGCGCGGGTAGTCGGTCTGCTGCGTCTCCCAGGTGACGATGCCGCCCTTGACGTAGATCTTCCAGCTGCAGCTGCCGGTGCAGTTGACGCCGTGCGTGCTGCGCACGATCTTGTCGTGCGCCCAGCGGTTGCGGTAGGCGTCTTCCCAGGTGCGGTCTTCGCCGGTGGTGACACCGTGGTCGCCGGAGAAGCTTTCCTTGGGCAGTGCGAAGTGGTTCAGTCGATCGAGAAAGTGGCTCATCGCGGGGTGTCCTTGCGGTTCAGGTGCGCAGCAGCGCCCAGGCGCCGTAGCCGGCGATCGCCAGCCCCAGCAGCAGGTTCAGCGGCCGGCTGCGTTCGCCGGCCTGGGGGATGAAGAGGCTGTCGATGCGCATGGCCTCGGTCAGCGGGTGGCGCATGAAGGCGGCCAGCACCAGGACCAGGCCGTAGAGCACGGCGCCGGCGTTGACATAGGTGTCCATGGCGTCGATCTCCTCAGGCCGCCTGGTGCAGGTCGATGCGGCGCATGCGCTCGCGCTCGGGTTCGGCCAGCTTGTCCCACCAGGTGCCGCCGGCATTGCCGTAGTCGAAGCGCTCGGCGCCCTTGCGCGTGTAGTACCACCAGTTGACCCACAGCGAGTACAGGTAGAACACCGCGCAGCCGATGAAGAAGGCCGTCACGGCGCCGGTCTTCTCCAGCGACATGGCGATCAGCACGTTCCACAGGAAGGGGCCGAAGGCGGCCCAGGCACCGGTCCAGCCCAGCATCTGCGCGCCCTTGCCCGGCGAGTAGGCAAAGACGATCGGGTACTGGCGGAAGGTGGCGGCGTTGTTGATGCCGCTCATCAGGAAGATGAACAGCATGCCCCACAGGAAGCCACCGAACTGGTCCACGCTGGTCGGCGTGAGGTAGCCGCCGAACACGAGGAAGGCGACGCCGGCGACCTGGCCGATGGTCGTCCAGTGCATGCCCTTGCTGCCGCCGATCTTGTCGAAGAAGCCGCCGGTGAGCATGCGCACCAGGCCGCCGATCAGCGGCCCGATGTAGGCGTAGGTCAGCGGGTCGGGCGCGCCGTCGAAGCCGCCGTACAGCGTCTTGATAAGCATCGGGAAGGCCGCGGAAAAGCCGCTGAACGAGCCGAAGGAGCAGATGTAGGTGATGGTGCAGTTCCAGGTATGCGTGCGCGCGCGGTTGCGGGCACTGAGGATCTCGAACTGCCCCATGAAGCCGCGCGTCGGCAGCTGCAGGCTGCGCAGGAAGATCACCGACAGCACGGTGGCCAGCAGCAGGAAGGGCACCCAGATGAAGGCTGCGTTCTGCAGCCACATCGCCTTCTTCACCACGCTGCGCAGCGCCACGTCGGTGATGGCGCCGTCCGCGTTGCGCTTGACCTCCAGTGCATAGCCCTTGGTCGGCACGACCTCGGTGATCTTCCCGACGGCGTCCTTCTTCACCTCGGTCTTGATCGGCTTCGCGCCCTCGGCGCCGCGCAGCACCACGTCCTTGATCTGGCCGCCATCGCGCACGATCTCGAGCGCGGCAGCGAACTCGGGCTTGTTGATCACCACGTCCTTGACGACGCCGGCCTCCTTGGTGACGCTGAGCGCGCCTTTCACCGCGTCGGCCTTGGTGAATACCTGCGGGCCGCCGGCGATGGTGCCCAGCGCCGCGAAGCCGATGATCCACGGCGCCACGAACTGCACGATCGACACGCCGAAGTTGCCCAGCCCGGCCTGGATGCCCATGGCCGTGCCCTGCAGCCGCTTCGGGAAGAAGATGCTGGTCGAGGGCATGAAGGACGAGAAGTCGCCGCCGCCCATGCCGCACAGGAAACCGATGACCATGAAGGTGGCCCAGGAGGTGTTCAGGTCCTGGATCGCGACGCCCAGCCAGACCATCGGCACGATCTTGATGACGGTGGAGATGCTGATCACGGGCCGCGTGCCGAGCACCGGGATGAAGTTGCTGTGGATCAGCCGCAGGATGCCGCTGGCCAGGCCGGGGATGGCCGCCAGCCAGAACAGCTCGGAGGTGCTGAACTTGAAGCCGATGGCCGGCATGCGCACCACCACCGCGCTCATCACGAACCAGGTGGCGAAGGAGAAGATCAGCGAGAAGGTGGTGACCGCGCAGGTGCGCCAGGCCAGCGCGCTGCCGGTCTGCTGCCAGAAGGCGGGATCCTCGGGCTTCCAGTTCTGGATGCGCGCCATGATGTTCTTTCGTGGGGTTGGGTTGTGCTGCGCTCAGCGCGGGGCCGATGCCAGCGGCGAGGCCGGGGCCTGGGCGCCCATGACCTCGGTCTTGCGCACTTCGGTCCAGTACATCCAGATCAGGCTGACCCAGACCACGCCGTACATCAGCATGAAGGCGCTGGAGCGGATGCCGGTCAGGTCCATCAGCGCGCCGAACATGATCGGCAGCACGAAACCGCCCAGGCCGCCGGCCAGGCCGACGATGCCGCTGACCGTGCCGATGTTGTGCGGGTAGTCGTCGCTGATGTACTTGAAGACGCTGGCCTTGCCGAAGGCCCAGGCGATGCCCAGCAGGAACATCAGCGCGGTGAAGGCGTAGACGTTGAGGCCGATGCTGAAGCTGCGCGGGCCGTCGACGGTGTTGATCGTCATCTGCGTCTGCGGGTAGCTCAGCAGGAACAGGCAGATCCAGCTGACCCACAGCACCCACCAGGTGACGCTGTGCGCGCCGTACTTGTCGGACAGCCAGCCACCCACCGCGCGCAGCACGCCGCCGGGCAGGCTGAAGCAGGCCGCCAGCAGCGCCGCGGCGCGGATGTCCAGGCCGTACTCGCCCACGTAGTACTGCACCATCCACAGGCTTAAGGCGACATAGCCGCCGAACACGATGCTGTAGTACTGGCAGTACTTGACCACCTTCGGGTCCTTCAGCATCTTCAGCTGGTCGCTGAACTTGGTGTTGCTGGGCACCCGATGGGTCGGATCGCTGGCGCTGAACAGCCAGAACAGCACCAGCGTGCCCAGCATGATGGCTGCGTAGACCTGCGGCACCATCGTCCAGCCGAAGGCCACCACCAGTGCCGGGGCGACGAACTTGTTGACGGCCGCGCCCGAGTTGCCGGCGCCGTACACGCCCATCGCGAAGCCCTGGCGGTTGCGCGGGAACCAGCGCGCCACGTAAGGCGTGCCCACCGAGAAGGAGCCGCCGGCCAGGCCGACGAACAGGCCGATCACCAGGAAGTGCCAGAACTGCGTGGCGTAGCTCATCAGCCAGATGGCCGGCACGGTGATGGCCATCAGCACCGCCATCACGATGCGGCCGCCGTACTTGTCGGTCCAGATGCCCAGCGGCACGCGGATCAGCGATCCGGTGAGCACGGGGGTGGCGGTCAGCAGCCCGAACTCGGTGGCATTGAGGTTCAGCGTCTTCTTGATCGGGATGCCGATCACGCCGAACATCATCCAGACCATGAAGCACACGGTGAAGGCGAGTGTGCTGACCACCAGCACCGACAGCGCCTGCCTGTTCCTGTTCATCGGGCTTTGCTCCTGAGAGGCCATGCAGGCACTCTAGGAAGCGGGGCGCGTGGGCGGCATCCTTCCCCCGAGGGGCCGCCGGCCGGCGGAAGGAGGATGCCGCCACACGCGGCATCCTCCTGAAGAACTAGTGATGAAGGGCTTGGCGCGTCGGCTTGCGCGGGATCAACACGCGGCCCGGCGCGGCAG
>JAFLDH010000099.1 GCA_017302505.1 Burkholderiales bacterium
GGCCGCCACCGTGGCCGAGGCCACCGGCTGCCGTATCCGCCGCCTGGGTGCGCCGCGCATCCCGGTGGGCTATGCGCCGACGCTGGAGGAAGCCGCGCGCGTGCGGCCGGCGGCCATCGTCGCCGCGGCGCTGGAGTTGCTGAAGTGAACACGCCGCGCCGGCGCGTGCCGGTGGCGCTGGAAGAAGGCCTGGCCGTGGCCTGCATGGCGCTGTTGCTGGCCATCACGTTGCTGAACGTGCTGACGCGCTACTTCACCGACCAGTCCTTCGCCTGGAGCGAGGAGATCTCGGTCTTCCTGATGGTGGTCATGACGCTCGCCGGCGCCAGTGCCGCCACCGCACGCGACCGGCATATCCGCATCGAGTACTTCTACGACCGTGGCGGCGAGTTGCGGCGGCGGCGGCTGAAGGTGTTCGGCGCCTGCATCGTCGCCCTGCTCTTCGCTGGGCTGGCGCTGCTGTTCGGCCGCGTGGTAGCGGATGAGATCCGCTTCGAAGAGACCTCGATGGGGCTGGGCATGCCCCGCTGGTGGTTCACCGCGTTTTCGCCGCTGTTGTGCGTGGCCATTGCCTTGCGCTCGGCCGGCGTGGCCTGGGCCGCGGCAAGGCAGATCGACGACGCCCGATGATCGGCTTCACGCTCTTCGCGCTGTTCGTGCTGCTGATGCTGGCCGGCGTGCCCATCGGCGCGGCGCTGGGGCTGGGCGGCATCGTCGCCATTGCCTGGGCCAATGCCGACACGCAGTGGTGGGGCCTGCTGGCGGCGCCGCAGAACATGCAGGCCGGCATCGCCAAGTACCCGCTGCTGGCGCTGCCGATGTTCGTGCTGGTGGGTTCGATCTTCGACCGCTCGGGCGTGGCCCAGCGCATGGTCGACTTTGCCGCCGCCTGCGTGGGCCGCTCGCCGGGCATGCTGCCGATGGTGGCGGTGCTGGTGGCCATGGTGCTGGGCGGCATCTCCGGCTCGGGCCCGGCCAATGCGGCCGCGGTGGGCGGCGTGATGATCGCGGCCATGGCGCGCGCCGGCTATCCGGCGCCGTTCTCGGCCAGCGTGGTGGGCTCGGCCGCGGCCACCGACATTCTGATCCCGCCGTCGATCGCCTTCGTGGTCTACAGCGTGTCGGTACCCGGCGCGTCGGTGCCGGCGCTGTTTGCCGCCGGCATGTTCCCCGGCATCCTGGCCGGGCTGGCGCTGATCGTGCCTGCGGTGTGGCTGTCGCGCCGGCGCGGCTATGGGCAGGCCGAGGCGACGCTGCCGCGGCCGCCCTTCTGGCGCAGCCTGCGCGAGGCGGCCTGGGGCCTGGCCGCGCCGGTGCTGATCCTGGGCGGCATGCGGGTGGGCTGGTTCACGCCTACCGAGGCCGCGGCGGTGGCCGCCGTCTACGGCCTGCTGGTGGGCATGGTGATCCACCGCACGATCGGCTTCGGCGACCTGTACGAGATCTTCCGCGATGCCACCGAGACCTCGGCGGTGATCATGATCGTCATGGCGCTGGCCGGCATCTTTGCCTATTCGGTCAACACGCTGGGCCTGGCCGACCCGCTGGTCCGGGCAGTGCAGGCTAGCGGCATCGGCAGCGCCGGCGCGCTGACCGTGCTGCTGGGCCTGCTGATCATCGTCGGCATGTTCCTCGACGGCGTGTCGATCTTCCTGATCTTCCTGCCGCTGCTCTATCCGCTGATGCTGGCCTTCCAGTGGGACCCGGTCTGGTTCGGCGTGCTGCTGACGATGGTGGTGGCCATCGGCCAGTTCACGCCGCCGATGGCGGTGAACCTGCTGGTGGCCTGCCGGCTGGCGCAGGTGCGCATCGAGTCCACGCTGCCGCATGTCGGCTGGCTGGTGCTGAGTTTCTTGCTGGCCACTGCGGCAGTGGCCTTGTTCCCGCAGATCGCCCTGTGGTTGCCGCGTTCGCTGGGCTATTGATTCCACCCACCCCCAAGGAGACCCCTGATGCAACGTCGTGACCTGATCAAGTTCGCCGGCGGCAGCGCCGCCGCCATCGCGCTGCCGCGCTTCGCCCATGCGCAAGGCGCCTACAAGGCCGAGTACAAGATGAGCACGGTGGTGCCGCCGGCTTTTGCCTGGGGCAAGGGCGGCGAGATCTTCCTGACGCTGGTGCGCGAGCGCACGAACGGGCGCATCAATATCAAACAGTACCCCGGCGCCAGCCTGGTGCAGGGCCAGCAGGACCGCGAGTTCGCGGCCATGCGCCAAGGCATCATCGACGTGCTGTGCGGCGCGCCAATCAACTGGACCGGCACGGTGCCGCAGCTGGGCGTGTTCACGTTGCCCTTCCTGCTGCCCGACCACAAGGCCTACGACGCGGTGATCAACAACCCCGGCGTGGTCAACGACTACTTCGACCTGGTGCGCAAGGCCGGCGCCGAGCCGCTGTCGATTGGCGAAACCGGCTACCGGCAGATCAGCAACAGCAAGCGACCGCTGATCAAGCCCGACGACCTGAAGGGCCTGAAGGTACGCGTGGTGGGCAGCCCGATGTACGGCGAGATCATGACCGGCATGGGCGCCAACCCCACCTTCATGAGCTGGGCCGATGCGCAGCCCGCCCTGGCCTCCGGCGCGGTGGATTCGCAGGAGAACCCGCTGGAAGTGTTCCTGGCCGCCAAGATCAACACGCTGGGCCAGAAGTACGTGACCAAGTGGAACTACTCCAACGACATCCTGCTGTTCGCCATCGCGGGCCCGGTATGGGCCTCGTGGACGCCGGCCGACCAGAAGATCGTGCGCGAGTGCGCGCAGGACGCCGCCAAGCAGCAGATCGCGCTGGTGCGCAAGCTCTATGCCGAGGACGTGGAGCGCGTGCGCGCGCTGGGCGTCGACGTGCACCTGCCCAACCCCGCCGAAGCCGAGCAGTGGCGCATCGCCTGCCGACGCGTCTATGCGCGCTGGAAGGTGGCCACCAATGCCGCGCTGGTGAGCAAGATCGAGCAGGTGGTCGAGCAGTCGCGCGGCAAGTCGTGAGCCCGCCGGGCCGCCCCAAGGGCGAACACCGGAGGGCGCAGCCCGCAGGTCACCAAGGTAGCCCTGCGCGCCGCAGGGCCGCGGCCCTGCCGGTGGACAGCTCGCTGTTCTTCAAGCTGGTGCGCGTGGTGAACCTCACCGCGCGCCCCTTCGTCGAGACGCTGGCACGCACGCACCAGCTGTCGCTGAACGAATGGCGGGTGATGGTGGTGCTGGCCAGCCACCCCGGCGTGGCGGCCAGCGACGTGGTGCTGGGCACCGGCCTAGACAAGATGAGCGTCAGCCGCGCCATCGCGGCGCTGTCGCGTCAGGGCCGGCTGGACAAGCGGCCCGACGCCGCCGACGCGCGGCGCACGCTGCTGTGGCTGAACGAACAAGGCCGCCGCGTCTTCGAGACCATCGGCGCGCCGGCCAAGAAGCGCGAGGCGCAACTCTTCGGCGGCATCGACGCGGCCGAACTGGCGCGCTTCGAGCAGACCATCGACAAGCTGCTGGGCAAGCTCTCAGAAGCCGAATAGGCTGGGCCGCTGCGCCCGCGCGCGGTCCAGCGCGGTGGGCTCCAGCCATTCTTCCGCGCCTTCGGCCCAGGCCAGCAGGCGCACGCCGTAGGGCGAGGCCATGCGCACCTCGGCGCCGGGTTCGATGACCACGAAGCAGTTGCCGTGCGCCACTCGGTCATCGATCTGCAGCAGCCCGCCACGGATCCACAGCTCGGTCAGCCGGGTGCAGCGCCAGGCGGGGCAGACCGCGCCCGGCGCCAGCGCCAGCTGCACGAAGCGGTGCGCGCTGCCGGTGCCGGCATAGTCAAAGATGGTCTGGCGCACGATGCCGCGGATGCCGGTCTGCTGCGGCACCAGCCGGTCGACGTCGACGTTCAGGTCGGGCGAGGCTTCGGGTGCCGGGTTGTCGAAATCGTCGTGGCGCGAGCCGGCGTGCAACCCCGTCAGCGGGCCGCGGCTATTGGGGTAGGCCACAGGCCCTTCCAGCCGCGACACCAGCAGCGTCTGCTGGTAGGCGATGGCGTCGTGGGTGGCGCCGCACAGGTTGATGCCGGCCTGGTGCAGGCCGATCGGGCCGGCAAAGTCGGTCAGGCTGCCGTCGAGCACGAAGCTGGTGGCCACACCGCGATGCTGGTGCAGCCCGCTGCGGGCCAGCGGCGCGAAGCTGACCAGGCCCAGGAAGCCGCCCTGCGCGTCGTCGTAGCGCACCGGCTTCAGCCGCAGGCCAGGTTCGGGCGTCTCCTGCCACGGCATCGGGCTGGCATCGAACACATGCACCCGGCCGGCGGCTTGGTAGGTGTAGGCAGCGTGCATGGCGAAGCTCCTTCAAGGCTCCGACAGATGGTAACGAACGTGACCAACCAGCTGCCTAGGGCTTACCCCTCCGCCCTGTCGAAGACCCGCGCGCTTTGGCTCCGGCTCACATCGCTGCGCGATATGACCCTACGCCGAAGCATCGCGGTCGAAGACCGCGATGCTTTCAACGTGCGCAGTGTGCGGGAACATGTTCACCACGCCGGCATGCGTGCAACGGTAACCCGCCTGGTGCACCAGCAGACCGGCGTCACGGGCCAGCGTGGCCGGGTTGCAGCTGACGTAGACGATGCGCCGCGGCGGCGTCCACCCCGGCACCGGCGCGGCATGCACTTCGGCCAATGCCTTGGCCAGCGCAAAGGCACCCTCGCGCGGCGGGTCCACCAGCCAGCGATCGGCCGGGCCCTGCGCCACCAGGTCTGTGGCACTCAGCGTGAACAGGTCGCGCGCCTCGAAGCGCATCTTGGCCGCCAGGCCGTTGCGCACGGCGTTGTCACGGGCGCGCTGCACCAGCGCCTCGCTGCCTTCGATGCCCAGCACCTGCGCCGCCTGGGTGGCCAGCGGCAGGCTGAAGTTGCCCAGCCCGCAGAACCAGTCGATCACCCGATCGCCGGCCTGCACCTGCAGCAGTTGCAGCGCGCGCACCACCAGCACCCGGTTGATGGCGGCATTCACCTGCGTGAAGTCGGTGGGCTGGAAGGGCATGCGCACGCCGAACTCCGGCAGCGCATAGGCCAGCTCGGGCCCGCCTTCATCGAGCCGCTGCACGCTGTCCGGGCCCTTGGGCTGCAGCCACCACTGCACGCCATGCAGGGCAGCAAAATTGCGCAGGCGCTGCAGGTCGGCTTCGGTCAGCGGCTCCAGATGGCGCAGCACCAGCGCCACCACCTCGTCGCCCATCGCCAGCTCGATCTGCGGCAGCCGGTCGCGCTGGTCCATCGCACCGATCAGCTCGCGCAACGGCATCAACATCGCGCTGACCCGCGGCGGCAGCACCGGGCAGACCTGCATGTCGGCCACATAGCGCGACTTGCGCTCGTGGAAGCCGACCAGCACCGTGCCCTTCTTCGCCACATGGCGCACCGACAGCCGGGCGCGGTGCCGGTAGCCCCAGGCCGGCCCGACGATGGGTGCCAGTACCTGCTCGGGCCGCAGCTTGGCCAGGTGCCACAGGTTGTCTTCCAGCACACGCTGCTTGATGGCCACCTGCGCCAGCGGATGCAGATGCTGCATCTTGCAGCCGCCGCAGGCGCCGGCATGCAGCCCGAAGTGC
The DNA here is from genome assembly GCA_017302505.1 of Burkholderiales bacterium. Classification (GTDB taxonomy): domain Bacteria; phylum Pseudomonadota; class Gammaproteobacteria; order Burkholderiales; family Burkholderiaceae_C; genus Rubrivivax. Next base: position 5,571 of record JAFLDH010000099.1, read on the forward strand.
GGACAGGCCGGCGTCACGCGCTGCGCGCTCTCGCGCCGCAGATCGATCAGCGTGCCCTGCTCCCAGTTGTTCTTGCGGCGGCCGACGCTGCAGCGCACCTGCTCGCCGGGCAGAGCGCCTTCGATGAACACCACCTTGCCATCGGCGCGCCGCGCCACGCCCTGCGCCTCGAGATCGAGCGCGTCGATAGTCAACCAATCGTCCGTCGTCATGTCCGGCGATTATCCGGGGCACCCAGAAGCACGACGGCCGCCCGAAGGCGGCCGTCGCATGGCGGTCAGGAGAGGTTCAGGGCTTGGCGTAGTCGGCCACCACCTTCCACTTGCCATCGACGATCTGCGACAGGCGCGAGGCATCGCTGCCCAGCCGCTTGGTGGCGGTGAAAGTGGCCTCCGGGCTGCCGAAGATGTCCGGCGGGATGGTCATCGAATCCATCGCCTTGATGAAGCTGTCGGTGGTCAGGTTGGGGCCCGCCTTGGTCGCGCCCTTGATGAAGGCGTCCAGGATCAGGTAGCCGTAGGCCGAGAACACGTTCGGGTCTTCATTGAAGCGGGTCTTGTACTTGGTGGCCCAGAAGCGCAGCGGCTGCGAGGCCTCGTCCAGGTACGGCTCCTGCGCCGTCATCGTGGCGTACAGGCCGTCCATCGGCTTGCCGCCCAGGCGGTGGATCAGGTAGGTGTAGGCCGCGCTGGAACCCAGGAAGGTGGGGTTGAAGCCGGTCTTGCGCGCCTCGCCGATGGTGCCCAGCGTCTCGCGGATGATGGTGCCCAGCACCACCAGGTCGCAGCCCGAGCCCTTCATCTTGGCCACCTGCGACGAGAAGTCGGTGGCGCCGCGCTTGTACGAGGTCTTCTCGGTGAACTCCATGTTCAGCGTCTTCAGGCCGGCTTCGGCGCCGCGCATCACCTCCAGGCCGAATTCATCGTCCTGGTAGATGGTGCAGACCTTCTTGGCGTTCTTCTCCTTGACCATCTTCGGCAGCCAGGTGCGCATCTGGTCGTAGTAGGTCACCGCGAAGGAGTACTTCAGCCGGTTCAGCGGTTCGTACATCTCACGCGCTGCGGTCACCGGGAAGAAGTTGATGATGTTCTTCTCGAACTGGATCGGCATCGACGCGTTGTTCTGCGCGGTGCCAGTGTGCGCGGCAACGATGAACACCTTGTCCTGGTTCACCAGCTTCTGCGCGGCCAGCACGGCCTTCTTCGGGTCGTAGCCGTCGTCCTCGACCAGCAGCTTCAGCTTGCGGCCATGCACACCGCCTTGTTCGTTGGCCTCTTCCACGCGCAGCAGCATGCCCTGGCGCACCGCCTTGCCGTAGGCGGCGATCGGCCCGGACAGGTCCTGGATCGAGCCGACCAGGATCTCGTCCTTGGTCACGCCCTGCTGGGCCTGGCCGGCCGTGGACACGACGGCCAGTGAGGCGGCAAACACGGCAAGTAGCGGTTTCATCATCGGTCTCCTTGGTGGGGTCGGGGTGCAGCGGAAAGCGTGGCTTCAGGGCTTGGCGTAGTCGGCGATGACCTTCCACTTGCCGTCGACGATCTGCGACAGCCGCGAGGCATCACTGCCCAGGCGCTTGGTGGCGGTGAAGGTGGCGGGCGGGCTGCCGAAGATGTCGGTCGGATAGCTCATCGAATCCATCACCTTGATGAAGCTGTCGGTGCTGAGGTTGGGGCCCGCCTTCGCCGCGGCCTGGATGAAGTAGTCCATCACCAGGTAGCCGTAGGCCGAGAACAGCGTCGGGTCGTCGTTGAACTTGGTCTTGTACTTGGTGGCCCAGAAGCGCAGCGGCTGTGACGGCTCGTCCGGATAGGGAATCTGCGCCGTCATCGTGGCATACAGGCCGTCCATCGCCTTGCCGCCCAGCTTGTGGATCAGTTCGGTGTAGGCCGCCGAGGTGCCGACGAAGATCGGGTTGAAGCCGGTCTTGCGCGATTCGCCGATGGTGCCGATGGTCTCGCGGATGATGGTGCCCAGCACCACCATCTCGCAGCCGGCGGCCTTGTTGCGCGCCACTTGCGACGAGAAATCGGTGGCCCCACGCTTGAAGGACGACTTTTCGGTGAGATCCAGGTTCATCGTCTTCAGGCCGGCCTCGGCGCCACGCACCACTTCCAGGCCGAACTCGTCGTCCTGGTAGATCGCGCAGACCTTCTTGACGCCCTTCTCCTTCACCAGCTTGGGCAACCAGGTCCGCATCTGGTCGTAGTAGGTCACCGCAAAGGAGTACTTGAGCCGGTTGAAGGGCTCGTACATCTCGCGCGCGGCGGTGATCGGCAGGAAGTTGATGATGTTCTTCTCGAACTGCACCGGCATGGCCGCGTTGTTCTGCGCGGTGCCGATGTGGCCGACGACGATGAACACCTTGTCCTGGTTGACCAGTTTCTGCGCCGCCAGCACCGCCTTCTTCGGGTCGTAGCCGTCGTCCTCGACCACCAGCTTGATCTTGCGGCCGTGGATGCCGCCCTGTTCGTTGGTCTCCTCGGCGCGCAGCAACATGCCCTGGCGCACCGCCTTGCCGTAAGACGCCAGCGGCCCTGACATGTCGAGGATCGAGCCAACGAGGATCTCGTTCTTGCTGACGCCCTGCTGGGCCAGGGCCGGTGCGGCACCGGCCAGCAGCGCGACGGCGGTAGCCAGGGCGGAGAACATCGCTTTCATCGTGTCGCTCTCTCTCTACAGGTGGGGTTCAACGGTACATGGCCTCGATGGCCTCGGCGTATTTCTTCTCGACCAGCTTGCGCTTCAGCTTCATGGTCGGCGTCAGTTCCTCGTCCTCGGCCGTGAGCTGGTTCTGCAGCAGGTAGAACTTCTTCACCTGCTCGACGCGCGCGAACTTGGTGTTGACGCGATCCAGCTCGGCCTGGATCAGATCCTGCACTTCCTTGGCCTGCGTCAGGCTGGCGTAGTTGCTGAACGGGATGTCGCGGTCCTGCGCGAACTTCTCGACGTTCTCCTGGTCGATCATCACCAGCACCACCAGGTAAGGCCGCTTGTCGCCGATGACCACCGCGTCGGTGATGTAGGACGAGAACTTCAGCTCGTTCTCGATCTCGCTGGGCGTGATGTTCTTGCCGCCGGCCGTGATGATGATGTCCTTCATCCGGTCGGTGATGTAGAAGTAGCCGTCGTCGTCGACCCGGCCCACGTCGCCGGTGTGCAGCCAGCCTTCGGCGTCGATGGTTTCGGCCGTCTTCTCGGGCAGGTTCAGGTAGCCCATGATGACGTTCGGGCCGCGCAGCAGGATTTCGTTGCTGCCTTCGGCAATGCGCATCTCGATGCCCGGCCCTGGCCGACCGATGCTGCCAGGCCGCATGCCGCGGCGCGGCGTGATGGTGCCACCGCCACAGGTCTCGGTCATGCCCCAGCCTTCGCGCAGCGGGATGCCCAGCGACAGGTACCAGCGGATCAGATCGGCCGAAATCGGCGCCGCGCCGGTCATGCCGACTTCGACGCGGTCCATGCCGGTCATGCGCTTGACGTTGTCCAGCACCAGCCAGCGCGCCAGCTTGTAGCGCAGCTTCAGGCCCGCCGGCGGCTCGCGCTGCTCGAGCGTGCACTGCGCCATCTCGCCGCCGATCTGGAACGCCAGGCCGTAGGCCGCGCGCTGGATCTTGTCGGCCTCGCTGAGCGCGATCGACACCTGCGAATAGATCTTCTCCCACACCCGCGGCACGGCGAAGAAAAGGTGCGGCCGCACCTCGCGCAGGTTCTCGAACACCGTCTCCGGGTTCTCGACGTAGTTCACCACCGAGGCGCGTTCCAGCGGGATGAAGGCGCCGATCATGCGCTCGGCGATATGGCACAGCGGCAGGAAGGCGATACGCTCGCCGCCGCGATCGACACCCTCGAACAGCGTGGCCGACAGCGCCGACAGCACCGACACGATGTTGTTCTGGCTGATCATCGCGCCTTTGGGCTTGCCAGTGGTGCCCGAGGTATAGACCAGCACCGCTACATCGCCCGGGTCGCGCGCCGCGCTTCGCTCGGCCAGCACGTTCGGTTGGCCCTTCAGGTACTCACGCCCCAGCTCGCGCAACTGGTCCAGGCTGATGACGCGCGGGTCGCTGAAGGACTGCAGGCCCTCCATGTCGAAGACGATCACGCGCCGCACTATCGGCAGGTGGTCGGCGACCTCCAGGTACTTGTCCAGTTGCTCGTCGTTCTCGACGAACAGGTAGACGCTGCGCGAATCGCCGCACAGGTACTCCACCTGCGGCGCCGCGTCGGTGGGGTAGATGCCGTTGCACACGCCGCCGGCGCTTTGCACGGCCAGGTCGCACCACACCCATTCGCGGCAGGTGTTGGCCAGCACCGAGGCCACCTCGCCAGGCTCGAAGCCCAGGCTCACCAGGCCGGCGCCGATCTCGTCGACGATGCGCGCCACATCGTTCCAGCTGTAGGCATGCCAGATGCCGAGTTCCTTCTGGCGCATCATCGTCGCGTCGCCGAGCTCCTTGACGCGCAGGCGAAACAGTTCGGGGATCGAGCGGTAGGGCAGCACCTCCGGCCGATAGCCGAATTCCTCGCCGGTGACGATGCGGTGCGGGTCTTTCACTGCGGTGCTCATCGCCAGGTCTTCTTCTTCTTCCAGCGGCGCTCACCACGAACGCCGGTGTCCTTCTTGCCGAGGTAGAACTCCTTGATGTCCTCTTTCTCGCGCAGCGCGGCGCAGGTGTCGTCCATGACGATGCGGCCGGTCTCCAGCACATAGCCATGGTCGGCCACGTTGAGCGCCATGTTGGCGTTCTGCTCGACCAGCAGCATGGTCGTGCCGCGCTCGCGGTTGATGCGCACGACGATCTCGAAGATCTCGCGCGTCAGCTTCGGCGACAGACCCAGGCTGGGCTCGTCCAGCAGCATCAGCTCGGGCGCGGCCATCAGCGCGCGCGAGATGGCCAGCATCTGCTGCTGGCCCCCGGACAGCAAGCCGGCGTCCTGCGTGGCCCGCTCCTTCAGGATCGGAAAGTAGCCGTAGGCCATCTCGATGTCGCGCGCCACAGCATCCCGATCGTGCCGGGTGAAGGCCCCCATCAGCAGGTTGTCGCGCACCGACAGCAGCGGAAACACCTCGCGGCCTTCCGGCACGTGGCTGATGCCCATGCGCACGATGGCCGAAGGGTCCATGGCCGTGATGTTCTGGCCCTTGAAGCTGACCGTGCCGCGGTTCGGATCGATGATGCCGGAGATAGTCTTCAGAATCGTGCTCTTGCCGGCGCCGTTGCTGCCCAGCACGGTGACGATCTCGCCGCGGCGCACCTTGAGGCTGACGCCGCGGATGGCCTTGATCGGGCCATAGGAGCTCTCGACGTTGGCCAGCGCCAGGATGACATCGTCTTCGCGAGCGGCGCTCATGCCACACTCCTGCGCAGCGAGCTCAGATCGTCGGTGCTGCCGAGATAGGCCTCGATCACGCCCGGGTGCGCCTGCACCTCCTCCGGCGTGCCCAGCGCCAGCACCTCGCCCTGGTTCATTGCCAGCACGCGATCCGACACCTTGGACACCAGGCTCATGTCGTGCTCGACCATCAGCACGGTGATGCCCAGGTCGCGCTGGATGTCCTGGATCCACCAGGCCATGTCGTCGGTCTCTTCGGTGTTCAGGCCGGAGGACGGCTCGTCCAGCAGCAGCAGCTTCGGCTCGCAGCACAGCGCGCGGGCCAGTTCCACCACTTTGCGCACGCCGTAGGGCAGACCGGCGACCATCATGTCGCGGTAGCGCTGCAGGTCGAGGAACTCGATCACCTCCTCGGCCTTGCGCCGGGCATGTACTTCGGCCCGGCGCACCGCGCCGGTGAACAGGATGTCCTGCCACAGGCTGGTGCGCCGGTGGGTGTGGGTGCCGATCAGCAGGTTCTGCAGCACGCTGGCGAACTCGAACAACTCGATGTTCTGGAAGGTGCGCGCAATGCCGCGGGCGGCCACCGCATGCGCCGGCTGGGCCACCAGGTCCTCGCCATCGTAGGTGATGCTGCCGGCGGTGGGCTGGTAGATTCGGCTGATCAGGTTGAACACCGTCGTCTTGCCGGCACCGTTGGGGCCGATGATGGTGAACACGTCGCCATGCTGCACGTCGAAGCTGACCTTGTTGACGGCCACCAGGCCGCCGAACTTGACAGTCAGGTCGCGGGCGCTGAGCAGAGGGCCGCTCATTTCAGCCGGTCCGACTTCTGGAAGGACTTCTGCCGCCGGAACATGCCCGCGCGGTAGAACGGGAACATCTGCAGGTAGGTGCGGATCTTCAGCCAGCGGCCATACAGGCCGTGCGGCTCGAACAGCACGAAGGCCACCAGCACCACGCCATAGACCACCGCCTGCAGGCCCGGCGACTGCCCCACCGATTCGGGCAGGTAATCCTTGCCCATCGCGATCAGCTGCGGCATGGTGATCAGGAAGATGGCCCCGAGGAACACGCCGTGGATCGAGCCCAGGCCGCCGACGACGATCATCAGCAGCAGATCGATCGACTGGATGATGCTGAACTGCTCGGGCGACAGGAACTTGATCTTGTGCGCGTACAGCGCGCCACCCACCCCGGCGAAGGCGGCAGAGAGCGCAAAGGACATGGTCTTGTAGCGCGCCAGGTGGATGCCCATGCTCTGGGCCGAGACCTCCGAATCGCGGATGGCCACGAAGGCGCGGCCGGTGGGCGAACGCAGCAGGTTGATCAGCGCCAGGGTGCACACCACCACCACCACAAGGCACAGGAAGTAGAACTCGGTGCTGCCGTCCAGCACCCAGCCGAACATCGCCGGCGACTTGACGTGCAGGCCGGCATTGCCACCGGTCACCGACTCCCAGCGCGCCATGCCCTCCTCGACGATGAAGCCGAAGGCCAGCGTGGCAATGCCCAGGTAGATGCCCTTGACGCGCAGCGCGGGAACGCCGATGACGATGCCCACAATGGCCGATAGCCCGGCCGAGCAGGCCAGCGCCAAGGGGAAGGGCCAGCCGGCGTTCGTCAGCACCGCCTGCGTGTACGCACCCACGCCCAGGAAGGCGGCATGGCCGATCGAGAACTGCCCGGTGAAGCCGGCCAGCAGCATCAGCCCCAGGCCCACCACCGCATAGATCAGCACGAACACCAACTGCGCCAGCATGTACTCGGACACCAGCCAAGGCGCAGCCAGCAGGAACAGACCCAGCACGCTGTACCAGAAGGCCTGGCCGCCGTGCTTGACGACGCGGATGTCCTGCTCGTAATCGGTCTTGAAGATGAAGCGCATCGGTGCCGACTCTCAGACTTTCTTGCGCAGCTTCTCGCCGAACAGCCCGTTCGGCTTGATCATCAGCATGACCAGCACCACGATGTAGGGCGCGATGTCCTTGAAGCCTTCGGGCAGGTAGAAGCCCGACAGGCTTTCGACGATGCCGATGATCAGCCCGCCGACGATCGCACCGGGCAGGCTGCCGAAGCCGCCCACCACCGCCGCAGGAAAGGCCTTCAGCCCGATGAAGCCCATGTTGGCATGCACGAAAGTGATCGGTGCCAGCAACAGCCCGGCGATGGCCGCCACCGCCGCCGCCAGGCCCCACACCAGGCCATTCAGGCGCTGCACCGGAATGCCCATGTAGTAGGCCGCGATCTGGTTCTGCGAGGAGGCCTGCATGGCGATGCCGATCTTGCTGTAGCGGAACAGCGCGTACAGCCCCAGGCACAGCACCGCAGTGGCACCGATGACCACCAGCTGCTCGTAGGCCAGCACCAGTTCACCCAGGCGAAGCGTCTGGTCCTTGTAGGGCACCGGCAGCGTGTGCGTCTCGGTGCCGATGACCGGCACCATCGTGATCAGGCCGCGCACGATGTAGGCGATGCCGATGGTCAGCATGACGATCGAGAACGCCGGCTGCCCCAGCACCGGACGAATGACGATGCGTTCGACCAGCACGCCAAAAACCGCCATCGCCGCAATGGCGCTGAGCACGGCGATCCAGAACGGAAAGCCCAGCATCGTCATCAACACCAGGCCGCCGAAGGCGCCCAGCATCATCAGGTCGCCCTGGGCAAAGGTGACGGTCTCGGTGGCCTTGTAGATCAGCACGAAGCCCAGCGCGATAAGGCCGTAGATGCAGCCCTGTGCGGCACCACTGATGATCAACTGGACGAATTGCACTGGGGGGCGATGGGGCTGCGGACGCGAGGCGCGATGCTAGCGGCCACTTAGTGGGCTCACACCTGAGGAAAACGCTAGAAGCCCAAGGCATGCCCACAGTGGGCGGCCGTCATACCCCGCGAATGCGCGTCTCGAAAACGCTTGCAGCGCGTCAGCGCGGCGGCAGCAGCTTGGTGGGGTCGACCGGCTTGCCCTGGCGGCGGATCTCGAAGTGCAGTTGCACGCGTTCGGCGTCGGTGCTGCCCATTTCGGCAATCTTCTGGCCGCGGCGCACGGCCTGGTCTTCCTTGACCAGCAGCGCCTGGTTGTGTGCGTAGGCCGTCAGGAACACGTCACTGTGCTTGACGATGACCAGGTTGCCATAGCCGCGCAACGAAGAGCCCGCATAGACCACCCGTCCATCGGCCGAGGCCACCACCGGATCACCGGCCTTGCCGCCAATGGACAAGCCCTTGTTGCGGCCTTCATCGAAGCCGGCCAGCACCGGCCCGCTGGCCGGCCAGATCCAGACCACCTGCTCGCTGTCGCGTGCCGTGGCCGCGCTGTCGGATGCTGCGGGCGCCGCTGCGACCACAGGCGCCGCGGGCGGCGCGGGCGGTGCAGGTGACTGCGCTGCGGACGCTGGCGCGGGCAC